>JAIEOJ010000062.1 GCA_019750575.1 Rhodocyclaceae bacterium | reverse complement strand
AGCAGCCAGCCCTTTTCCTTCATCAGTTCGAGCACATAGCGGTCGCCCACCTTGGCACGCGCAAACGCAATGTCGAGACGGCCGAGCGCATGCTCGAAACCGAGATTGCTCATCAGCGTACCGACCAGGCCAGGCACCCTGCCCTGCTTCGCCAGTTGGCGCGCAATCACGTACAGCAGCATGTCGCCGTCATAGACCTTGCCATCGGCATCGACCATGACCAGACGATCCCCATCACCGTCGACCGCGATGCCGATATCGGCCTTGTGTTCCAGCACGGCACGACGCAGGCTGTCAGGCGCGGTGGCACCCACGCCGTCGTTGATATTGAGGCCGTTCGGACTGGTGCCGATGCTGATCACCTCGGCGCCGAGTTCGTGAAAGACCGCCGGTGCCACGGCATAGGCAGCGCCATGGGCGCAATCGACAACGATTCTGAGGCTGCGCAGATCGAGATCGTTGGGGAAGGTACTCTTGCAGAATTCGATATAGCGGCCGGCCGCATCATTGATGCGCACAGCGCGACCGAGCTGGGCCGACTCGCGGCAACCCATGGGCTGATCAATGCGCTCCTCGATCTCCAGCTCCACCGCATCCGGCAGCTTGGTGCCCTGGGCCGAGAAGAACTTGATGCCGTTGTCATCATAGGGATTGTGCGAGGCCGAAATCACCACGCCCGCCTGCAGGCGCAGAGCGCGGGTCAGGTAGGCCACGGCCGGGGTCGGCAAGGGACCGCACAGCATCACATCCACGCCTGCGGCAGAGAAGCCCGCCTCCAGTGCCGCTTCCAGCATGTAGCCGGAAACGCGCGTGTCCTTGCCGATCAGCACGGCCGGACGGTCGCTGTCCTTGAGATGCCCGCGCGCCTCGGCGTTGTGCGCCAGCGTCATGCCGGCCGCATAGCCCAGGCGCATCACGAACTCGGGCGTGATCGGCGCTGCGCCGACACGACCGCGCACGCCATCGGTACCGAAATACTTGCGACTCATCGAGTCTCTCCAGAAAGGTCGTCGTTATCGAGTGCGGATAGTACCGCCAAAGCATCTTTTGTAGCCGCCACGTCGTGTACGCGGACGATGTGCGCGCCTGCCCGCGCCGCCAGCATGGCCGCGGCGATGCTGGCCGGCATGCGCTCGCCGACTTCACGACCGGTGATCTGCCCCAGCATGGTCTTGCGCGACACCCCCACCAGCAGCGGCAGCCCGAAGTGGGCGAAGCGCGGCAGCGCGCGGAACAGGGTCTGGTTATGTTGCAGCGTCTTGCCGAAGCCGAAGCCCGGGTCAAGGACGATGCGCTCGCGGGCAATGCCGGCGGCCTCGGCGATGGCGACACGTTCGGCGAGAAAACCCATCACTGACTGCACCACATCCTCGTAGTGCGGCGCCGCCTGCATGGTGCCGGGCGTGCCCTGCATGTGCATCAGACACACGGCCGCCTGGCTGTCGGCCACCGCCTCCAGCGCGCCCGGCGCCTGCAGGGCGGCGATGTCGTTGATCAGATCGGCGCCGACCGCAATCGCCGCGCGCATGACGCCGGGCTTGACCGTATCCACCGACAGGGGCAGACCGCAACCGCGCAACGCTTCGATCAGGGGAATGACACGATCCAGCTCTTCGGCTTCGGATACCGGCACGGCACCGGGCCGGGAAGACTCGCCGCCGATATCCAGCATGTCGGCGCCCTCGGCAATCAGCCGTTCGGCATGGCACAGCGCATCGGACAAGCCGGCATGTGCATGGCCGTCGCCGGAAAAGGAGTCGGCCGTGACATTGACGATGCCCATGATCAGGGGGCGATCAAGGGTCAGCAAATGGGAACCGCAATTCAGCTTGGGCATATAAAGAAAAACCGGATTGCGATCGCTCGCAATCCGGCCTTGTTAGGTTTGTGCAGTTCAGACTGTCAAGCAGAGGCCGCCGGTGCCGGTGCCGTTGGCGTGGCGCCATCAGACGGCGTATCGGCCGAGGCCGGACGCGCACCGCTGGGCTTGGGCGGGCGCGGCGGGCGACCTTCCATGATGTCCTTGATCTGTTCGACATCGATAGTTTCCCATTCGAGCAGCGCGGCGGTCATAGCTTCGACCTTGTCGCGGTTCTCGCTGAGGATCTTGCGCGCCAGCGCGTACTGCTCGTCGATGATGCGGCGGATTTCCGCATCGACCTTCTGCATCGTGGCTTCCGACACATTCTTGTGCGTGGTCACCGAACGGCCGAGGAAGACTTCGCCTTCATTCTCGGCATACACCATCGGGCCCAGCGCTTCGGACATGCCGTAGCGGGTGACCATGTCGCGGGCGATCTGGGTGGCACGTTCGAAGTCGTTCGATGCGCCGGTCGAGACGTTGCCGCAGAACAGCTCTTCGGCAACACGACCACCGAACAGCATGCAGATCTGGGCGAGCATTTCGTCACGATAGAGGCTGAACTTGTCCATTTCCGGCAGCGACCAGGTCACGCCGAGGGCGCGGCCACGCGGAATCACCGTCACCTTGTGCACCGGATCGCAGCCCGGCAGGGTCTCGCCGATGATGGCGTGACCCGACTCGTGGTAAGCAGTCTTCTTCTTGTCCTCGGGGGTGATCACCATGGACTTGCGCTCGGCGCCCATGAAGATCTTGTCCTTGGCCTTTTCGAAATCGTCCATGTCGACAACGCGCTTGTTGCTGCGCGCGGCAAACAGTGCAGCCTCGTTCACCAGATTGGCGAGGTCGGCGCCGGACATGCCGGGCGTACCGCGCGCCAGCACATTGGCGTTGACGTCGGGTGCAATCGGCACCTTGCGCATGTGCACGTTGAGGATCTGCTCGCGGCCGCGGATGTCGGGCAGCGGCACCACAACCTGACGGTCGAAGCGGCCCGGACGCAGCAGCGCGGGGTCGAGCACGTCCGGACGGTTGGTGGCGGCGATCACGATCACGCCGCTGGTACCTTCAAAGCCGTCCATCTCGACCAGCAGCTGGTTGAGGGTCTGTTCGCGTTCGTCATTGCCGCCGCCGAGGCCGGCGCCACGCTGACGACCGACCGCGTCGATTTCGTCGATGAAGATGATGCAGGGTGCGTGCTTCTTGGCGTTTTCGAACATGTCGCGCACACGGGCGGCGCCGACACCAACGAACATTTCAACGAAGTCGGAACCGGAGATCGAGAAGAACGGCACCTTGGCCTCGCCGGCAATTGCCTTGGCGAGCAGGGTCTTGCCGGTACCCGGGGAACCGACCATGAGCACGCCACGCGGAATGCGACCGCCCAGCTTCTGGAACTTGGAAGGATCGCGCAGGAATTCGACCAGCTCGGAAACATCTTCCTTGGCCTCGTCGCAGCCGGCGACGTCAGCGAAGGTGATGGCATTGGTCGCCTGGTCCATCATGCGCGCCTTGCTCTTGCCGAACGAGAAGGCACCGCCCTTGCCGCCGCCCTGCATCTGGCGCATGAAGAAAATCCAGACGCCGATCAGGAGCAGCATGGGGAACCAGGACACGAAGATGCTGGTCAGGAAGGACTGCTCCTCTTCCGGCTTGGCCACCACCTTGACGTTGTACTTGAGCAGGTCCGAGACCATCCACAGGTCCGGCGGGGCATACGAGATGACCTTCTTGCCATCGGTGGTCAGCGCCTCCAGGGTGCGGCCCTGGATCGTCACCTTGCTGATGCGATCCTGCCGTACCTCTTCCATGAACTGCGAGTAATCGATCGTGTTCTGGGCTGTCTGGCGGGTGCTGAACTGGTTGAAGACCGTCATCAGCACGATGCCGATCACCATCCAGATCGCGATGTTTTTGAAAAGATTGTTCAAAGCATGCCTCGCTCGCCCAAACCGGGCTTTAAGTAAAACTGCATCAGCCTATTCTAGAGCCGAATGCCTGTGCCTGCAAACTATGGGCAGGATAGCCATCCCCTTTTACACGGGGATGCGCCGCGCCCATGCCGACCTACTTGCGACCACGCGCAAGCAGAAAGGTTTCGGCACTGCGATCCCTTGATGCATCGGGCTTCCTGACATGCACCTGGGCAAAAACCTCGCGCATCTGGTTGCGCAACTCCTCGAACCCGCTGCCCATGAACACCTTGACCAGCAAATCACCGCCGGGTTTCAGATGCGAACGACAGAAATCCAGTGTCAGTTCAGCCAGATACATGACACGTGCCTGATCAGAAACCTCCACCCCTGACATATTGGGGGCCATATCCGACAAAACAAGGTCAACCTGCCGTCCGGCCAGGGTTTCTTCGAGTCGGGCCAGCACCTCGTCCTCGCGGAAATCGCCGCGAATGAAGGTTGTATCGGGAATCGGCTCCATTTCCAGCAGGTCGAGCGCAACCAGGATGCCGCTGGGCTTGATCTTGCGCGCCGCCACCTGCGACCAGCTGCCGGGCGCCGAACCGAGATCCACCACGGTCATGCCGGGCTTCAGCAGCTTGTCCTTGGCGTCGATCTCGATCAGCTTGAATGCCGCCCGCGAACGCCAGCCCTCCGCCTTGGCCCGCTTCACATAGGGGTCATTGACGTGCTCCTGCATCCACGACTTGTTGTGACGATGCTTTTTCCCGCTCTCATTCAGCGACATGCTGCTCTAGCCTCAAATTCCTGACGCCCAATCCCCGACTGGTACAATGGCGCCTATGACTGAAATCACCACCACCCAGCGCCGCGCCCTGCGCGCCGCCGCCCACAGCCTCAAGCCTGTCGTCAGTATCAGCCAGAAAGGCCTGACTGAGGCGGTGCTCAAGGAAATCGACCGCTGCCTCACGACTCACGAACTGATCAAGGTCCGTATCTATGACACGGAACGCGAGACCCGTGAATCCCTGCTCGAAGCCGTTTGCAGCACGCTCAGTGCAGCGCCGGTGCAGCATATCGGCAACCTGCTCGTATTGTGGCGCCAACGCCCCGAGGATCCTGCCGTCGCCGGCAGCAGCAAAGCCGGTGCGAGAAAGCCATCGGGTCCGCGCCTGACCAAGAAGGCCGCTGCCGCCAAGACCGACAAGGCCGCACGTGCCCGCAGCATCGTGCAAGGCAAGCCGCGCCGCCCCACACGCGGCAACCGCGCCAGCTAAGTCGTCCGCCGTCCCCTGCCCTGCAGCACCACCAGGGCCAGCCCCAGCAGGACCACAAACAGGTAGAGCACACTGGACGCACCGTGCCAGCGTGCAAACGCCTCGGCCAGCGGGCTTTGCATCACGGGAAGTGGCAGCGCCTCGGCACGCAGGCCGGCGATGACGGGCTGAATCACGAACTGCCCGATCACGCCAAACAGCAGCATCGCGCTCACCAGGCCGGTGACAGGATTGCGCCAGGCAGCGCGGCGGTGCACGCCAAACAGGTATGCCAGCAGATAAAGGCCGCAGGCGAGACCCAGCCAGCCGCCGATGGCGAACATATTGCCCGCCAGATAGCCGGCCAGCGAACGATCCGCGAGATGGGTAAAGAGCACCGGCACGGCCACATAGCCGATGCCGATCAGGCCGCCAACCCAGAGCGTGATGCAGATCGAATAGAGCGCGTCCGCCAGCCTACGCATTACAAAAAGGCCATGAAAGAAAGCGTCGCGAGCGCAGGCAGGTCAGGCGCGCCCGGAGCGCAGCAGCCGGAGCATACTTTCAGTACGCGAGGACTACGAGCACCGCGCAAGCCTGAGATGCCAAGCGCAGTAGCTTTATGCATGGTCTTCAGATGTACTGGACGTCGAGAATTTCATACTCGCGGATGCCGCCCGGTGCCTGCACCTCGGCAACATCACCGGCATA
>JAIEOJ010000110.1 GCA_019750575.1 Rhodocyclaceae bacterium | reverse complement strand
TGTGCGCCCAGCGCAATGCCGTCCACTTCCACGCTGCCCTGCTGGAAGGGCTCCAGCCCGTTGAGCGTGCGGATCAGGGTGCTCTTGCCCGAGCCGGAAGGGCCGCAGACGACGACGATCTCGCCCTTGGCGACATCGAGGCTGCAGTCGTGCAGCACCTGCTTGTCGCCGAACCATTTGGACAGATTGCGGATGGAAATCATGAGTGAAACATATCATGGGGAGACTGGCCATGAGTAATCAAATGGCCGTTCGGGCTGAGCCTGTCGAAGCCGCGCAGTGTGTAGCTCCCAAAGGTTTGGTCTTCTGATCTCAATGCTTATCACGGCTTCGACAGGCTCAGCCCGAACGGTTTGTGGGGCATAGTGGGAGTGTGTTTGGTATCGTTCAGCCTATGAAAACAGCATTGATCGCCGTCATCGCCATTGCCTCGGCCCTGTCGTCCGTGCCGGCACACGCGGGCAAGACCGCCGACGCGATACGCGCGCGCGGCCAGCTGGCCTGCGGCGTGAGCACCGGCGTGGCCGGCTTTTCCGCGGCCGACAGCAAGGGCGAATGGCGCGGCATGGATGTGGACTTCTGCCGTGCGCTGGCGGCGGCAGTGCTCAAGGATCCGAGCAAGGTGCGCTGGTCGCCGCTGACCTCGCAGCAGCGCTTCACTGCGCTGCAGTCGGGCGAGATCGACATCCTCTCGCGCAACACCACCTGGACTTTGGGGCGCGATGCCGGGCAGGGCTTGGTCTATGCCGGCTACATGTTCATCGACGGGCAGGGCTTTCTCGTTCACAAGCGCAGCAAGGTGAATGAGGCCAGGCAGTTGAACGGCGCCGAGATCTGCGTGCAGACCGGCACGACCACGGAAAAGAACCTGGCCGAGTTTGCGCGAGCCAACAGGATCCAGTTCAAGACCTTGATGTTCGAGAACCTGCGCGCGGTGCTCAAGGCTTTCTTTAGCGGCCGCTGTCAGGCTTTCACGGCCGATGCCTCGGCGCTGGCCAGCATACGCGCCAATGATTCCGGCAAGCCCGAGGACTACGTGGTGCTGCCCGACCGCATCTCCAAGGAGCCGCTGGGCCCGGTGGTGCGGCGCGGTGACGAGGACTGGTTTGCGCTCGTGCGCTGGGCCATCTTCGCGCTGCTGGAAGCGGAGGAACGCGGCATCACCCGGGCCAATGTGGATACGGTGCGCCAGCGCAGCGACGATCCGGCGGTGCAGCGCCTGCTTGGCGTCAGCGAGGACGTGGGCAAGCCGCTGGGTCTGGACCGCGAATGGGTCTATCGCATGCTCAAGGCGGTGGGCAATTACGGCGAGATCTTCGAGCGCAATGTCGGGCCGGAGTCACTGCTGCAACTGCCGCGCGGCATCAATGCGCTGCCGCGTGATGGGGGCGTGATGTATTCGCCGCCCTTGAGGTGATGTTTGTGGATTGGTTTGACGTGGTTTCCCCCTCTCCCCAGCCCTCCCCCTCCAGGGGGGAGGGAGTTAACACCGGAGGCACCAACTCACCCCTTCCCCCTCGCGGGGGAGAGGTAGGGGGAGAGGGGGCGCAGCGATGAAAGTGCGCGCATACGCCCTGCAAGCGGCAATCGTCGCTGCCGTCCTGCTTGCCCTCTACGGCCTCGCCACCCTCGTCGCCGCCAAGATGCGCGGCCTGGGCGTGGAGCCGGGCTTCGGGTTCCTCTGGCAGCGCGCCGGCTTTGATATCGGCGACACCCTGATCGCCTTTGATGCTGCCGACACCTACGGTCGCGCCTTTCTTGTCGGCCTGCTCAATACCGTCAGCGTGGCTGCCGTCGCCATCGTCGCCAGCCTTGGGCTGGGCGGCGCGCTTGGGCTGGGGCAGCTCGCACGCAACCGCCTGCTGGCGCGGCTGTGCGAAGCCTATGTCGAGCTCTTCCGCAATGTGCCGCTGCTGTTGCAGGTGCTGATCGTCTATGTGCTGCTGATCGGCCGCCTGCCCTTGCCGCAGGAGGCGTGGTCGCTGGGGCCGGATGTGTGGCTGTCCAAGAGCGGGCTGGCGCTGCCCTGGCCGACCTTCACTGATGTGGGGCTGATGCTGGAGCGGCCGGTGCTGGGCCGCTTCACCTTCAGCGGCGGCGCCATGCTGACACCGGAATTTCTGTCCGTGGCGGCCGCGCTGACCCTGTTCACCGCCGCCTATATTGCCGAGGTGGTGCGCGGCAGCGTGCAGGCGGTGTCGCGGCGCCAGACCGAGGCGGCGCAGGCGCTGGGCCTGAATGATGCGCAGACCCTGCGCTTCGTGGTGGTGCCGCAGGCGCTACGCAGCATGATTCCGCCGCTGGCCAACCAGTTGCTCAACCTGATCAAGAATTCCTCGCTGGCGGTCGCGGTCGGTTATCCCGATCTCGTTGCCGTCGCCGATACCACCCTCAACCAGAGCGGCCATGCGGTGGAGTGCATCGCCATCATCATGGCCGTGTATCTGACGCTGTCGCTTATCACGGCGGCGCTGATGGGCGGCTGGCACGGTCGTCTGTTGCGGCAGCAGGGCGGGTACCCATGAAGCGGCATATCACGCCTGCCAATCTGATCCTCGGTGCCATCCTGCTCTGGGCCGGCTGGCATCTGTTCGACTGGGCGGTGCTGAAGGCGGTGTTCCGCCCCGATGCTGCCGCCTGCCATGCACTTGAAGGCAGTGGCGCCTGCTGGGGCGTGGTGGCGGAGAAGTACCGGGTGATCCTGTTCGGCCGCTATCCGCTAGACGAACAATGGCGGCCCTTGCTCGCTACCCTGCTGATGCTCGGCTTGCTGGGCATCAGCACGCTGCAGCGTTTCCGCAACCGTCGCCTGTGGCTGGTCTGGAGCATCGGGCTGGCATTGTTCATCTTCCTGCTCAAGGGTGGCCTGTTCGGACTGGAAAACGTCGATACGCCGCGCTGGGGTGGCTTGCCGCTGACGCTGATCCTCACCGTCTTCGGCCTCGCCGGCGCATTTCCGCTGGCGGTATTGCTGGCGCTCGGACGCAATGGCAGGCTGCCGGTGGTGCGTACGCTGTGCACCGTCTTCATCGAGCTGGTGCGCGGCGTGCCCATGGTGGCGGTGCTGTTCATGGCGGCCTTCCTGTTTCCGCTCTTCATGCCGCGGGGCTGGGAGTTTCCCTCGCTGCTGCGCGTGCTGGTTGCCATCATCCTGTTTGCCGGCGCCTACATGGCCGAAGTCATTCGCGGCGGACTGCTGGCCGTGCCGAAGGGGCAGGCCGAGGCGGCGCAGGCGCTGGGGCTGTCCTACTGGCAGGTGCAACTGACGGTGATCCTGCCGCAGGCCCTGCGCAATGTGCTGCCCGCGCTGATGAATTCGGCGATTGCGCTGTTCAAGGACACTTCGCTGGTCATCATCGTCGGCCTGTTCGAACTGACCGGTGCGCTGGGCCTCGCGGTAGACGGCGATCCGAAGTGGCGCGCCTTCGCACTCGACGGTTATCTCTTCATCGCCCTGATCTACTGGATCGGCTGCTTCACGACGTCGCGCTACAGCCGATCCCTGGAAAGCAAGGCTGCCTGATTCGGCGCTTCATCTCCGCAACAGGGTCAGATTGACATGATGGACGCCGCCGCCAGCGTCCAGTGCGATCCGCATGGCTTCTGCGCTTGATGCCTCCTGCGGGTCGTCGGTCTGCCGCACCTTGATGCGGTAGGTCGTTTCGCCATGCCGGTAGTCCAGCGTGTACTCGTCCCAGTCTGCCGGCAGACACGGCTTGATGTGCAGCGTCTGCGTGTGGCCGGTGCTTTCCAGATGAGCACCCAGAAGCGATTCGATCATCAGGCGATACATCCAGCCGGCCGATCCCGTGTACCAGCTCCAGCCGCCGCGGCCTATGTGCGGGGCGACGCCATAGACATCGGCGGCCAGCACATAGGGTTCGATCTTGTAGGTGGCGACAGCCTCGGGCGTGCGTCCGTGGTTGATGGGGTTGATGATGTTGAAGAGCTGCCAGGCGCGTTTATGCTCGCCCAGTTCGGCGAAGGCCATGGCCGCCCAGATCGCGCCGTGGGTGTATTGACCGCCGTTCTCGCGCACGCCCGGCACATAGCCCTTGATGTAGCCGGGGTTGAGCGTGCCGCTGTCGAAAGGCGGATCGAGCAGCTGGATGAGGCCGTCTTCAGCGCGCACCAGATGCGTGTGCATGGCATCCATGGCCTGCCTTGCGCGTTCCGGCGCGCCGGCGCCCGAGAGTACAGACCAGCTCTGTGCAATCGCATCGATGCGGCATTCGGTGTTGCCAGCCGTGCCCAGGGGCGTACCGTCGTCAAAGTAGGCGCGTCGATACCATGCGCCGTCCCAGCCGGCGCTCTCGAGCTTGTTCCTGAGCTTGTGGCTTTCGGCCGTACAGAGTTTTGCAACGGGCTTGTCGCCGTGCCTGAGGGCCAGCGGGCCGAACTTCTGCAGGATGTCGTACAGGAAGAATCCCAGCCAGATGCTTTCGCCCCGGCCCTTTTCGCCGACCAGGTTCATGCCGTCGTTCCAGTCGCCCGAGCCCATCAGCGGCAGACCGTGTTCGCCGAAGCGCAGGCCGTGGCGGATGGCGCGCACGGCATGTTCGTAAATGCTGCCGTGTTCGCTGCCGCTCATGGGCAGGTCGTAGTAGGACTCCTCATCCTCATTCAGAAGGCGGCCTTGCAGGAAGGTGGCCGTCTCTTGGAGCACGCCGGTGTCGCCCGTTGCATCTACATAGCGGCAGAGTGCGTAGGGCAGCCATAGGTAGTCGTCGGAGCAGCGCGTGCGCACGCCGCGCCCTTGCGGCGGGTGCCACCAGTGCTGCACATCGCCCTCGGCGAACTGGCGGCTGGCGCACAACACGATCTGCGCGCGCAGGCGCTGCGGCGCGGCATGCACCAGGGCCATGGCGTCTTGCAACTGGTCGCGGAAACCGAAGGCGCCGCCGGACTGGTAATAACCGCTGCGCGCCCACAGGCGGCTGGACTGGGTTTGATACAGCAGCCAGCCATTGGCCAGCAGATTGACGGCCGGATCAGGCGTGGTGACCTGCACCGTGCCGAGGAGGTCGCGCCAATGGCGCCGCGTTTCGGTCAGTGCCTCCTGGGCGGCGATGCTGCCGCCGATGCCGCCGCGGAAACGATTGACGAGGGTTTCCGCATCGGCGCGGTCGCAGCCGATGCCGAGCATGAACACCAGCTCGCGCGTCTGCCCCGGGGCCAGTTCGAAGCCGACCTGGATGGCGGCGCAGGCATCCAGCCCCGCGCCGACGCGTCCGGACAGCTGCTTGCGCTGCATCGCGGCCGGATGGGCGTGGCTGCCGTTGCGGCCGAGGAACTCGGTGCGATCGCCGGTGTGGCTGCGTGTCACGGCTTCCAGCGTCGAGGTGGCGACATGGAAAAACGCAGTGCGTTCGCCGAAGTCGCTGTTGTAGCGGTTGTGCGCGAGCAGGGTCATGTGGCGGTTGATTTCCGTGCTCACATGCATGCCGGTGCTTGAACGCAGCTCCCCCAGCACCCATTCGACATAACCGGTGGCGGAAAGGCGACGCGGGCGCTCAGCATCGTTTCTGACCTGCAGGCGCGAGAACTTGACCGAGGCGTCCATGGCGACATAGACGCAGAGCTCGGTATGAATGCCGTCCTCGTGGTGTTCGAACACGCTGTAGCCGAAGCCGTGCCGGGTCGTATAGCTGCCGTTGCGGCGGCAGGGCAAGGCGGTGGGCG
>JAIEOJ010000039.1 GCA_019750575.1 Rhodocyclaceae bacterium | reverse complement strand
CTCCTTAACCTTTAACGTTAACCATGTCACGTTTAGCATTTACCGGTAAGCTATGCGCACAGGATCATGACTCTGCGGATCGCATGTCGGAAAGCACAGCCCCTCTCGATGTTCCCCAAACTGGTGCATCCACTCCGGAAGAGCTGGTGCTTCTTCATGCCTGTGTCATTTCCGCGCAGCGTGACCGCGCCGAACTCGAAGTTGCCTTCGTGCATGCCGTGCAGGAAATCCTGCATGCCACCAGCGCCCAGCTGTTTCGCGTGTTCACCCCCAAGGGCGACTGCCTTGCCGGACTGGTTGCCAAATCGGACCACAGCGGTCGGCACTGTCTCGACGACGGCCTCTCCTGGCCGGCCAATACCGCCTCGATAGAACACTTCCCGGCCCTGCACCGCAGCCTGACTTCCGGCAACAGCATCGTCGTGCCCGCCGGTCCCGACAGCAATGGCGGCCTGCACGAACAGGTCTTTCCCATCGTGCGCGAGGGCAATGTCTTCTTCGGCTTCATCGTCGTCCGCCAGACCACGCCACTGGACACCCTCCAGCAAAGTTTGGTGCAGGGCCTGGTGCGCCTGTTCTGCAACCAGTTGCGCCTGCTCGACTACAGCGAGATTGACACGCTGACCGGCCTGCTCAACCGCAAGACCTTTGACGAGTCGCTACTGCGCATCCTGTCCAGCCTGCAGGAGAATGACGCCGCCAGCAACGGCAACGTGCTGCATCTGCCGCGCCGCCGTCATAGCAGCGATGCCGACGACAGCCACTGGCTCGCCGTCATCGACATCGATCATTTCAAGACCATCAACGACACCTACGGCCACCTGATCGGCGACGAGGTGCTGTTGATGATCGCGAACATGATGAAGACTTCGTTCCGCGCCCACGACAAGCTGTTCCGCTTCGGCGGTGAGGAATTCGTGGTGGTACTCAAGCCGACCGAGGCACGCAATGCCATGAACATCTTCGACCGCTTCCGGCGCCAGGTCGAAGCCCACCCCTTCCCCCAGGTCGGCCATCTGACCATCAGCACGGGCTTTGCGCGCATCGGCATCAACGACCTGCCCTCGGCCATCATCGATAACGCCGACGAAGCGCTCTACTGGGCCAAGCATCATGGCCGCAACCTCGTCTTCAGCTACGAAGACCTGGTCAACGAAGGCCACCTCCAACGCCGCATCGTCGAGACCAATACGGTCGAGTTGTTCTGAGGGGCTAGGGGCTAGGGGCTAGGGGCTAGGGAAGATTAGCCCGATCAGCACAAACGCGCCTTCCCATCCGCCAGCCGCAATCACAGAAGTCCCCCGCGGGGGGACGGCTGCCGCAGCGCGGCAGCGGGGGCAAATCAGGGGCCTGTGATTGAACGGTCAGCTTGCTGACCATTCGATCACAGGCAGCCACTGCGCCCAGTCCTGCCCGGCACGACTCTCCGACAGATCGAAGATGGTCATGCCATGCGCAGCGGCCTGCACATAGTTCTGTGTATCGCGCAGATAGGTCAGCACCGGCAGGTCATTGTCCTGCAGGAAGCGTTCGAGCTGCGCCGCCGAGCGCGTGCGTGCATCGACGCGCATGCCGACCACGCCGATGAAGGTCTGGTGCTTGCGGATGGCCTTTTCCTCGAGCAGCTCATCGAGAAATTCGCGCGTCGCCAGGATGTCGAAGATCGACGGCTGCAGCGGCACGATCACGCGATCAACCAGCTTCAGCGCATGCGACAGCGGCTTGCCGTGCAGGCCGGCCGGGGTGTCCAGCACCACATGCGTGGTGCCTTCCGGCGGACGCGCGGGGCGGTCGGGATCGATCTTCCAGCTGGCGATGTGCGGCAGGGCGGGTGAGCGCAATTCCAGCCAGTGCCGCGAGGACTGCTGGCGATCAATGTCGCCGAGCATGACCTTGTGCCCCTGGCGGGCAAAGCAGCCGGCCAGGTTGGTGGCAATGGTGCTCTTGCCAACGCCGCCCTTGGGATTCGCAATCAGGAATGACTTCATGCTGCGCCCTCCATTGTCCGTTGGTTTCAAACGCTGCGCTGATTGTATGCCAGACGCATTGCGGCAAGCCATTGAAACATGTGGGGAAAGCCCCTGATTGCAGTCCCGGGGCTACAAAATGTCGAGTTTCGCCACCGACAAGGCCAGCCACTTGATGCCGGCCGCGCCGAAATTCACCTGCACGCGCGCATCATTGCCGCCGCCCTCGGCGCCAATCACCACGCCCTGGCCGAACTTGGCATGCGCCACATTGACACCGATGCGCAGGCCCGCCACGCCGCCAGCATCGTGGTTGGGGCGCGGCGCGGCGCGCTGGTAGTCCGGCGCACTGTAGCTGCTGCCGCTGGAAAAGCTGCGATTCTGCTTGGGCTTGAGCCACTTGAGCAGACCGGCCGGGATCTCCTCGAGGAAACGCGACGCGGCGTTGTAGCGCGTCTGCCCGTGCAGCATGCGCTGCTGGGCGAAGGAGAGATACAGCCGCTGCCGCGCGCGCGTGATCGCCACATACATGAGGCGGCGCTCCTCTTCCAGACCGTCGAGCTCCATGGCCGCATTTTCGTGCGGGAACAGGCCTTCTTCCAGACCGCTGAGGAAGACCATATTGAATTCGAGGCCCTTGGCCGAGTGCACCGTCATGAGCTGCAGCGCGTCGTCGCCTTCGCCAGCCTGATGCTCGCCCGCTTCGAGCGATGCATGCGCAAGGAAGGAGGCGAGCACGTTCTCATGTGTCTCCGGACTGCCGTCTTCGGCAATGCGCTCCTCGGCAATGAAGCTGGCGGCGGCACTGATCAGTTCATCGAGGTTGGCAATGCGGTCCTGGCCTTCCTTCTCGCTGCGATAGTGCTCCTTGAGCGTGGACAGTTCGATCACATGGTCGATCTGTTCGGGCAGTGGCAGATGGCTGCTGCCTTCCTTCATGCGCTCGATGAGCTGGGCAAAACCAGCGAGCACGGCACCCGCCTTGCCGCTTAGCAGCGGAATCGCAGCGTGCAGGCTGCACTTGTGCTGCCTTGCCGTATCGGCGAGCTGCTCAAGCGAACGCGCACCGATGCCGCGGGTCGGGAAGTTCACGACACGGGCGAAGGCGGTATCGTCATCGGCATTCGCAATCAGGCGCAGATAGGCCAGCGCATGCTTGATTTCCTGGCGCTCGAAGAAGCGCAGACCGCCATAGACGCGGTAGGGCAGGCCGGCGCTGAACAAGGCGTGTTCGAGCACGCGCGACTGCGCATTGGAACGGTAGAGCAGGGCGATTTCACTGCGCATATGCCCGTCGCGCACCAGCGCCTTGATCTCCTCGACCAGCCATTGCGCCTCGTCGAGATCGCTGTAGGCCTCGAATACGCGGATCGGCTCGCCGGCACCCGCATCGGTCCACAGGTTCTTGCCGAGACGGTCCGAATTGTTCTTGATCACCGCATTCGCGGCATCCAGGATATTGCCGTGCGAGCGGTAGTTCTGCTCCAGACGGATGATGTTCTGTACCTTGAACTCGCGCTCGAACTCGCGCATGTTGCCGACATCGGCGCCGCGGAAGGCATAGATGGACTGGTCGTCGTCGCCGACCGCAAACATGGCCGTCCCAGTCGCGGCCGGATAACCGGCCAGCAGGCGCAGCCAGCGGTATTGCAGGGGGTTGGTGTCCTGGAACTCGTCGACCAGGATGTGCGAGAAGCGCTCCTGGTAATGGCGGCGCAGCACTTCGTTGCGACTCAGTAGTTCATAGGTGCGCAGCAGCAGCTCGGCGAAATCGACCACGCCTTCGCGCTGGCACTGTTCGTCGTAGAGCTGGTAGAGCTCGGCACGGCGGCGGGTGTGGTCGTCCCAGGCCTCGACCGCACCGGGACGGATGCCCTGTTCCTTCTGCGCATTGATGAAGTGCTGCAGCTCGCGCGGCGGGAATTTCTCGTCGTCGATGTTCATCTGCTTCAACAGGCGCTTGATCGCCGCCTGCTGGTCGCCGGAATCAAGGATCTGGAACAGCTGCGGCAGGCCGGCGTCGCGGTAGTGCGCACGCAACAGCCGGTTGCACAAGCCGTGGAAGGTGCCCACCCACATGCCGCGCGTATTGATCGGCAGCATGGCGCTGAGACGGGTCAGCATCTCCTTGGCCGCCTTGTTGGTGAAGGTCACCGCCAGGATGCCGTGCGGGCCAACCTGCCCGGTCTGGATCAGCCAGGCGATGCGGGTGGTCAGCACGCGCGTCTTGCCCGAGCCGGCGCCGGCCAGGATGAGGGCATGTTGCGGGGGCAGGGTAACGGCGGCGAGCTGTTCCGGATTTAAGCCGCGAAGGAGGTCTGACATGCCGCGATTATACCGACCCCGCTTGCCAACCCGCCCGCAAGGGCGGGCGAAGCCAAAGGCGAGATCGGTATTCATCCAACCCCACCTTTGGCCTTGCCAAAGGTCACATAGGCCTGCTGTAAGCAGGCGGGGTTACGTTCTTGACCGGCGGGGTTGGGTACCCTGGCCGGGTATAATTGACCCCTTTAGCTTTTAGCGCCAAAACGCCCCGCCATGCAGGACAAATACAGCCCCAAAGACATCGAAACCGCCGCCCAGAAATACTGGGATGAAAGCCAGGCTTTCAAGGCCGTCGAGGACAGCAGCAAGAAGAAGTACTACTGCCTGTCGATGTTCCCCTATCCCTCGGGCAAGCTGCACATGGGCCATGTGCGCAACTACACCATCGGCGATGTGCTGACGCGCTATCACCGCATGCAGGGCTACAACGTGCTGCAGCCCATGGGCTGGGACGCCTTCGGCCTGCCGGCCGAGAATGCCGCCATGCAGAACGGCGTGCCGCCGGCCAAGTGGACGCACGAAAACATCGCCTACATGAAGAAGCAGCTCAAGTCGCTGGGTTTTGCCATCGACTGGGAACGCGAAGTCACCACCTGCACGCCCGAGTACTACAAGTGGAACCAGTGGCTGTTCCTGCGCATGCTGGAAAAGGGCATCGCCTACAAGAAGACCCAGACCGTGAACTGGGACCCGGTCGACCAGACCGTGCTCGCCAACGAACAGGTGATCGACGGCCGCGGCTGGCGTACCGGCGCGCTGGTGGAAAAGCGCGAGATTCCCGGCTACTACTTCGCCATCACGCAATATGCCGACGAACTGCTGGCATCCCTTGATGCGCTGCCGGGCTGGCCCGAGCGCGTCAAGACCATGCAGGCCAACTGGATCGGCAAGAGCTTCGGCGTGCGCATGGCTTTCCCCTACACGCTGGATGGCAAGGAAGACAAGCTGTGGGTGTTCACCACGCGCGCCGACACGCTGATGGGCGTGACCTATGTTGCCGTCGCCGCCGAGCATCCGCTCGCCACCTACGCCGCGAAGAACAATCCCGAACTCGCCGCCTTCATCGAGAAGTGCAAGCAGGGCTCTGTCATGGAAGCCGATGTGGCGACCATGGAGAAGGAAGGCATGAAGACCGGCCTCTTCGTCCAGCATCCGCTCACCGGCGAGCAGGTCGAAGTCTGGGTCGGCAACTATGTGTTGATGACCTACGGCGAAGGCGCGGTCATGGCGGTGCCGGCGCATGACGAGCGCGACTTCGGCTTTGCGAAAAAATATTCGCTGCCGATCAAGCAGGTCATCAAAGTCGGCGACGAAGCCTTCAGCGATGCCGCCTGGCAGGAAAGCTACGGCAGCAAGGAAGG
>JAIEOJ010000290.1 GCA_019750575.1 Rhodocyclaceae bacterium | reverse complement strand
CCGCCCGCCTATGGTCCCCCATCTCACTACCGCATTGACCGGCCCGCTGCTCGACATCGAAACCCGCATGCTCGAGAGTGAGGCGGCGATCGAGCGCTGGCTGCGCACACAGTGGCTGGAACACACGCCCCCCTTCTATGCCTCGGTCGATCTGCGCAATGCCGGCTTCAAACTGGCGCCGGTAGACACCAACCTGTTTCCCGGCGGCTTCAACAATCTCAATCCGGCCTTCATGCCCCTGTGCGTGCAGGCCGCCATGTCGGCGGTGGAAAAAATCTGCCCGGAAGCGCGCAACCTGCTGCTGATTCCGGAAAACCACACGCGCAACCAGTTCTATCTGCAGAACGTCGCGCAACTGGCGAGCATCCTGCGCCATGCCGGTCTCAACGTGCGTATCGGCTCGCTGCTGCCCGACATCACCGCGCCGACTACCCTGGAACTCGACAACGGTGCCAGGCTCGTGCTGGAGCCGGTCAAGCGCCTCGGCAATGGCCATCGTCTCGGCCTTGACGGCTTCGACCCCTGCGCCGTGCTGCTCAACAACGACCTGTCGGGCGGCGTGCCCGAGATCCTGCTCAATCTCAACGAGCAATACCTGATCCCGCCGCTGCATGCCGGCTGGCATGTGCGCCGCAAGTCGGACCATTTCGCCGCCTATGACGAAGTGATCAATGCCTTCGCCGCCGAGTTCGGCCTGGACCCCTGGCTGCTGAATCCGTATTTCGGCACCTGCGGCAAGATCAACTTCCAGGAACGCACCGGCGAGGATTGCCTGGCCGCCAATGTAGACATGCTGCTCACGCGCATCCGCGCCAAGTACGCCGAGTACGGCATCAAGGACGAGCCCTTCGTGATCGTCAAGGCCGATGCCGGCACCTATGGCATGGGCGTGATGACGGTGCGCGATGCGAGCGAGGTCACCGGCCTGAACCGCAAGCAGCGCAACAAGATGGCAGTGGTCAAGGAAGGCCTGCAGGTGACCGAGGTCATCATCCAGGAAGGCGTGCCCACCTTTGAAACGGTGGATGAAGGCACGGCCGAGCCGGTGGTGTACATGATCGACCGCTATGTGGTCGGCGGCTTCTACCGCGTGAATACCGCGCGCGGCGTGGACGAGAACCTCAACGCGCCCGGCATGCACTTCAAGCCGCTGGCCTTCGAGACCGGCTGCTCGCTGCCCGACTGCACGCAGGCGCCGGACTCGGCACCGAACCGCTTCTATGCCTACGGCGTGGTGGCGCGCCTGGCGCTACTGGCGGCATCGCTGGAACTGGAACGCGCGGCACCGGCGGAGGGTATCGCGGCGGTTTGATTCCGTTCGGGCTGAGCTTGTCGAAGCCCGCTTCTTCGCACCGCCCTTCGACGGGCTCAGGGCGAACGGCTTTTGGAGAATATTTTGCGTTTTGCATTCATCGTCGACCCGCTCGACAAGCTCAAGGCCTACAAGGATTCCAGCGTCGCCATGATGCGCGAGGCGGCGCGGCGCGGGCATGAGGTCTGGACCATACAGCGCGAGCAGCTCGCCTGGGAAGCCGGCGTGGTCAGCGCGCTGGCCATCCGCATCGAACCGCAGGCGGATGACGTGATCTGGTACGCGGCCGGCGAGAACCGCGTCTGCGCGCTGACGGATTTCGATGCGGTGATGATGCGCCAGGACCCGCCCTTCGACATGGAGTACGTCACGGCCACCTGGCTGCTGGAACGCGCCGCCGCGGCCGGCGCACGCATCTTCAACGATCCGCGCGCGATCCGCGACCACAGCGAGAAGGTCTCCATCGCCGAGTTTCCGCAATACACCGCGGAGACGCAGATCGCCCGCGACGCCGGGGTCATCAATGCCTTCATCGCCAAGCACGGCGACGTGGTGCTGAAACCGCTCGACGGCATGGGCGGCAGTTCGATCTTCCGCGTGCGCAGCGGCGATCCGAACCGCAACGTCATCATCGAGGTGCTGACCCAGAACGGGACCCGCACCATCATGGCGCAGCGTTTCCTGCCGGCCATCACGGATGGCGACAAGCGCATCCTCATCATCGACGGCGAGCCCGTGCCCTACTGCCTCGCACGCATTCCCATGGCCGGCGAGACGCGCGGCAACCTGGCGGCCGGCGGCCGCCCCGAGGCGCGGCCGCTGACCGCGCGCGACCACGAGATTGCCGCAGGGCTGGGGCCGGTGCTGGCCGCGCGCGGCCTGCTGCTGGTCGGTATCGACGTAATCGGCGACTGCCTCACGGAAATCAACGTCACCAGCCCCACCTGTTTCGTGGAAATCAGCGAACAAAGCGGTTTCGATGTCGCCGCCATGTTTGTCGATGCGCTGGAGCGGCGCTGCCGCTGAAACCGGCGCCCGATCTGCGGCACAAGCGCATTTCCGCCCGAATTGGTTGATAGAATGAGCCGATCTGCAAGGGAGGCATAACACGTTGATCGGCCTGTTTCTCATCACCCATACCAGCTACGGCGAGTCGCTGATCCAGTGCGCCTGCCATGTGCTCAACCGGCGGCCGCCGCAGATCGTCCAGCTCGGTGTTGCCGCGCAGGATGATCCGCTCGATGTCCTGCCGCTGGCGCAGAACCTGCTGCAACTGGTCGACAGCGGCGAAGGCGTGCTGGTCATGACCGACATCTACGGTGCCACCCCGGCCAATATCGCCATGAAGCTGCTCGAACCGGGCCGCATCGAAGGCATTGCCGGCGTCAACCTGCCCATGCTGCTGCGCGCGCTGACCTATCGCGACAAGGACATGGACACCCTGCTGGCGCGCGCCACCACCGGCGGTCGCGACGGCATTCTCAACATGCTCAAGCACTGAACAAGGATCACGCAATGCCCAAGGCGGAAGTCGAAATCATCAACAAGCTGGGCCTGCACGCGCGCGCCTCGGCCAAGCTCACGCAACTGGCCGGCAGCTATCCCTGCGAGGTCTGGATGGAACGCAACGGCCGCCGCATCAATGCCAAGAGCATCATGGGCGTGATGATGCTGGCCGCCGGCAAGGGCAGCACGGTACTGATCGATACGGAAGGCGAGCAGGCGGACGCGGCACTGGCGGCGATCACGGCGCTGATCAATGATTATTTTGGGGAGGGTGAGTAGTTTTTTCCTCCGTTCGCCCTGAGCTGTGACCGCAGGGAATCCCCCTGTGGGATCGCAGGGTGAACGCTGATTGGCAGTACAGGGCTTCGACAGGCTCAGCCCGAACGGCTGTTGGAGCCCAACGATTTAAGCCGTGATGCTTGATTGACCGTTCGGGCTGAGCCTGTCGAAGCCGTACACACATGCTCTCTGTACTTTCGAATACGGTTTGTGCTGCACCTTTGACACCCACTTGGCACTGACATGACCTTCTCTCTCCACGGCCTCGCAGTATCTACCGGCATCGCCATCGGGCGCGCACATCTGGTGTCGAATGCGACGCTGGAGGTGGCGCAGTACCAGATACGCGAGAAGGACATCCCCGCCGAAATCACGCGCTTTGAAGTGGCGCTGGCGGCGGTCTATGCCGAGCTGGAAGCCCTGCGCATGGAGGCCTCGGCGGCCGGGGCGCCGAACGAGCTTGTCGCTTTTGTCAGCGTGCATGCCATGCTGCTGTCGGACCCGATGTTGTCCGACATGCCCAAGGACATCATCCGCGAGCGGCGCTGCAATGCCGAGTGGGCGCTGGTGCAGCAGCTCGACGCGCTGACCGAGCAGTTCGAGGCCTTCGAGGATGCCTACCTGCGCGAGCGCAAGAACGATGTGGTGCAGGTGGTCGAGCGCGTGCTCAAGGCCCTGCTCGGCAAGAGCCGCAAGCTGGCCAGGAAGGCCGGCAAGGATGAGGACCTGATCGTGGTGGCTCACGACCTTTCGCCGGCCGACACGATACAGTTCCGCAACCTGCGCGTCGGCGGTTTTGTCACCGACATGGGCGGCTTCACCTCGCACACCGCCATCGTTGCGCGCAGCCTGTCCATCCCCGCCCTGGTCGGCATGCATCACGCCCGTCCGCTGGTGCGCGACGACGACCTGCTCATCGTCGATGGCACCACCGGTACCCTGATCGTCAATCCGGATGAGCGCATCCTCGAGGAATACCGCCTCAAGAAGAGCGCCATCGAGCTGCAGCGCTCGCGCCTCAAGCGCATCAAGACGGCCAAGGCGGCAACGCTGGACGGACTCGACATCGCGCTCTACTCCAACATCGAACTGCCGCGCGATGTGGATCAGGTGCGGGAGATGAACTCCGACGGCATCGGCCTGTTCCGCACCGAGTTCATGTTCATGAACCGCGACGACCTGCCGGACGAGGACGAGCAGTTCGAGGCCTACCGCAGCGTAGCCAAGGCCATGGCCGGCAAGCCGGTCACCATTCGCACCCTGGACATCGGCGCCGACAAGCAGGCGCGCGCGCTGCGCGTGGTCAATCGCGACGAGCCGAATCCGGCCCTCGGCCTGCGCGCCATCCGCTACTGCCTGGCCGAACCCAAGCTGTTCCTGACGCAGCTACGCGCCATCCTGCGTGCCTCGCACTACGGCAAGATCCGCATCCTGATTCCCATGATCGCGCATATCAGCGAGATCGAGCAGACCCTCGCCCTGATCGAGACGGCCAAGCTGCAACTGCGTGATGCGCGGCAGAAGTTCGACCCGGTGATCGAAGTCGGCGGCATGATCGAGATTCCCGCCGCCGCGCTGGCGCTCGGTCCCTTCATCAAGCGACTCGACTTTCTCTCCATCGGCACCAACGACCTGGCGCAATACACGCTGGCCATCGACCGCACCGACGAGGCCGTGTCACACCTCTACGATCCCTTCCATCCGGCCGTGCTGCGTCTCGTCGCCGGCGTGATCCAGACCGGCGCGCGTGCCAATGTACCGGTGTCGGTGTGCGGCGAAATGGCGGGCGACCATCTGATGACCAAGCTGCTGATCGGCATGGGCCTGCGTTATTTCTCGCTGCACCCGGCACAACTGCTGGAAATCAAGCAGCAGGTGCTGATGAGCAACGCCAGCCAGCTCGCCACTCGCGTCAGCCGCATCCTGCGCCTCGACGAACCCGATCGCATCCGCGAGCTGGTTCTGAAGCTTTAGTCTTCTGATCGCATCCGCGATCAGAAGACTAAAGTACTACACGCCCCAGACGACAGGCGTGTTTTTCTTCACTGACCACTCCAGCAGTTCAAGCAGCGGAATCGCGCGCTGAGCCAGGGTGACGTGCTGGGCCATGGGCGCTTTATCGGCTTCCTCGTCTTCATTCGGCCCGCCCTGGCGCCGGCTTTCCTCGATTGCCGCCTTGAGCGCGGCAATCGCGCCGGGCAGCTGCTCGGGGGTGATGATGCCCTTGGGGTCCGGGTCCTTGCCCATGATCTTCATCAGCGCATGCGCGGCATCGCCGAACATGATGACATCGCCGGAAGCCTTGGACTTGAAGATAACGATCATGGGAATTCCTTTCGGTTTGCACGCCGCGCACGGGCGCGGGGTCGGGGATATGGGGTAGCCAGAGGAGGTTCAGGACACTGAAGGCAAGGCCTCGAGTGCCTCCTGAATCTCCAGCCAGCGCATCTCGGCAGTATCTATCTTTTCGGCGACGGCCGCCTGTTCCTGATTCAGCTTCTGGATCAGGGCGCTGTCGTTCTTCTCGTACAGGGCCGGGTCGGCGAGCTGTG
>JAIEOJ010000198.1 GCA_019750575.1 Rhodocyclaceae bacterium | reverse complement strand
GAGTTGATGGCACCGGTTTCATCAATGTGGATATTGGCCTCGTGCAGCTTGCCGAGGGCCATGGTCATCTTGTCCCAATCGTCGTCGGTCAGGCGTGCGCTGCGCAGCTTGGTCTGGTCGATGCGGCCCACCGAGGAGAGGAGACGCATGGCCAGCTGCGGGCCCGACATTTCCAGGCTGAAGATGGCGACCGGCAGCTTCATCTCCACGCCCACATGCTCGGCGATATTCAATGCGAACGCAGTCTTGCCCATGGAGGGGCGGCCGGCCACGACGATCATGTCACCGGGCTGCAGGCCGGAGGTCATCTTGTCGAGATCCGTAAAACCGGTCGGCGTACCGGTGATGTCGCTGCTGTCGCGTCCGTACAGTTCCTCGATCTTCTCGACCACCTGCGCCATCAGCGGCTGGATCGCGACAAAGCCGGCGGTCGAGCGCGCACCGGCCTCGGCGATTTCCAGTACCTTGACCTCGGCTTCGTCGAGAATCTGCTTGACGTCGCGGCCGGCGGGATTGAGCGCGGAGGCGGCGATCTCGTCGCCGGCGGTGACCAGCTTGCGCAGCACGGAACGCTCACGCACGATTTCGCCGTAGCGGCGGATATTGGCGGCCGACGGCGTGTTGTTGGCGATTTCGGCCAGATAGGCCATGCCGCCGGTCTGTTCCGTTTCATTCGCATTCGCAATCGATTCGGACACCGTCAGCACATCAGCGGGACGGCCCACCTCGATCAGGCGCGAGATATGACGGAAGATACGGCGATGGTCATCGCGGTAGAAGTCCCCCTCGGCCACCACATCGCCGATACGGTCCCAGGCCGTGTTGTCCAGCAGCAGGCCACCGATCAGCGACTGTTCAGCCTCGATCGAGTGCGGCGGCAACTTCAGCGTCGCCAGTTGGGCGTCGCTGGTGTAGTTCTGGGTGGGGGTGTTATTCGAGAATGCACGCGCGTGTGCCATGACCTACCTCCGATGCGTTCGCTCGGAGTGTACATTCATACCGGTGAATAAACTGTGGACAAGCTGTGGGCAGGGCTGTGAATTGCCTGTGATTTGGTGTGTACAACTTGAAGCGCTGTGGATGGCCTGTGAGCAAGCTGTTGATAAGGTGGGCAGTATTGCCGGGCTCGCCCATGACGGCTGCCCGATGATGAAAAATATTTATTTTGGGGCAGACCGCACACAAGGGCGGTGATTCCCGCTCTGGATTGTTTGATAAGCAAGACGCATCAAGCCTCAAGCGCTGCCAAGGCTATAGTCACATCCGTCACCAGCCCTATTCCATGCGGATACGACCATGCAAGCACTCATGCAAATCGACAGCCTGATCAAGATGGCCAACCAGATCGGCGCCTTCTTCAACAGCTATACCGACCGCGAGCTCGCGTGCCGCGAGGTGGCCAGTCACCTGAACAAGTTCTGGGAACCGCGCATGCGCCGCATGATTCTCGACTATAACGACAAGCACCGGACCCTGAACAACGAGCTGCTGCCGCTGGTACGCGAGGCGCTCAAGATCCTGCCGGCACCGCCCGCTGCAAACATGATGCGGGTGGCCGTCACTGCGCAGGCGCACTGCTGATTTCGAATTGCCTTGCCATGTCTTCAACGCCGCCCGCGGGCGGCTTTTTTTATTTCAGGATGACTCCAGTACCGCACTTTGCTGGACTACGCCACAGCCATATACAGCAAGTTTATTAATGACTTAGGCGAGTTCAACATATGCCGGTGCTTTCTGAAACTTGACCCGGCTTCCCTTCTACTGGCTCCTACGAGGCTCCTGGGAATCGGGTCTTTCCGAGGAGTCATCATGGCTAAGATCAAGCTCACCAAGTCCGCAGTAGATGCGGCACAACCCCAAGCGCAAGCCATCGAGCTGCGCGATACCCTTGTTCCCGGCTTCCTGTGCAAGATTACGCCGGCCGGTCGCAAGGTGTTCATGCTCCAGTACCGAACCAACGCCGGCGAGCGACGCAAGCCGGCCCTGGGCCTGTTCGGCGAGCTGACCGTTGAACAGGCCCGCTCGCTGGCGCAGGAATGGCTGGCCCAGGTGCGCCGGGGCGGCGATCCGGCAGCGGACAAGGCCGAGGCACGCCAGGCACCCACCGTTGAGGAATTGTGCAAGAAGTTCATGGAGGACTACTCCAAGAAGCGCAACAAGCCCAGCACCCGAGTCGGCTATCAAGGCGTCATCGACCGCTGCATCATCCCGCTGCTGGGCCGCAAGAAGGTTCACGACGTGAAGCGGCCGGACGTTGCCGGGCTGATGGAGAAACTTTCATACAAGCAGACCGAGGCGAACAAGGCGTTCAGCATCCTGCGCAAGATGTTCAACATGGCGGAGGTGTGGGGCTATCGGCCAGACGGCACCAATCCTTGCCGCCATGTCCCGATGTTCCCTGCCGGCAAGTCCACCCATCTCATCAGCGACGACGACATGGGCAAGCTGTTCCGGCAGCTCGACAAGATCGAGGTCGAAGGGCTTGAGAACTACGTCATCCCTCTGGCGATTCGCCTGCAATTCGAGTTCGCCGCCCGCCGCTCCGAAATCGTCACGCTCGAATGGGAATGGGTCGATCTGGAGAATCGGCGCGTCGTCTGGCCCGACAGCAAGACCGGCGGCATGTCCAAGCCCATGAGCGAGGAAGCCTACCGGCTGCTTTCGACGGCACCGAGACAGGAAGGCAATCCCTATGTGCTGCCGTCGCCACGCCATCCGGCGCAGCACCTGACCACAGGCGAATATTACGGCGGCTGGTGCCGCGTGCTCAAGGCGGCGGGTGCGACGCACGTGGGGACGCATGGCATCCGCCATCGCTCTGCGACCGACATTGCCAATTCAGGTATCCCGGTCAAGGTCGGCATGGCGCTGACGGCGCACAAGACCGTCGTGATGTTCATGCGCTATGTCCACACCGAGGACGATCCAGTGCGCGAGGCGGCCGAACTGGTGGCGAACCGGCGCAAGGCGATTACCGGCGCCAAGCAGCCTCCTGCGGAGGCGACAGCATGACCAGGCGCCGGTCATCCGTGGCATCGCCCGCAGCGCCGTCGGCGCTGCTGGGCGACATTCGGGTACTGATTGAGGCGGCGCGGCAACGCGCCGCCTCGACGGTGAATAGCGAGCTGACGATGCTCTACTGGCGCATCGGCCAGCGCATCCACACGCAGGTCTTGGACGGGCGCCGGGGCGCTTATGGCAAGGAAGTCTTGCCTACCCTGGCGGCGCAGTTGGTGAAGGAGTACGGCAGCAGCTTTGCGGAGCAAAACCTGCGCCGCATGGTGCAGTTCGCCACCACCTTCCCCGACGAGCAGATTCTCGTATCACTGATACGAGAATTGAGCTGGACGCACTTCATTGCCCTGATCCCGCTGAAAGACCCGCTCCAGCGGGACTACTACGCGCAGATGGCGAGCGCCGAGCGCTGGAGCGTGCGCACGCTGCGCGAGCGCATCGACTCGATGCTGTACGAGCGCACGGTACTGTCCCAAAAGCCGGGCGAGACGATCGCGCAGGAGCTGGCGACGATGCGCGATGCGCAGCGCATGTCGCCCGCCCTGGTCATGCGTGACCCGTACATCCTCGACTTCCTGGGACTGCGGGACACATGGCAGGAAGGCGACTTGGAGGCGGCGATCATCCGCGAAATGGAATCCTTCCTGTTGGAGCTGGGCGCAGGTTTCAGCTTCGTGGCTCGGCAGAAGCGCATCCAAATTGACGGCGAAGATTTCCACCTTGACTTGCTGTTCTACAACCGCAAACTGCGGCGGCTGGTGGCAGTGGAGTTGAAGGTCGGCGAGTTCAAGGCGGCTTTCAAGGGACAGATGGAGCTTTACCTTCGCTGGCTGGACAAGCACGAACGGGAGCCGGAGGAAGCCTCGCCGCTGGGAATCATCCTTTGCACCGGCAAAAAGCGCGAGCAGATCGAATTGCTGGAGCTGGACAAGTCGGGCATCCACGTCGCCGAGTACCTGACCGCCTTGCCGCCGAGGGGCGTGCTGGTGGAGCGGCTACAACAGGCAACGCAGCGGGCGCAGTTGCAGATCGAGCAGCGCAAGACCGACAACGAGTAGCCCTGCCCCAAGCAGTCGGGCGTCCCGGCGTGCCGCCGTCGGGTTCGCGGGCTGCGCCCCGCGCTTCGTGCCGAATCGCGGCCATCCGGCTTTGGCCCCTGCCGCCTCCGGCCCTGCCGGGCCTGCGTGCTTCGCTTGCCCAAAAGACGACAGTGTGCAGTGGGCGGGGTGTGGGCGGTCTTGCTGTTCCCTTCACCGTATCACGGCGTTCTCGCCGTCAAGGGCGGCGCGTGCCATGCACGCTTGCGTCCTGGCGGCCGTCTGCGACCCCTGACTGCTTGCGCTGCGCCGTGCTGGCCACGGTTCCGGGCAATTCCGCCCGAGCAACCGGAGCACGATCATGTCGCAACTGTCCTTTTCCTCGTTCGATGCCTCGCTGATGGTGCGCGATGCACAGGGCCGCTACCTGCTGGCGACGGCCGACCAAATTCTGGAGGCCGCGCGCCAGGCCATCGAGTACAAGATGCAGCGCGGTGCGTCGTTCAGTTCGCCGGTGGCGGTCAAGGAGTACCTGAGCGCCAAGTTGGCTGGTTTCGAGCATGAAGTCTTCGCTGTGCTGTTCTTGGATACGCAGCATCGCCTGATCGAATACAGCGAGCTTTTCCGAGGCACCATCGACAGTGCATCGGTGTATCCACGCGAGCTGGTCAAGGAGGCGCTGCGGCTCAATGCGGCAGCGGTCATCGTTTCGCACAACCATCCGAGCGGCAACCCCGAACCGAGCGGCGCCGACAAGGTACTGACCCAGCGGCTCAGGGAGGCGCTGGCGCTGGTGGATGTCCGCACGCTGGATCACATCATCGTGGCGGGTGGCAGCACCATATCCTTCGCCGAACGCGGTCTGATTTGACCGAGGGGGCTTCGGCCCCCATTTTGCTGCGATGGCGGCTCTCAGATCGCTGCTTGATTGACGCGCCGGCTCAGGGCTTCGGCGCTTTCCTTGCGTTCGCTGTAGCGATCTACCAGATATGGCGCCACGTCGCGCGTGAGCAGCGTGAACTTCATCAGCTCTTCCATCACATCCACGATGCGGTCGTAATAGGCCGAGGGCTTCATGCGTCCCGCTTCATCGAACTCCTGGTATGCCTTGGCGACCGAAGACTGGTTTGGGACGGTCAGCATCCGCATCCAGCGGCCCAACACGCGCATTTGGTTAACGGCGTTGAAGGACTGCGATCCACCCGACACCTGCATCACCGCCAACGTCTTGCCCTGTGTCGGGCGCACCGCGCCGACCGACAGAGGAATCCAGTCTATTTGGGTCTTCATCAAGCCGGTCATGGCACCGTGGCGCTCGGGCGAACTCCACACCATGCTTTCGGCCCATTGCACCAGTTCGTGCAGTTCCCTGACCTTTGGGTGATCGTGAGGCGCGTCATCCACCAACGGCAGGCCCGAGGGGTTGAACATCCGTGTCTCGCCGCCGAGCGCGCTCAGGATGTGTGCCGCTTCTTCAGCAGCCAGGCGGCTGAACGAGCGTTCGCGCAGCGAGCCATAGTGTTGCCGCTGACCGAAAACTGACCCAGTAGAGGCTGTTCTGCCGACTGAAAACTGACCCAGGTGTTCAACTGCT
>JAIEOJ010000202.1 GCA_019750575.1 Rhodocyclaceae bacterium | reverse complement strand
ATCGAGGCGCTGATGCGCTGGGCCAGCCTGGTGCTTACGCTGCCTGTCGTGCTGTATTCCGCCGCGCCTTTCTTCCAGCGCGCCTGGCGCGATCTCGGCCTGCGCCGCGTCGGCATGGATGTGCCGGTGGCGCTGGGCGTGGGTGCCGCCTTTGCCGCGAGCCTGTGGGCCACGGTAAGTAACCAGGGCGAGGTGTATTTCGATTCGGTCACCATGTTTGTTTTCCTGCTGCTGGGCGGCCGCTATCTGGAGATGATGGCGCGGCAGAAGGCCGCACGCGGCATCGAGGCCATCAATCGCGCCCAGCCGGCGGTCGCATTCCGTGTGAGCGATGGCGCCGCCCTGAGCGGCGATCATGTGGCCGTGGCCGAGCTGGTGGTCGGCGATCTCGTGCTGGTCAAGCCGGGCGAGCGGGTGCCGGCGGATGGTGAGGTGGTGTCCGGCCACAGCAGTGTCGATGAGTCGCTGCTGAGCGGCGAAAGCCGTCCGCTGCCCAAGCAGCCGGGCACGGCCCTCGTCGGCGGCAGCCTCAATATTTCCAGCCCGCTGCTCATGCGCGTGCTGGCGGTGGGGGCTGCCACGCGGCTGGCGGCGATCCAGCGTCTCATGAACCAGGCCGCCGGCGAGCGGCCGCATCTGGTCGCGGTGGCAGATCGTTATGCCTCGCGCTTTGTACTGGCGCTGCTGATCCTGGCCACGCTGACGGCGGCTTTCTGGTGGTGGGTCGAGCCGGCGCGCGCATTGTGGATTTTCGTTGCGGTGCTGGTGGTGAGCTGCCCCTGCGCCCTGTCGCTGGCGACGCCCGCCGCATTGAGCGTGGCGACCGGCGCACTGGCGCAGCGCGGTCTGCTGCTGACGCGCGGTCATGCGGTCGAGACCCTGGCGGCGGTGACGCATTTCGTGTTCGACAAGACCGGCACCCTGACCGAGGGACGCCCCCGCGTGCTCGAAGTCTGGTCGCGTGACGGCGACGATGCCGCCGCCCTGCAACTGGCTGCCGCGCTGGAACTGGGCTCCGAGCATCCGCTGGCGCTGGCTTTTCTTGCCGCGGCCGATGGCGCGGACTTGCCGCAGGTGGCGCAGCGCCTGTCGCTGCCGGGCGCCGGGGTCAGCGCGCAGTATCAGGAGGGCGAGTTGCGTCTCGGCAGTGCCGCCTACGGTATGGCGCTGCACGCGCAGCCCTTGCCGGCGCAGATCGCCGCGTGGCGCGAGGCCGGGGATGCCGTGGTCTTGCTGGCGGATGCGAGCGGCTGGCGTGCCGCCTTCCGTCTCGGCGACGCGCTGCGTGCGGGTGCACAGCAGACCATAGCGCAACTGCGCGCACTGGGCATTGGCGTATCCATCTTCAGTGGTGACGATGCTGCGGTGGTGCGGCGCCTGGGCACGGCGCTCGGCATAGTCGATGCGCGCGGCAATCTGCTGCCGGAAGACAAGCATGCCGCCATGCGCGCCCTCCAGGCCGAGGGTGCGGTGGTGGCGATGACGGGCGATGGCGTCAATGATGCGCCCGTGCTGGCGCAGGCCCAGCTGTCGATTGCCATGGCCGGCGGTACTGATCTGGCGCGCAGCCAGGCCGATGTGGTGCTGCTGGGCGACGAACTGCCGGCGCTTGCCGCTGGCGTGCGCCTGGCGCGGCAGGCCATGCGCATCGTGCGCCAGAACCTGTTCTGGTCGTTCGCCTACAACATTACCGCCATCCCGCTGGCCATGTGCGGCTGGGTCACGCCCTGGATGGCCGGCATCGGCATGTCGGCAAGCTCGCTGCTGGTGGTGCTCAACGCCCTGCGCCTGCAGAGGCCGTCACGCGCCCACCCGGCAGCGCAAAACCAGCCCGCAAGCACGGAGGTCTGATGGACGGCATGGATATTCTCTACCTGCTGGTGCCGCTGTCCGTGGTACTGGTGTTCGTGATCGGCGTGGTGTTCTGGTGGTCGCTCAGGAGCGGTCAGTTCGAAGACCTCGAAGGCGAGGGCTTCCGCATCCTGATGGACGATGACAAGACGGCGCCCGGGCAGGGCGCGCCACGATCGCTTGATGCAGATCAATAGCCCCCGGCCGCCAACACGGCATGATGCAATCTCTCTGTTGGGGTTGGGGGCGCTGCGGCGCCCCTTTTTTTCGCCTGTGCGCCGGTAGCGGCATGGCGCCCGCGCGCAAGTGTACGATTTATGCAATTTGGATTTTGCGTGCGGATGGCCTACATTGAAGGTCGCATCCGCATCCCCGGCCGTTCGCCTGCTGCCGGTTTGATCTGAGTCAAGACGGCCATTCACAGCGTCGGTATCTTCCGTTTATCAGTCTGGGCGCATCCCATCCGGGGCGCCCGGGTTTTCCCTGAGAGTGAGGACAAGCATGCAAGAGCAAGCGGCTTACAACTACCAGGTCGTGCGCCAATTTACGGTCATGACAGTGATCTGGGGTGTGGTCGGGATGCTGGTTGGCGTCATCATCGCCGCCCAGTTGGTCTGGCCCGAACTGAATTTCGCCGAATGGTTTTCCTACGGTCGTCTGCGGCCGTTGCACACCAATGCGGTGATTTTTGCCTTCGGCGGCTGTTCGCTGTTCGCCACGTCATATTACTGCGTGCAGCGCACCAGCCATGCGCCGCTGTTTGCGCCCAAGCTGGCGGCATTCACTTTCTGGGGCTGGCAACTCGTCATCGTGCTGGCCGCGATCAGCCTGCCGCTGGGCTACACCTCCGGCAAGGAATACGCTGAGCTCGAATGGCCGATCGACATCCTGATCGCCGTGGTCTGGGTCTCGTATGCGGTGGTCTTCTTCGGCACCATCATGAAGCGCAAGACGCCGCACATCTACGTCGCCAACTGGTTCTTCGGCGGCTTCATCCTCACCGTGGCGCTGCTGCACATCGTCAATAGCGCCGAGATCCCGGTCTCGCTGACCAAGTCCTACTCCGCCTATGCCGGCGTGCAGGACGCCATGATCCAGTGGTGGTACGGCCACAACGCCGTCGGCTTCTTCCTCACTGCCGGCTTCCTCGGCATGATGTACTACTTCGTGCCCAAGCAGGCCGAGCGCCCCGTGTATTCCTACCGTCTGTCGGTGGTGCACTTCTGGGCCCTGATCTTCACCTACATGTGGGCCGGCCCGCACCATCTGCACTACACCGCGCTGCCCGACTGGACCCAGTCGCTGGGCATGATCTTCTCGCTGATCCTGCTGGCGCCGTCCTGGGGCGGCATGATCAACGGCATCATGACCCTCTCGGGTGCCTGGCACAAGCTGCGCGATGACCCGATCCTGAAGTTCATGATCACCTCGCTGTCCTTCTACGGCATGTCTACCTTCGAGGGCCCGATGATGTCGATCAAGACGGTGAACGCCCTGTCGCACTACACCGACTGGACCGTGGGTCACGTGCACTCCGGTGCGCTCGGCTGGGTCGCCTTCATCGCCATCGGCAGCTGCTACTACCTGATTCCGCGCATGTTCGGCAAGACCGAGATGTACTCCAAGCGCCTCATCGAGCTGCACTTCTGGATCGCCACGCTGGGCATCGTGCTCTACATCGCCTCGATGTGGATCGCTGGCGTCATGCAGGGCCTGATGTGGGGCGCCACCAATCCGGACGGCACGCTGACCTACTCCTTCGTCGAGTCGGTCAAGGACAGCTATCCCTTCTGGGCGATACGCCTGCTCGGCGGTGTCATGTTCCTGTCCGGCATGTTGCTGATGACCTGGAACCTGATCCAGACCATGCGTGGCGGCCGCGCCGTCAATGACGCGCCCGTGCTTGCTCCCGCTGCCGCTCACTAAAGGAAACGTTCCATGCTTTCACACGAGAAAATCGAGAAGAACGTCGGTCTCATGATCGTGCTGACGGTGCTTACCGTGAGCGTCGGCGGCCTGGTTGAAATCGTGCCGCTGTTCTTCCAGAAGTCCACCACCACGCCGGCCAACGAGCTGGTCAAGCCCTACGATCCGCTGCGTCTGGTCGGTCGCGACATCTACATCCGCGAAGGCTGCTACAACTGCCATTCGCAGATGATCCGTCCCTTCCGCGCCGAGACGGAGCGCTACGGCCACTATTCGGTCGCCGGCGAGTTCGTCTATGACCACCCCTTCCAGTGGGGCTCGAAGCGTACCGGCCCGGACCTGGCCCGTGTCGGCGGCCGCTACTCCGACCTGTGGCATCGCGAGCATCTGCTCAATCCGCGCAACGTCGTGCCTGAGTCGAACATGCCGGCCTACTTCTGGCTGGATAGGCCGCTCAACGAGCCGCATGTGCAGGACAAGATGCGCGCGCTGCGCAAGGTCGGCGTGCCATACACCGATGCGGAAATCGCCGGCGCCTTCGATGCCATCAAGGACAAGACCGAGCTGGAGGCGCTGATCGCCTACCTGCAGGGCCTGGGTACTGCAATCAAGCAGGCACGCTGAGGAGAACGACATGGACGTCAATGACCTGCGCTCCATCATCACCGTCGTGAGCTTCCTGCTCTTCATCGGCATCGTGTTCTGGGCCTGGTCGGGCCGCCGCAAGTCCGACTTCGATGCCGCCGCACGCCTGCCCCTGGATGACGATCAACCGCTGCCGCCCGCCACTCACGGAAACGCACAAAGGACTTCGCAATGAGCGACTTCAACAATGGATTCTGGAATGTCTGGGTGATCGTCCTCACCATAGGCAGCATCATCTTCTGTGTTCTTCTCCTGTGGAGCCAGAGCCGCGCCCGCAATGCCAAGGGCGAGGTGACCGGCCACGTCTGGGACGAGGATCTGCAGGAGTACAACAACCCGCTGCCGAACTGGTGGCGCTGGCTGTTCTATCTGACCATCGTCTTTTCCTTCGGCTATCTCGCCCTCTACCCCGGCCTGGGGACCTATGCCGGCAGCAAGGGCTGGACCTCGACCGGCCAGTACGAGCTGGAGCGGGATGCCGCCGAAGCCCAGTTCAAGGCCGCCTATGGCGAGCTGCTGACGCAGAACATCGAGCTGGTGGCCACCAATGACAAGGCGCGCGAAGCCGGCGAACGTCTCTTCCTCAATTACTGCGCACAGTGCCATGGCTCCGACGCCAAGGGCGCCAAGGGCTTTCCCAACCTGACCGACGCCGACTGGCTGTGGGGCGGCGAGCCGGCGCAGATCAAGGAAACCCTGACCAATGGCCGCATGGCCGTGATGCCGCCGTTCGCCCATCTGGGCCCGCAGAAGATCAAGGATGTCGCCTACTACGTGCGCTCCCTGTCCGGCCTGGTCAATCCGCATGCGCCTGAAGCCGACCGTGGCAAGGCGGTCTACAACAGCGCCGGTTGCGCGGCCTGTCATGGCGCCGAAGGCAAGGGCAACCTTGGCCTGGCACCCAACCTGACCGATAAGGTCTGGCTCTACGGCAGCCGCGACGCAACCCTGATCGAGACCATCAGCAAGGGGCGCACCAACAGCATGCCGGCCTTCGGCGAGTTCCTCGGCGAAGACAAGGTGCACCTGCTGACGGCCTATGTGTATGGCCTGAGCCTGGGCAACCGTGCGGAGGCAGGCAAGTAAGGCGAGCGTGATGGATACCCAGCAGAACCCGACCTCGAACAAGGTCATTGAAATTGTCCCGGAGGGACTTCCTCCGGTCGTCGATGAATCCCTGTTCGAGGTCCGCAAGAAGATCTATCCGCGCGC
>JAIEOJ010000052.1 GCA_019750575.1 Rhodocyclaceae bacterium | reverse complement strand
GTCATGCGCTTCCGGCCCATGGGCCTGCTGCCCTCGGCGCGGCGCAAGGCTGAACTGGTGGAGCACGCATGACTGTCCTGCTCTCCGCCACCAATATCGCCAAATACTTCGGCGGCATCCGCGCGCTCAAGGATGTATCGCTGACCATCAAGGCCGGCGAGATCTACGGCCTGATCGGCCCCAACGGCGCCGGCAAGACGACCTTCTTCAACGTCATCACCGGCCTCTATCCGCGCGACGGCGGCGACATCGTCTTCGACGGTCGGCCGCTGCATGTGGACAGCCCGCATGAAGTCACGAAGGCCGGCATTGCCCGCACTTTCCAGAACATCCGCCTCTTCGCCGAGATGAGTGCGCTCGAAAACGTGATGGTCGGCCGGCATCTGCGCAGCAAGGGCAGCGTGCTCGGCGCCGTGCTGCGCACCCCCGCCGTGCGCGCCGAGGAAGCGGCGATCAAGGCAAAAGCGATGGACTTGCTCGCCTATGTCGGCATCGCCGCCAAGGCCGAGGTGCGCGCCGCCAGCCTCTCCTACGGCGACCAGCGCCGCCTTGAAATTGCCCGCGCCCTCGCCACCGAACCCAAGCTGCTGGCGCTCGACGAACCGGCCGCCGGCATGAACGCCACCGAGACCGCTGCCCTGCGTGCGCTGATCGAGAAGGTGCGCGCCGACGGCACCAGCGTGCTGCTGATCGAGCATGACGTGAAGCTCATCATGGGCTTGTGCGATCGCGTCGCCGTGCTCGACTACGGCGAGAAGATCGCCGAGGACGTGCCGGCCGTGGTGCAGAAGGATCCGCGCGTGGTCTCCGCCTATCTGGGAGTGCCGTATGAGCAGTGATCAAGGCCTCACCTTCCGCGAAGCGGAAAATCGCCCCCTTCCTTGGGAAGGGGGTCGGGGGGAAGGCCAGCCCTTATTAGCCGTAACTGACCTTCAGGTCAGTTACGGCGGCATCGCCGCCGTGAAGGGCATCAGTTTTGCGGTCGAAGCCGGCGAGACCGTTGCCCTGATCGGCGCCAACGGCGCCGGCAAGACCACGACCCTGAAAGCACTGGCGCGTCTGCTGCCCGCCAAAGGCACGCTGCGCTACGACGGCGCCGACCTGCACGCCCTGCCGCCGAATGCACTGGTGCAGCGCGGCTTCAGCCTGGTGCCGGAAGGGCGCGGCGTGTTTGCGCGCATGAGCGTCATCGAAAATCTGCGGATGGGCGCATACCAACGCAAGGATGCCGGGATCGAGCAGGACATCGAGCGCATGTTCGATCTGCTACCACGTCTCAAGGAGCGCCAGCACCAGCTCGCCGGCACGCTCTCCGGCGGCGAGCAGCAGATGCTCGCCATCGCGCGCGCCCTGATGAGCCGCCCGCGCCTGCTGCTGCTGGACGAGCCGTCGATGGGGCTCGCCCCGCTGATGGTGCAGAAGATCTTCGAAGTCATCCGCAGCGTCGCCGCGCAGGGTGTGGCCGTGCTGCTGGTCGAACAGAACGCCAGCCTCGCGCTGGAAACCGCCAGCCGCGCCTACGTCATGGAAAGCGGCTGCATCACGCTCGCCGACACGGCCGCCAATCTGCTCGCCGATCCCCGCGTGCAGGCCGCTTATCTGGGGCACTGAAGGAAGGGCTTGAGAGCCGTAGCGAGCGGCCGGAGGGCAAGGCGTGCCGCGCACAGGCACCGGAATGTACTCAAGTACATGAGGATGCCGAGCACAGGAGGGAAAGAAAGGGCCCCTCCCCCTTCTTGAACGCAGCCATACGGCCGCGCAGTAGGCTATCAAGCCCTTCCTAGCTGAACTGCAGCTTGTCGGCGAAGACGAGAGCTTCGATCTGGGCGCTGTTGCACTGCTGGGCGCTCAGGCCCAGAGCAGCGAGCTGGCGCTGCAACTCTTCGGCCGTGCCGGTCTCCACCGTCCGTGCCAGCGCCAGCAGGGGCGCGATATCGCCGCGCTGGTCGAGCAGGGCTTCGGTGATGTTTCCCGGCAGTTGCAACTGTTCGAAGATGACTTCCATGCGCGTGCCGAGCAGGATGTCGAGAATCGAAAAGGCGCCGGCGATGAAGACGTTGTCGAGCTGCGCCTTGGGCAGGAGATGTGCACCCATCTGCTCCATGAAGCGGCCGCGGATGACCGCCGTCTGCATCAGTGCCGGCGCGCTGTGGTCCTGGCTGGCATTAACCAGCAGCAGTGACAGCCAGCGGTTGAGCTTGTCGTACCCCATCATGGTGACGGCATGGCGGAAGGAATTCACCTCGTTGGCGAGGCCGAAGCCGGCCGAGTTGATGTAGCGCAGCAGCTTGAAGGCCAGCGTCACATCCTTCTTGAGTGCCAGTTCGATCTCGCTCACTTCGGCATTGTTGCGCACCAGATTGAGCAGGTCGATGATGCGTGCATGACCCGGACTGAGCCTGGCGCTCGGCTCGCGCGGCGTGTGCAGGAAGAACCAGCCGACGGCACCGGCATAACCGTGGGCAATGGCCTCGGTAAAGGCATCGCTGTCGGCCAGCCCCTTGGCCAGCGGCGAAGCCGGCGCCTCGCTCATGTCGGGCTGGGTGCCGGCATCCGAGAGCAGGAAGCGAAAGCCGGGCTTGAGCGGAAGCGGCAGGCCCGGATTGTAATCATCCAGGCACAAGGGGATCTGGCGGCCGACGACGTCGGCGATCAGGGCGCTTGTTGCCGCATCGCCGAGCCGGTCGGCGCGTATTTCCAGCATGACGTTGAGCGGCGGTTGCCAATACAGCAGGGTATCGGCCATGGCCGGATCGACGAAGCTGACGAAGACATCGCGCGACTCCGGCCAGGCCTCGGCCAGGCGTGCCAGCTCCGTCGCGGCCGCCTCCACCGAGCTCGCATGGACGCGCAGGCGTGAGGCGGTGATCGTCTTGTGACGATTCAGGACGGGCTCACGCTGGATAAGCACACTCATGTCGAGAAGGTGAAGGCATCCGCAAAGAATTCATCGGCGGGCAGGCCGTGTGCGCAGAAATCGTCGCGCGCGGCATCGATCATGCCCGGGGCGCCACAAGCATAAACCTGATACGGCGAGAAGTCTGCCACATCTTCGAGCACGGCCTCATGCACGAGGCCGCTGCGTCCGCTCCATGCATCATCCGGGCCGACCTCCGACAAAACCGGGATGTACTCGATATGCGGATGTTCCGCCGCCCACTGCGCCGCCATCTCGTGCAGGTAGAGGCCGGCGCGATTGCGCGCGCCCCAGTAGAGCTTGATTGGCCGCTGGATGTGATTGTGGATTGCATGTTCGACCATGGACTTGATCGGCGCAAAGCCGGTACCGCCCGCGACCAGGATGATGGGCTTGTCCGACTCCTCGCGCAGATGGAAGGTGCCGTGCGGCCCTTCGAAACGCAGGATTTCCTTGACCTGCATGGACTCGAAGACATGGTGGGTGAACTTGCCGCCCTCGATCCGGCGCACATGCAGCTGCAGGAAGCCATCGTCATGCGGCGCATTGGCGATGGAAAAGGCACGCCGGCCGCCGCCCTTGAGCATGAACTCGATGTACTGGCCGGCGCGGAAGGCGAGACGCTCATTGACCGGCAGCTTGAGGCTGATCAGCATCACGTCGTCGGCCAGTTTTTCCAGTGCCTGCACGCGGCAGGGCATGATGCGCACCGGGTATTCGCTGCTGTCGGCCAGCTCGCGGCATTCAATCACCAGGTCGGACTGGGCCGTGGCGCAGCACAGCAGGGTGTAGCCTTCGCTGCGTGCATTGTCGGGCAGCGCGCCCTTCTGCGAACGGCCGTGATCGACCGTGCCTTCGAGCACCTTCGCCCGGCACGAGCCGCAGGCGCCGTTGCGGCAACCGTAGGGGAGAACAAAACCGGCGTCGAGCGCCGCTTCGAGCAGGATTTCGCCATCCGCTACCGTGTATTGGTGGCCGCTCGGCTTCAGGGTGATCTGGTGCGTCATGAGATAATGCCAACATTAGAAAGGGGCTCGCCCCCTTCTTCCTTCAAATATTCAGGGAACCGGGCAAGTACATTGCCGGATATGCCCAAGGATGCACTGAACACATCGTTTTTGCATCCGCGAATTGCCGGGGATAACAAGGGGCCAGCCCCTTGTTGCTCATTTTCCTAACAGCACTGCCAGGCCAGATGCAGAGACTATTGATCATCGGTTGCGGGGATGTCGTGCGCCGGGCACTGCCCCGGCTGCTGCGACGCTATCGCGTCTATGCCCTGGTCCGCAAGCTTGATCCGGAACTGCGCCGGCTCGGCATCACCCAGATTCTCGGCGATCTCGATCAGCCCGCGAGCCTGAAACGTCTGGCCGGCCTCGCCGACGTGCTGCTGCACAGCGCGCCGCCGGCGGAAACCGACGTTGCTGCCGACAGCCGCACCCAGCACCTGCTGGCAGCCCTGCAATCCGGGAAAAGTCTACCACGCCGCATTGTCTACATCAGCACCAGCGGGGTGTATGGCAATTGCGACGGCGCCGAGATCGACGAGACCCGCGCATTGCATCCGGAAAGCGCGCGCGCGGCGCGCCGCGTTGCCGCCGAGACGATGCTGCGCGACTTCGGCCGTTACACCCGCACCACGGTCAGCATCCTGCGCACGCCCGGCATCTACGCTGCCGACCGCCTGCCGCTAGAGCGCGTGCGCCGCGGCGATCCGGTGCTGAACGCGGACGAGGACAGCTACAGCAACCATATCCACGCCGACGACCTGGCACATGCCATCGTGCTGGCGCTGACCCACGGCCGCAGCAATCGCGCCTACAACGCCAGCGACGACAGCGCGATGAAGATGGGCGACTGGTTCACTCGTCTGGCCGAAGCCTTCGACCTGCCGCCGCCGCCACGCGTGGACCGGGCGACGGCAGAACGGCAGCTGTCACCGGGCCTGCTGTCCTTCCTGCGCGAATCCCGCCGCCTCAGCAATGAGCGTATCAAGCAGGAACTCGGCCTCAAGCTGGCTTACCCGACCGTGGATGCAGGCATCGCTGCCGCCAAGCAGCCGGCAGCCAATGCGGCAGAAGCGGAACCGCCGCCCAAGCCGAGAAAAGCCAAGCCCGTGAAGGCAACCGGCACCGCCACCAAGAAGAAACCGCTGAAGAAGCGCAAGAAGCCGCGCCGCGAGGAAGTCCAGCTACCGCTCTTCTTCGATCTTGCTCCCAGCCCCTAGCCCAGGTACCGCCACCATGCTCTGGCTCAAGGCCCTGCACATCATCTTCGTCGTCTGCTGGTTCGCCGGCCTGTTCTACCTGCCGCGCATCTTCGTGAACCTCGCCATGGTGCCGGCCGAGAGCAGCGCGGAACGCGAACGCCTGCTGCTGATGGCGAAGAAGCTGTATCGCTTCACCGGCCCGCTGTCCTGGCTGGCCATCCTCTTCGGCCTGTGGCTGTGGCTGGGCTACGGTTTCAGCGGCGGCTGGCTGCACGCCAAGCTCGCCCTCGTGGTCGGCCTGGTCGGCTACCATCACTATTGCGCCAGACTGCTGCGCGATTTCGCCGCCGGCCGCAATACGCGCAGCCATGTGTGGTTCCGCGTGTTCAATGAAATCCC
>JAIEOJ010000319.1 GCA_019750575.1 Rhodocyclaceae bacterium | reverse complement strand
GGCTCATGCTCCAGAATCATCTGGTCGAGGCCGTAGCGGCTGGCAACGCGGGCAATTTTCAGGAAACGTAACAGGCGCACGGCAGACGGGGCAGGAGTGGCAGCAAAGCGGCGATTTTGCCCGGTTTCACCCGGCGGGGAAAGCCCGAAACGCCAGCGTCGGTATAATTCGCGGCTAACTGGAAACAACGCCGCACATCGGCAGCCCTAGCCCCCTACACGCATTTATGCATTTCGATCCCAAAGCCCACCTCGCCGACCTCCTGCGCGCCGCGCTGGCCAAAGTCGCCCCGGACCACGCCGATACCGCCATCCTGATCGAGCGCCCCAAGCAGGCCAGCCACGGCGACTACGCCGCCAATCTGGCCATGCAGCTGGCGCGCGCCATGAAGGCCAACCCGCGCCAGATCGCCGAGCAATTGCTGGCCGCCCTGCCCGCCTCGGAATGGCTGGTCAAGCGTGAGATTGCCGGCGCCGGCTTCATCAACTTCACGCTCGCCACCGCTGCCAAGACCCAGGTGGTCAAGTCGGTGCTGGCTGCATGTGAAGCTTACGGTCGCGGCAATGCCGGCGAAAACCGCAAGCTCCAGGTCGAATTCGTCTCCGCCAACCCGACCGGCCCGCTCCACGTCGGCCACGGTCGCGGTGCTGCCGTCGGTGACAGCCTCTGTCGCGTGCTGGCCGCTGCCGGCTGGGACGTGACGCGCGAGTTCTATTACAACGACGCCGGCGCCCAGATCGACAATCTGACCCGCTCGGTGCAGTTGCGCGCCAGGGGCATAGGCCCGGACAGTGCTGAATGGCCGGAAGACGGCTATCGCGGCGACTACATCGTCGATATCGCCAAAGCCTATCTGGACAAGGCCACGGTGCATGCCGATGACCGCGCCAGCGTTACCGCCAGCGGCGATCCGGAGAATGCTGAATCGATCCGCGACTTCGCCGTGGCCTGGCTGCGCCGCGAACAGGATGCCGACCTGCAGGCCTTCGGCGTCAAGTTCGACGTGTTCTCGCTGGAATCCGCGCTGTATACAGAAGGCAAGGTTGCCGCCGTGGTCGAGAAGCTCAAGGCCAATGGCTACACCTACGAACAGGACGGCGCCGTGTGGCTGCGCACCACCGACTTCGGCGACGACAAGGACCGCGTCATGCAGAAGGCGGAAGGCGGCTACACCTACTTCCTGCCCGACGTCGCCTATCACCTCGACAAGTGGAACCGCGGCTTTACCAAGGTCGTCAATGAACAGGGCGCCGACCACCATAGCACGATCACCCGCGTGCGCGCCGGGCTGCAAGCCTTGAACGTCGGCATCCCGCAAGGCTGGCCCGAGTATGTGCTGCACCAGATGGTCATGGTCATGAAGAACGGCGAGGAGGTGAAGATCTCCAAGCGCGCCGGCAGCTATGTGACCTTGCGCGACCTGATCGACGAAGTCGGCCGCGACGCCACGCGCTACTTCCTGGTCGCGCGCAGTCCCGATTCACAACTGGTGTTCGACATCGATCTGGCCAAGTCGCAGAGCAACGAGAACCCGGTCTATTACATCCAGTACGCCCATGCGCGCATCTGCTCGGTGCTGCAGCAATGGGGCGGCGATGTCGCCGGCCTTGCCGCGCACTCGCTCGACCCGCTCAACGACGAACGCGGCCTCGCCCTGTGCGCCCGCCTGCAGGCCTGGCCGGAAACCGTGGCGACCGCCGCCGCCGAATACGCACCGCACCAGATCGCCGTTTATCTGAAAGACCTTGCCGCCGATTTTCACGGGTGGTACAACGCCGAACGCATGCTGGTGGACGACGCAGCCGTCAAGCATGCGCGCCTCGCCCTCGCCGCCGCCACGCGGACGGTGCTGCGCAGTGGCCTCGACCTGTTGGGTGTTTCCGCACCGGAGAGCATGTGAATATGAGCAGCACGCGCAGCAAGCAGCAGGGCAGCACCCTGGTCGGCATCTTCGTCGGCCTGGTACTGGGTGTGGTCATCGCCGCCGGCGTGGTGTGGTACCTGAACCGCAGCCACAGCCCCTTCCAGAACAAGGACAGCAACCTGGTGCCCGCGGAAAAGGGCAAGGGTGCTGCGTCTGGCGCGGCCGAAAGCCTGCCTGCAAAACCGGGCGAGAAGCCGCGTTTCGACTTTTACAACATCCTGCCCGGCGGCCAGGATGCCGCGCCGGCACCCAAGGCAGCGCCGCCCGAAGCCGCCATTGACGCGAATGAGCCGACTGAGCGCTTCTTCCTGCAGGCGGGCGCCTTCCAGAAAAAAGCCGACGCCGACAATCTCAAGGGCGAGCTCGCCCTGCTCGGCATCGAAGCCAGCGTGACGGAAGTCAATATCCCGGAAAAGGGCAAGATGTATCGCGTGCGCAGCGGCCCCTACGGCAAGGCCGAGGAAATGAACCGCGTGCGTACCCAGATGTCTCAGGGTGGCGTCCAGGCTACGGTCGTCAAGGTCAAGGAATAAGCCGGTCTCGCGTTCAAATCAAGGATAAGGCATGAAAGCAAAGTCTCTGCTCTACATCTTCGCTGCTGCGCTCACGCTGAGCTGGGGCGCCGCCCAGGCCCAGGCCCCCAAGGCCGGTACCGACTACGTGATCTACGACGTGCCGCAACCAACCGATGCGCCGGCAGGCAAGATCGAGGTGACCGAGTTCTTCTTCTACAGCTGTCCCCATTGCGCCGACATGGAGCCGCTGCTGGAAAAGTGGGCCAAGGCCGCCCCCAAGGATGTCAGCCTGCGCCGTGTGCCGGTGCTGTTCCGTCCGCAGCTGGCGCCCTACGCCAAGATCTACTACACGCTGGAAGCCATGAACCTGCTCGACAAGCTGCAGGCAGAAGTATTCATCGCGGTGCACCAGCAGCGCATCAATCTGGCTGACGAAAAGGCCCTGTTTGCCTGGGTCGCCAGCAAGGGGGTCGATGCCGCGAAGTTCGAGGAAAACTACCGCTCCTTCTCGGTGAACAGCAAGGTGCAGCGCGCCGACCAGATCACCCGCGCACACAATGTGCCGGGCACGCCGGCACTGGTCGTGCATGGCAAGTATCTGGTATTGCAGGGTGACCACGCGCACCAGTTGCAGGTGGTCAACTACCTGATCGCCAAGGTACGCGACGAGCTGCGCCAGAAGAAGTAAGGGTGGACAGCAGGCCCGCCGCAGCGGATCTGGCACCGCAGCTTCCTCTCGCGCGCAGCGGCTTGCGGCCTCAGACGGTCTTCATCACGGGGGCGTCCTCCGGCATCGGTGCCGCCCTCGCCCGCCATTACGCCGCCCGGGGCGCCACGCTCGGGCTTGCCGCACGCCGCCTCGATGCGCTCGACGCCCTGGTCGCCACCCTGCCGGGGCAGCACTATCTCTATCCACTGGATGTTGCCAATGCAGAGGCCCTCGCCTCCGCCGCGAATGATTTCACCGCGCATGTCGGCGCACCCGATATCGTGATTGCCAATGCCGGCATCTCGGTCGGCACGCTGACCCAGGAGGCCGCTGACAATCTCGCGTTTCGCCGCGTCATGGAAACCAATGTGCTGGGCATGGTGCATACCTTCCAGCCCTTCATCTCGGCGATGGAAAAGCGGCATGCCGGCCGCCTGGTCGGCATCGCCTCGGTCGCCGGCATCCGCGGTCTGCCGGGCGCCGGCGCCTACTCGGCCTCCAAGGCGGCCGTCATTGCCTACCTCGAAAGCCTGCGCGTGGAGCTGCGCGGTAGCGGCATCAAGGTGGTCACCATTGCGCCCGGTTACATCCGCACGCCGATGACGGACAGGAACAACTACGCCATGCCCTTCATGCTGGAAGCCGACGAAGCGGCGCGGCGCTTTGCCGATGCCATCGCAGCGGGCACCGCCTACACCGTGATTCCGTGGCAGATGGGCGTGGTCGCCCGCCTGATGCGCCTGCTGCCCAACTGCATCTTCGACCGCCTCGCGGCCCGCGCCGGACGCAAGCCGAGAAACCTGCCCCTGTGACCTGACGGCGCGCCCGGTGCAGTGCCCGGGGGGCGCAAGCCGGCAAATTTGCGGCAAGACCATCCGGGGCTTTCATTTAACCAGCGGCCGACCTGTTGCCCCTACTTGCAAGCGGGTTGAATTCATTAGGCCATTCCGGCAGCATCCCCGGTACAATGTTCAGTTCGCCAAGAGCTGATCAAGAAAAGCTCAACAACGGAGAGCCCGATATGAACGCCAATGAAAAATTCATCGCTGCCAGCGCGACCGTAGATTCCGCTGCAGTCCAGCCCCTGCCCAACTCCAAGAAGATTTACGTCCAGGGTTCGCGCGCAGACATTCAAGTGCCGATGCGTGAAGTCACGCAGTCCGACACCCCCACCGATTTCGGCGGCGAAAAGAATCCGCCGATCTATGTGTATGACTGCTCCGGCATCTACACCGATCCGAACGCCAAGATCGACATCCGCACCGGTCTGCCGGCCATCCGCCAGGCCTGGATCGAAGAGCGCGGCGACACCGAAGTGCTGGCCGACCTGTCTTCCGAATTCGGCCGCGCCCGCGCCGACGACAAGGCCCTCGACGAACTGCGCTTCCCCGGCCTGCACCGCCAGCCACGTCGCGCCAAGGCCGGCGCCAATGTGTCGCAGATGCACTATGCGCGCAAGGGCATCATCACGCCGGAGATGGAATACGTCGCCATCCGCGAAAACCTGAACCGCAAGGCCTATCTCGAATCGCTGAAGAACAGCAGCCCCAAGGGCGCCGCACAAAGCGAAAAGCTGGCCGCCATGATGGCGCGTCAGCACCCGGGTCAGAACTTCGGCGCCAACCTGCCGGCGGAAATCACTCCCGAGTTCGTGCGTGACGAAGTGGCCCGTGGCCGCGCCATCATCCCGAACAACATCAATCACCCGGAATCCGAGCCGATGATCATCGGCCGCAACTTCCTCGTGAAGATCAACGGCAACATCGGCAACTCCGCCGTCACCTCCTCGATCTCGGAAGAAGTCGACAAGATGACTTGGGGTATCCGCTGGGGTTCGGACACGATCATGGATCTGTCCACCGGCAAGAACATTCACGAAACCCGTGAATGGATCATCCGCAACAGCCCGGTGCCGATCGGTACCGTGCCGATCTACCAGGCGCTCGAAAAGGTCAACGGCAAGGCCGAAGACCTGACCTGGGAAATCTTCAAGGACACCCTGATCGAACAGGCCGAGCAAGGTGTCGACTACTTCACCATCCACGCCGGCGTGCTGCTGCGCTACGTGCCGATGACCGCCAACCGCATGACCGGCATCGTGTCGCGCGGTGGTTCGATCATGGCCAAGTGGTGCCTGGCGCACCACAAGGAAAACTTCCTGTACACGCACTTCGAAGAGATTTGCGAAATCATGAAGGCCTACGACGTGGCCTTCTCGCTCGGCGATGGTCTGCGTCCCGGCTCGATCTACGACGCCAACGACGAAGCCCAGCTGGGTGAACTCAAGACCCTGGGCGAACTCACCGAGATCGCCTGGAAGCACGACGTGCAGGTCATGATCGAAGGTCCGGGCCA
>JAIEOJ010000292.1 GCA_019750575.1 Rhodocyclaceae bacterium | reverse complement strand
GTGAGCGGGCATCGCAAGACCCTGTACGGATATCTGGCCTTGTGTCTGGTATCGCTGGGCGTGGTGGTGTGGGTCTCGCTGTGGGTGGCGGCCGGCGTGAGCAATCCCCTGCGCGAGCAAGTGCGCGTTGCCGAGCAGGCGATTGCCGGCAATGATTTCACGCACGATGTACCGGAAAATGGTCCGATCGAGGTGGTGCGCGCCGGCCATGCCTTCAATCAGCTGATGACGAAGTTCCGCGAGATCCTGTCCGAGATGCGCATGTCCAGCGGCGCCGTGACCGAGGCGGCGCTGGCGCTGGCCGAGTCCAGCCAGAAGGTGCAGGAAAGCTCGGCGGCGCAGACCGATGCAACCTCGGCGGTGGCGGCGGCGGTCGAGCAGGCCTCGGTCAGCGTCAGCGAGACCGCGACCAATGCACAGATGGCGGCCGAGGAAGTGGCCCGTGCGCGCGACGACACCGATGCGGCGATGCGCGTCATGAACGAGGCGGTCGGCAATATGCGCGCCATCGCCGGCCTGATCGAAACCTCGTCGGCACAGGTGACCGGCCTCAGCGATGCCTCGCAACGCATCGGCGGCATCGTGCAGGTGATACGCGAAATTGCCGATCAGACCAATCTGCTGGCCCTCAATGCCGCCATCGAGGCGGCGCGTGCCGGCGAACAGGGGCGGGGCTTTGCCGTGGTGGCCGATGAGGTGCGCAAGCTGGCCGAGCGTACCGGCCAGGCGACCCAGGAAATCGGCGACCTGATCCACTCCATGCAGCAGGGCGTGGACGGCAGCGTCACCTCCATGCATTCCGCCAACGAACAGGCGCATGCCAGTCTGGCCCTGGTGGCAGAATCGGAGGAGGCCATCAGCCGCATCGACGCGGGTTCGCGCAAGGTGGCCGAGAATGTGCTCGCGATTTCAGGCGCCTTGAAGGAGCAGGATGCGGCGATCCGCCAGGTGGCGGTGAGTATCGAGGAAATCGCGCAGCGTACCGAGCTCAACAGCGAGGCGGTACAGGCCAACAACGATACCGCGCACCGTCTGGACGATCTGGCGCGCGAGCTGCGTGATGCGGTGGGACGCTTCCGGGCCTGATGCCTGAACGCGCCGGTGCGCAGCGCCGTCTAGCGCTGCCCCGGTGCAAACATGATGATGGCCATGCCGCACAGGGCGACGCCGACGCCGACATAGTCCCAGGTCGAGGGCCTGATGCCGTCAACCGCCCAGAGCCAGAGCAGCGCAACGGCGATATAGACGCCGCCGTAGGCCGCGTAGATGCGGCCGGCCGCCTGCGGGTGCAGGGTCAGCAGCCAGGCGAAGGCGGCCAGACTCAGCGCCGCCGGCAACAACAGCCAGACGCTGCCGTTCTTCTTCAGCCACAGCCAGGGCAGGTAACAGCCGACGATCTCGGCCACGGCGGTGAGGGCGAACAGCCCCAGGGTCTGGATGAATTGCATGGCTCAGGGGGTGATGTGGCTTGCTGCGGAAGGCTGGGGTTTTTTCTTCATCTCCGTCTGCACGCAGCTCTTGTAGGCCTGACCGAGCTTGCCGTGGCAAACCTCTTCGGCGCGACGATGCGCGATGCAGCGGCGGGGATTGTCGGAGCGGGCGCAGTCGGGCGACACCATGTAGGCGTCCATGCAGATGCGCTTGCTGTCGCCGCGCCGGTCGCTGCAGGCCTGGCGCGCCTGGATGCGGGCTTCGCAACGGCCCGGGTCGCGTGCCTTGCTGCAGTCCAGCAGCTTGGGGCCGCCGGGCAGGGGCATGACGTCGGCATGCGCCGGCAGATTGATGAAAAGGGCGGCAAAACCCAGGACGAGTAATCGTAAATAACGGCTCATGCGGTTTCCTCCGGCCGGGCCATATCCTGCAATTCATGCAGGCGCTGGTGTGCGGCGGCGATCTGCAGGTCGAGCGTGACGGCCATTTCCTGCAACAGGTCGCGTCCCTGGCGCTGGGCCAGACGAGCGGCGACGAACAGTTCATAAAGGCGCGAGGCGAGCAGGCGGTCCAGTTCGGACTGGATGCCGGCGAGTCTCGCTTTCATGCGCTGAAGCTGGGTTTCAAGTGCATTCCTGCTGCCGGTCGCGCGGCTGCCGCTGGCCGGTCCTTCCTGCCACAGGGTCAGGACTTCGCGCAGCGCGGTTTCGTCCTCGTTGCGGTAGGCGCGCGTGGCCTCGCTCATCAGGCGGGTACGCCAGTGGCGGTCGTCCTCGCTGTCGGCGCGGTCCGGATGGATCTTCTGCGCGATCTGGCGGTAGAGTTTCTTGAGGTCACGCGAGGGCGCGAAGGGCTTCGCTTCCGCGGGCTTGTCAGCATTGGGGGCTTCCTCGAAGCGCTGCTGCTCTTCCTGCGAGCGCTCGGCCTGGGCCTGGCTGTGCACGGCGGCTTGTTGCAGGCTCGCATCCTCGGGTTCTCGAGCTGCTTCAAGTGCCGCGATTCGGGCCTGCAGAACGTCGAGCTCGACCATGAGCTTGCCCACGGCATGGTGGTAGCGCTGGCTGAAGTCGGCAATTTCGGACTGGACCGTGGCCAGCTCGAGTTCGAGTTCGGCGATTTCCTGCGTCAGCACGTCGAGTTCGTAACGCTGGCGCTGTTCGGTGTCGAACACGATCAGGCGGCGCTGCTCGGCGCCGCGGCTGGCGGCGGACAGGCAGAGCACCTGCGGAGCGAGGTGTACCAGCGCGTCGCGGTGTTCGGCCTGCATGCGCTCCGGGGCAATCAGCAGCTGCAGATCGGCCGGCACGGCGAACGCGGCGGCATGGCTGGCCGGCATCAGGCGCGCCGGGAAGAGATGGGCGATGTCTTCCGGCCAGGCGGCCTCGGTTTCGCTCTGCCCCCAGGCAAGTGCCGCCTGCCAGCTGCCGCCGAGGCGCTCGATGCGCCGCCGCTGGGCGTCCCACACCGGGTGGGTGTCGGCGTGCCGGTTGAGGCGGCTCTTGAGCAGGGTCAGCGTGGCGCGCAGGGCAATGCGTGCGGCAAAGTCGGCCTCCGGCAGGACCAGGCAGAGGGGGCGCAGGTCGATGTCGAGGGCGTTGGATAGTTCGGGCAGGGTCTCGTCGTCCGGGACCACGATCTGGATCTGACGGCCCTCGGCCAGCGCCAGTGCGGTCAATGCCGCGGCCGCGTCTATCCAGCGTGTCGGCAATGCCAGCTCGGCCGGGCCCATGGCCGGCCCGCCCGCCTGTTCGGCAAGCCTGGCCAGCCACTGTTGGGCGAGCAGGAGGTCGGCATTCGGGGCGTTCATAGGGGCAGCATTATAAACCCTTCGATTTTTTGACCTTTTTGTCACGCATGCAGGATGTTCTCCCCCTATCTTTGCTTTATGTTGGGCGGGGAAGGCAGGTTTTTCCGGCCTTTTTCATCTTGTCTAGTCAGACGCCCGGGGCTAAAGTGCGTGCTGTTCGACTCTTCGAGGAGTTTTTCAGTGTTTTCCATCATTCAGGCTGCGGGTTGGCCGATCTGGCCGCTGCTGCTGGCTTCCATCATCTCCGTTGCGCTCATCATCGAGCGCGCCACAGCCTTGCGCCGTTCCAAGATCAACCCCTCCGGCCTGTTGCAGAGCGTGGTTGCCGACGTGCGTCAGGGCAATGTGTCGGGCGATGCCCTGCAGCGCCTGCAGGCGCATTCGCCGCTGGGTCGCGTGTTTGCCGCCGGTCTGGCGAACATGAACCAGTCCCGCGAAGTCATGAAGGAGTCCATCGAGGAGGCCGGGCGCGGTGTCGCCCACGAGCTGGAACGCTTCCTGACCACTCTCGGCACGATTGCGGCCACCAGCCCGCTGATGGGCCTGTTCGGTACCGTTGTCGGCATGATCGAGATTTTCGGCTCACCCACCGCCGGCGGCGGTAACAACCCGCAGATGCTGGCGCACGGCATCTCGATCGCGCTCTACAACACCGGTTTCGGTCTGGTCATCGCGATCCCGAGCATGATCGCCTACCGCCACTTCCGCGCCCTCGTCGACAGCCTGGTCATCGACATGGAGCTGCAGGCCGTCAAGCTGGTCGAGCTGGTGCACGGCGAGCGCAAGTAAGCGAACCCTTAGAAGGCACAGCCATGAATTTCCAACGCGGACGCCATCGCGAAGAGCCCGAGATCAACTTCATTCCCCTGATCGACGTGCTGCTGGTGATCCTGATCTTCCTCATGGTCACCACGACCTACTCGAAGTTCTCCGGCCTCGAGATCAATCTGCCCACGGCCGACGGTCCGCCGCCGACCGAGCAACCCAGCGAGATCAGCGTGGCCGTCACCGCCAGCGGCGATGTCCTGGTGAACAAGGTTTCTGCCGGGCGTGATGTGCAGGCCATCTCAGCTGCGATCAGGCGCGTGGCCGGCAACGGTCGGGGTGACGCAAACTCGGACCCCATCGTCGTCATCAGCGCGGATGCCAAGGCGACCCACCAGAGCGTCATCGATGTGATGCAGGCGGCGCAGTCGGCAGGGCTTTCGCACATCTCCTTTGCCACACAAAACAGCAAGTAGGCAGCGGGCGGGTTTTCCCGCCTTCTGGCTGCAGCGTAATTTCGTCTCCGGCCTGCTGTGGCCGATTTCCCGTCTGTTTGCCTTGCTGGCGCGCCTGCGCCGCGCGCGCATCGCCCCGCAGCGCCTGCCCGTGCCGGTCGTGGTGGTCGGCGGCATCACCGTCGGCGGCGCCGGCAAGACGCCGCTGACCCTGCATCTGGTCGATGCCCTGCGCAGGCAGGGTTATGCGCCGGGCATCATCAGTCGCGGGTACGGCGGCGCGGTGTCCGGCGAGATCGAGGTGCATGCAGGCAGCAGCGCCGGTGTGGTCGGCGATGAGCCGCTGCTCTTGCGGCAGCGCGCCGACTGCCCCGTCTTTGTCGGCAAGGATCGCGTTGCCGCAGGCAGAGCCCTGCTGGCAGCGCACCCCGAGGTCAATCTGATCCTCTGCGACGACGGCCTGCAGCACTATCGTCTGGCGCGCGATTTCGAGATTGCGGTATTCGACCGGCGCGGTCTGGGCAATGGTTGGCAACTGCCGGCGGGCCCCTTGCGCGAGCCAGTGGCTCGTCTGCACGAAGTCGATGCGGTGGTGCTCAACGATGCGCCGCTGGCGGCCATCGGCATGGCGGGTTCCCCGGCGGCGGTCTTTTCCATGCGACTGGAGGGCAGCGAGTTTTTTGGCCTTCATGATTCGGCGCGCAGGATTGCGGCGGCCGACTTGCAGGGGCGCACGCTGCATGCCGTGGCCGGCATCGGCGAGCCGCAGCGCTTCTTCGATCATCTGCGCGCGCTGGGGTTGGAGTTTGAGGCGCATGCCTTCCCCGATCATCATGCCTACACGCGGGCCGAGCTGGATTTTGGCGAGGGCGTGCTCCTGAGCACCGAGAAGGATGCGGTAAAATTGCGGGCAGTACTCCCCCCGGAGGTCGAGACGTGGGTGCTGCCGGTGTCGGCGGTGCTGTCGCCGGGGCTGGATCAACTTATTGTGGAGAAGTTGCATGGACGCCCGCCTGCTTGAGATTCTGGTCTGCCC
>JAIEOJ010000260.1 GCA_019750575.1 Rhodocyclaceae bacterium | reverse complement strand
TAGGGATTCTTGAGCATGGGCCGGGCCAGTTGTTCCAGTGCGGCCGCATCGATATAGCCCATGCGGTAGGCGATTTCCTCCGGACACGAAATCTTCAGGCCCTGCCGGCGCTCGACCGTGGCGATGAACTGGCTCGCATCCAGCAGGGATTCGTGCGTGCCGGTATCCAGCCAGGCATGACCGCGCCCCATGACGACCACATCGAGTGCATTGCGCTGCAAATAGACGCGATTGACGTCGGTGATCTCCAGCTCGCCGCGCGCCGAAGGCTTGAGCTCGCGGGCGATCTCCACGACCTGGCTGTCGTAGAAATAAAGGCCGGTCACCGCATAGTTGGACTTGGGCTGCGCCGGCTTTTCCTCCAGGCTGACCGCGCGCCCTGCCGCGTCGAACTCGACCACGCCATAACGCTCCGGATCATTCACGTGATAGGCGAACACGGTGGCGCCCTCGCCCTTTGCGCCGGCGCGCTTCAGGTCGTCGGCGAATTCGTGGCCGTAGAAGATGTTGTCGCCCAGCACCAGGGCACTGTTGCTGCCGCCGAGAAAGTCGGCGCCGATGATGAAGGCCTGGGCCAGCCCGTCCGGGCTCGGCTGCACGGCGTACTGGAGGTTCAAACCCCACTGGCTGCCATCGCCGAGCAGCTGCTGGAAGCGCGGCGTGTCCTGCGGTGTGGAAATGATCAGGATGTCGCGCATGCCCGCCAGCATCAGGGTGCTGAGCGGATAGTAGATCATGGGCTTGTCGTGGATCGGCAGCAGCTGCTTGGATACGGCCAGCGTCACCGGATACAGGCGTGTGCCGGAACCGCCGGCGAGGATGATGCCCTTGCGTTGTGCTGTAGCTGTCATTGAGCGAATACCTGAAGCAGAACGTCACGAACCCCGTCCTCCCAGTGCGGCAGAGGCAGGCCAAAGGTGGTGCGGAATTTTTCCGTGCACAGGCGCGAATTGGCCGGGCGCGGAGCCGGCAGCGGATAGTCGGCGGTGCGGATGGGATGAATGTCTTCCGGCCCCATCTGCAGGGGTTTGCCGGCGATACGTGCCGCCGCGATGACAAAGCGTGCGTAGTCGCACCAGTTGGTCTCGCCGGCGGCCGTCAGATGGTAGAGGCCGTAGGGAAAGCTGGCATCGCCGTCCATGTGCGACTGGCGGATGGCCTGCGCCGTCATGTCGGCCAGCAGGATGGCCGAAGTCGGCGCGCCCCACTGGTCCGCGACAACATTCAGGCTCGTGCGCTCCGCCGCGAGACGCAGCATGGTCTTGGCAAAATTGCCGCCATGCGCGCCGAGCACCCAGCTGGTACGCAGGATCAGGTGGCGGTCGAGCGCCGCCTGCAGGGCCTGTTCACCCGCCAGCTTGCTGCGGCCATAGACACTCAGGGGATGGGTCGCATCGGTCTCGACATAGGGCACGGCGGCGCTGCCATCGAAGACGTAATCGGTCGAATAGTGGATCACCCAGGCACCGATGCGCGCCGCTTCCTCGCCGAGAATGCCGGGTGCGCGCGCATTCACCGCCATGGCCAGATCGACTTCGGTCTCGGCCTTGTCCACTGCCGTGTAGGCCGCCGCATTGACGATGAGGCAAGGGCGCACCGAACGCACCAGCGCACGCAGCGCTTCGGCATCGGCCAGATTGCACTCCGCGCTACCGACCGCCACCACCTCGCCCAGCGAAGCCAGGCTGCGCTGCAGTTCGAAGCCGAGCTGGCCGTTCTTTCCGAGAAGCAGAATCTTCTGTTTCATCGCGCGGCGTAGTTCCGGTCCAGCCACTGGCGATAGGCGCCGCTGCTGACATTCGCCGTCCACGCCGCATGGTCCAGATACCACTGCACCGTCTTGCGGATGCCGCTCTCGAAGGTTTCCGCCGGCTTCCAGCCGAGCTCGCGTTCCAGCTTGCGCGCATCAATGGCATAGCGGCGATCATGGCCGGGACGGTCAGTGACAAAGGTGATCTGCGTCGCATACGACGCGCCGTCGGCGCGTGGCTGTAATTCGTCGAGGATGGCGCACAGCGTCTTCACCACGTCGAGATTGGCCTTCTCGTTCCAGCCGCCGACGTTGTAGGTCTCGCCCACATGACCGCGCGCCAGCACTTCGCGGATGGCGCTGCAATGGTCGGTGACATAGAGCCAGTCGCGGATCTGCTGACCGTCGCCGTAAATCGGCAGCGGCTTGCCGGCCAGCGCATTGAGGATGCACAGCGGAATCAGCTTTTCCGGAAAGTGGTAGGGACCGTAGTTGTTGGAGCAGTTGGTGGTCAGCACCGGCAGGCCGTAGGTGTGGTGATAGGCGCGCACCAGGTGATCGGACGCGGCCTTGGATGCCGAATACGGGCTGTTGGGTTCGTAGCGATGGGTTTCGGCAAAGGGCGGCTCGCCCTTCTCCAGCGAACCATAGACCTCGTCGGTGGAGACATGCAGGAAGCGGAAGGCCGTCTTGTCGGCATCGTCGAGACCGCTCCAGTAGGCGCGCACAGCTTCGAGCAGGCCGAAGGTGCCGACAACATTGGTGCGGATGAAATCGGCCGGGCCGTGGATGGAGCGATCCACATGCGATTCGGCGGCAAAGTTGAGCACGGCGCGCGGCTTGTGCTCTGCCAGCAGGCGTGCGACCAGGGCCTGATCGCCGATATCGCCCTGCACAAAGATGTGGCGCGCATCGCCGGCCAGCGTGGCCAGGTTTTCCAGATTGCCCGCGTAGGTCAGCAGGTCCAGATTGAGTACCGCTTCATCGTTCCGGGCCAGCCAGTCGAGAACGAAATTGCTGCCGATAAAGCCGGCGCCACCGGTCACGAGTATCATCAAAACCCCTGTCAAAACAATTTACTGCGCAGTCGCTGCGGAACAGCCACCTGTTTATAAGAATTCGCCCTGCGCGTGGTTTATATCACTTGCCCAAGGCAAGCGCAAAAACCGCAGCGGCATGCACTGACCCACACGTGTCGGGTGTCTAGCGGGACGACGCGGGCAAGCTGCGTATCTGCGTCGCAATCTCCGCAGCCACGCTCGCCAGACCGCGTCGCTGCGCCTCCACCTGGGCCGGAATCCCGCTGCCGGCGACCGGCTCCTGCAAGGTGCTGCGCCCGGCCCGACTGCTCCCCTGACCCTCGATGCGCCACAGGATATCGATCTCGACACTGCTGCCGCTCAACACGTCGAGACGCTGCACATCGATCCGTACCCGGTAATCCGCATCAGGCAACTCGGTGCCGGCCACCACCCGCGCGGAGTTGAGCAGGCCGCCGATCTCGTTGGCCAGCACGCGCGGAATCGAACGGCGCAAGGGTTCGGCCCAGCGATGCTGATCCGAGATGCGCACCTCGTAACCGTGGCGGCTGATCATCTGCGGCCGGTCCAGCGCGTCCGGCAGGCTGGCCGGAGCGATCAGGACGACCGGCACGGTCCCGGTTGTCGCTGGCGGCAATGCGGCCAGATCGAGGCTGTAATAGCGCGGCGCCGGACTGCTGGCGCAGCCGGCAAGCAGCGCCGCCATCGCCAGCGCGGTAAGTAGCCTGAGGTTCATGCTCAATCTCCTTTCTTGCCCCTGAGCAGGGACTCCGGTTCGCGTTCGAGCAGGTCGGCCAGATTGCGCATGCTCGCCGCCGCCTTGCTGACCTCGCGCAGCGTATCGCGCAGCTCCACCTGTACCGGCGCATCGCTGGCCAGCACCTGATCGGCACTGTCCAGCGTCTTGCGCACCTCACGCAGGGTGGCATTCAGCTCGGGCACGGTTTCGCGATCCAGCCGCAGCACCAGGCCGTCTACATGATTGACGGTCTTGCGCAGGCTTTCCACAATCATGAGGACCTGATCCTCGAGCGAATCCAGCGTACCCGGCTGCGTCGGCAGCTCCGGCGTTTTCTGGCGCCAATCCACCTGCGCCGCCTTGGCGCCCTTGAAATAATCCAGGGCGATATAGCGCTGGCCGCTGACGATGCTGCCCGTGCGCAATTGCGCGCGGAAACCGCGCTGCACCATCTGGTCGAGTATCTTGCGCGTGGGATCGGCGCCGCTACTGTCCGCTACATAATTGCGGGTGCGACGCAGGAAACGTTCCGGATACAGCCGGATCTCGACCAGCACCAGGAATTGAGCGGCGTCGCGGTTGAAACGCAGGTCGATCTTGCCGACCTCGCCCACCGTCAGGCCGCGGTAATCGACGGGCGCACCCGGCGTCAGCCCGCGCACCGACTCGTTGAAGGTCAGCAGATAGTTGTGCACCACACGCTCCGGTACGCGCAGCGCGGCGGCATGATCGGGATGCAGCGCGAAAACCGCGCCTTCGGCGGCGCGCGGTCCAGCCTCGTCCTCGGCATCCGGCGTCGCGAAGGCAATGCCGCCGGCAACCAGACTGGCCAGCGACTGCACATCGAGCTTGACGCCTTCCGAACTCAACGCTACATCGATGCCGCTGGCATGCCAGAAACGGCTGTCCGTGGTCACGAAGCTGTCATAGGGCGCATCGACGAAGATCTGCACATCCACGCCCTTGCCGTCCGGCTGCATCGCATAGCCGGCAACACGCCCCACCTGGATGCGGCGATAGTAGACCGGCACGCCCACATCCAGCGACCCCAGATCATCCGCCTTGAGCAGGAACTGCCGGCCGGGCGTATCCGAGGTGACCTGCGGCGGCACTTCGAGGCCGACGAATTCGCGCCGCTCCTGCTCCAGCTTGCCCGGATCGATGGCGATGTACACGCCGGAGAGCAGCGTCGCCAGGCCGGACACCCCGCTGGCCGCAACGCGCGGACGCACCACCCAGAAGCGCGTGTCCTCGACCACCAGCCCCTCGGCCTGCTTGTCCATCTGCACCACCACACGCACCGACTTGCGATCCTCGCTGAGCGCAATCTCGCTGACCGTGCCGATCACCACGTCCTTGAACTTGACGCGGGTCTTGCCGACTTCCAGACCTTCCGCGGTGGTGAACTGCAGCGTGACCTCGGGCCCGCGCGCGCGGATGGCCTGCACGGCGAGGCCGATGCCCACCAGCACAGCCAGCAGCGGCACGATCCAGATCACGGACAGGCGCTTGCGGCGCCCCTTGTCGACGGGAGACGGCAGGTCTTCAGGCATGGGTGGTGTTTGGTTCACGAACTTCCCCGTTTTCAGCAACGTTATCCCAGATCAGGCGCGGATCGAAGGCCATGGTCGCCAGCATGCTGAGCACCACCACGGCGCCGAAGGCAAGCACGCCCGGCCCCGGCAGGATGGCGGCCAGCGACTGCGCCTGCACCAGCGCAACCAGGATGGCGACGACATAGACATCCAGCATGGACCAGCGCCCGATCAGCTCCAGCAGGCGATAGATTCTTGTCAGCGGCAGCGCCGGGCTGCGCAGCCGCCATTGCACGCTGACGATCAGCACCGTCAGCAGCAGCATCTTGAGCAGGGGCACGACAATGCTGGCCGCCAGCACGATCAGGGACAGCGCCCAGGAACCGGAGCTCCACAGATAGACCACGCCGCTGAG
>JAIEOJ010000019.1 GCA_019750575.1 Rhodocyclaceae bacterium | reverse complement strand
ACGATCTATCAGGAAAGCCGCATCGGCACGCGCCAGCTCAACCAGGACCGCGTTGCCTACTGCTATTCGCGCGATGCGCTGCTGCTGGTGGTGGCCGACGGCATGGGCGGCCATGCGCGCGGCGAAGTGGCGGCACAGATTGCCACCCATCACATCACCACCCTGTTCCAGCGCGAGGCGCGCCCGCACCTGCCCGACCCCATGTTCTTCCTGTCCGTCGCGATCGAGGGCGCGCATGCGGAGATCGTGGCCGAGGCGGAGCGCCAGGGCATGCCGGAAAATCCGCGCACCACCTGCGTGGTCTGCGTGGTGCAGAACAATGTCGCCTACTGGGCGCATGTCGGCGATTCGCGCCTGTACCTGCTGCGCGACGGCAAGGTGCTCGCGCAGACGCGCGACCACTCGCTGGTGCAGACCCTGGTCGACGGCGGCTCCATCACCGCCGAGCAGGCGCGCCAGCATCCCGCGCGCAACCGCATCTTCAGCTGTCTCGGCGGTACGCAGGAACCGCAGATCGATTTCTCGCGCAAGACGCCGATGCTGGATGGCGACATCCTCGTGATGTGTACCGATGGTGTCTGGGGCCCGCTGGAGGAGGATATCTGTGCCCAGCTGGCCTACACCAATGTCCTCAACAGCGTGCCGCGCATGCTGGACGTAGCCGAGCAGCGCGCCGGCAAGAGCTGCGACAACCTGTCCATCATCGCCATCAACTGGGAAGAGGACGAGGCCGAGGAGCTGATCTGCTACAGCGACATGCCGACCATGCCCATGGATGTCTATACGGTGCCGCCAGAGGGCGGCAACCTCAATCCGAATGCCGTCCTCTCGGACAGCGAGATCGAGGAAGCGATCGAGGAGATCCGCCAGTCGATCAAGCAGAACACCCCCATCAGAAACTAGGAATCTTCATGTCCCGTACCTCCGGCCGCGCTGCCGATCAACTGCGCACGCTCAAGATCACCCGCCACTACACCCTGCACGCGGAAGGCAGCGTGCTGGTCGAGTTCGGCAATACCAAGGTGTTGTGTACCGCCAGCGTGGAAGAGGGCGTGCCCGGCTTTCTCAAGGGCAAAGGCCAGGGCTGGGTCACCGCCGAATACGGCATGCTGCCGCGCGCCACGCATACACGCTCCGCGCGCGAGGCGGCGCGTGGCAAGCAGACCGGCCGCACCCAGGAAATCCAGCGCCTGATCGGCCGCAGCCTGCGCGCCGTGACCGATCTCGCCGCGCTCGGCGAGCGTCAGGTCACGCTCGACTGCGACGTGATCCAGGCTGACGGCGGCACGCGCTGCGCGTCCATCACCGGCGCCTGCGTGGCGCTCCACGATGCGCTTGAAGGGCTCGTCAAGGCCGGCAAGCTGGCCGCCAACCCGCTGCGCGATTTCGTCGCCGCCGTGTCGGTCGGCATTGTCGACGGCGTGCCGGTGCTCGATCTCGACTACCAGGAAGACTCCAGCTGCGATACCGACATGAACATCGTCATGACCGGTGCTGGCGGCATGGTCGAGGTGCAGGGCACGGCCGAGGGCGCGCCGTTCTCGCGCGCCGAACTGAACGCGCTGCTGACGCTGGGCGACAAGGGCATCGCCGAGATTGTCGCGGCGCAGAAGAGCGCCTTGCAGCGCTAGACGGCGCACATCATGCCGCGCTTCCTTCCCTATGTTTCGATTGTCCTGCTGGGCCTCGGCGGGCTGGGTCTTTCGACCTGGCTGGGCATGCAGGATGCGCGTCAGCAGGACCTGGCGGCAAGGGAGGAGGTGCAGAAAGCGCTGGCTACGGTGCGCGCCCAGCTCGATGCCGAGCTGAAAGCCACCTTCAGCATCACCCAAGGCCTGGTGGATGTGATTTCGGTGCAGGGCGACATCACGCAGGATCTCTTCGTCGCCCTCTCCACCAAGGCCATCGGCAGCAACGCGCATATCCGCAATATTGCCATCGCACCCGGCAATATCGTCAATGCCGTTTATCCGCTGCCCGGCAACGAGAAGGTCTTCGGCCTCGACTACTCGACGATCCCGGTGCAATATCGCACCGTCATGCGCGCCAAGGAGCTCGGGCGGCCCGTGCTCTCGGAGCCGGTCAATCTGGTGCAGGGCGACCGGGGCCTGATCCTGCGTGGACCGGTGTTCCGCCTCGATCCGGGCAAGCCCGGCCAGCGTGGGCCTTACTGGGGCACGGTCTCGATCGTGGCGCGTGCGGATCCGCTGTTTGAACGGGCCGGGCTCAACGATGTCTCCCGCATCGACCTGCTGATCACGGATGCCGAGCGTCCCGGCGCCGACCCGGTCTACGGCGATGCCGCCATCGCAGCGCAGTCTCCGGTCAGCCTGGAGCTGCCGGTGCCCGGCGCGGTCTGGCAGATGGCTGCGGTGCCGCGCAATGGCTGGTCGCCCGTGAGTCCGTTTGCTTCACTCCAGTTCCGCTTCGGCGCAGCCGTGACCCTGCTGGGCTGTCTGATCCTCAGTCTGCTGCTGCGGCACGCCAGCCAGCTGCGCGAACGCAATCTTGAATTGCAGCAGCAGATACGCCAGCGCGAGCGCGCCCAGGCGGCCTTGCGCCTTGCCGATGCCGTCTACAAGTCGACCGATCAGGGCATCGTGGTGATGGCCGCGGATGCGCGCATTATTTCCATCAATGAAGCCTTCACCCAGATCAGCGGCTATGGCGCTGCTGACATCATCGACCACAACTTCGAGCTGCTTTTTCCGCAAGCGGCCAGTGCGCTGGAGCCGATGTGGGCCAGCCTCGCCGCCAAGGGCATGTGGCAGGCGGAAGTCCGCAATTGTGGCAAGGCCGGCAATGAGTTCGACTGCTGGCTGACGGTCAGCGCCATTCCTGATGCGGTCGGTCAGGACGCCTGCTATGTGGCGGTGCTATCCGACATTTCCTCGCTGATGAACACCCAGCGCCAGCTCGAGCACATGGCGCACTACGATGCCCTGACCGAACTGCCGAACCGGGTGCTGTTCCAGGACCGCCTGCAACAGGCGATTGCCCAGCAGGCGCGGCGCCAGCACCGCATCGCCCTGCTCATGCTCGACCTCGATGGCTTCAAGACCATCAATGACAGCCACGGCCATCCGGTCGGGGATCGCCTGCTGCAGCGCGTGGCCACGCGTCTGCGTTCAGTGGTGCGCAACGAAGACACGGTCGCCCGCCTCGGCGGCGACGAGTTCGCCATCATTCTCGACACGGCGGACAGCCTCGAAGGCATCGAGCTGGTCGCGCGCAAGGTGCTGAGCGAGATTTCACGCGGCTTCGACATCGATGGGCTCGCGGTCGAGATAAGCACCAGCATCGGCATTGCCCTCTATCCCGGCGATGCCGCCAATGCGATGGAACTGACGCGCAACGCCGACACCGCGATGTACGGCGCCAAGGAAAGCGGGCGCAACGCCTACCGTTTCTATCAGGCCGAAATGACGCGCGCCGCCCTGCAGCGCATCGAATTCGAGCGTGCGCTGCGCCAGGGCATAGAGCGGCAGGAATTCCAAGTCTGGTACCAGCCGCAGCTCGACCTCGAACGTCGCCGCGTCACTGGTGCCGAAGCCCTGCTGCGCTGGAATCATCCCGGCATTGGCTGGATCTCGCCGGCCGAATTCATCCCCGTGGCCGAGCGTACCGGCCTGATCGTGGCCATCGGCGAGCAGGTGTTGCGCCAGGTGTGCGCGGACGGCCAGCGCTGGCTCGGCCTGGGGCTGGACTTCGGCCGCCTGGCCGTGAATGTGGCGACGCCACAGATCGAGCGTTCGGACCTGCTGGGCACAGTGAACAGGGTGCTTGCCGAGAGCGGCTTCCCGCCCCGGCATCTGGAGATCGAGATCACCGAAAGCGTGATCATGGCGAATGCCGAGCTGACCCAGCAGGTGCTTGATGAAATCCAGAAGCTGGAGATCTCCACCGCGATTGACGATTTCGGTACCGGCTATTCCTCGCTCGCCTACCTGAGGGAACTGCCCATCCACAGCCTCAAGATCGACGGTGCCTTCATCCGCGATTTGCCGGATAATTCGACCTCCGCGACGATCACCCGGGCCATCATCAGCCTTGCCCACAACCTCGGCTACCGCGTCATTGCGGAAGGCGTGGAGACCGAAGCCCAGTACGCCCTCCTGCACGCCGAAGGCTGCGACGAAGGACAGGGCTACCTGCTGGCGCGCCCGATGCCCGCCGCGCAGTTTGAAAGCTGGATCAGGAACCATACTCCATGAAAAAACTCGTGCTGGCCTCCAACAATGCCGGCAAGCTGCGTGAATTCGGCCAGATGCTGGCGCCCCTCGATTTCGATGTGCAGCCCCAGTCCGCCTTCAATGTGCCGGAGGCCGAGGAACCGTATATAACCTTCGTCGAGAATGCCCTGGCCAAGGCGCGCCATTGCGCCCGCCACACCGGCCTGCCTGCGCTCGCCGACGACTCCGGCCTGTGCGTGCATGCCCTGGGCGGCGCGCCCGGCGTGCGTTCGGCCCGCTATGCCGGCGAACCCAAGTCGGACGCGCGCAACAACGCCTATCTGATCGAGCAGTTGCAGGGCAAGACGGATCGCCGTGCTCACTTTGTCTGCGTACTTGTCTTCGTGCGCCATGCTGACGATCCGCAACCGCTGATTGCGGAAGGCGAATGGCATGGCGAAATCCTCGATGTGCCGCGCGGCGCCGCGGGCTTCGGCTACGATCCGCTGTTCTTCGTGCCTGCCCTAAATGCCACTGCCGCCGAACTCGGGCACGAACAGAAGAACACCCTCAGTCATCGCGGCGTCGCACTGCAGCAGCTCATCGCCAAGCTCCACGCTGCTGCAAGGGCCTGAGCGTGGCGCGTACCGTCATTCCGATTGCCGCAGCGCCGTCGCTGCCCGCCACTTCCAGCGTCGTGACCGCCAGCGGCCTGCAGACGCCGCCGCCGCTCTCGCTCTACATCCACTGGCCCTGGTGCGTGAAGAAGTGCCCGTATTGCGACTTCAACTCGCACGAGGCGAAGGGCGAGATTCCGGAAGCGGACTACATCAACGCCCTGATTGCCGATCTGGAGTCGGCCCTGCCGCAGATCTGGGGCCGTCGTGTCGGCACCATTTTCATCGGCGGCGGCACGCCCAGCCTGATTTCGGGCTCCGGCATGGACCTGCTGCTGACCGGCATACGCAGCCGCATTGCGCTGATTCCCGAGGCCGAGATCACCATGGAGGCGAATCCCGGCACGGTCGAGGTGGCCAAGTTCGCCGCCTTCCGTGACGCCGGGGTGAATCGCGTGTCGCTGGGCATCCAGAGTTTCGACGAGACCAAGCTCAAGGCCCTGGGCCGCATCCATGATGGCGATGAAGCACGCCGCGCCATCGAGATCGCCCTGCGCCACTTCGACAATGTGAACATCGACCTGATGTACGCCCTGCCGGAGCAGAC
>JAIEOJ010000059.1 GCA_019750575.1 Rhodocyclaceae bacterium | reverse complement strand
ACGACTTCGGCGCCGATGCGCGAAAACGCCAGCGACAGCATGGACACCGCGCCGGGATCGCCCTCGATGCTGCAGTGACAGTGAAAATCGCGCACCACGGCGGCCGGATCGGCGAAGGACAAGAGCGGATGCACGCTGGCGATATGCGCGCCCTGATCGGCGCAGGCGGCCAGCAGGGCCGAAGACTGCGCGCCGCTGCAATGAAAGACGGTGGTGCGGTCATCAAGCACATGCGAGCGCGACAGCCGATCCGCCGCAGCGGCCAGTTCGGCATCCGGCACCGCCAGCATGAAGACATCGGCCGGCATCAGGGCTTCCGGATCGGTGATGGGGAGACCGGCGCCGATGAAATGTACGGCCTCGGCCGCACTGTCCTGGCGGCGCGTCAGAATCTGGCGCGCCGCAAAGACCTGGTGGCGGTGGAACAGGTGGCCGAGACTGCGCCCCAGCTTGCCGCAACCAATGAAACTCAGGGTAGGCATGAAGTCAGAACGTTCCCATATAATCGCCGCATGATACCCCGCTTCTATTGCCCCGCCCTGGACGCAAGCGCCGGCGTCGTCACCCTGCCGGACGCAGCGGCGCATCATGCCACCCGGGTCCTGCGACTGCGCAGCGGCGATGCCGTCACCCTCTTCGACGGCAACGGCGAGGAACGCCGCGGCGTGATCGAGACGGCGGGACGCGACGTGACGGTGGCGATCCAGTCTTCCGGTCCGGGCATCGCCGAGCCCGCCCTGCAGATCACCCTGGTGCAGTCGCTGCCCAGCGGCGACAAGATGGACTGGGTGGTGCAGAAGGCCGTGGAACTCGGCGTCAGCGCCATTCAGCCGGTCATGGCCAGACGCAGCGTGGTGCGCCTCGAAGGAGACCGCGCCAGGAAGCGCGTGCTGCACTGGCAGGAAGTCGCCATCTCCGCCTGCGAACAGTGCGGGCGCAACACGGTGCCGGCCATCCTGCCGCTGATGGAGCTCAATCAGTACCTGGCGCGCGAACACAAGGACGACGAGCGCCGCTTTCTCCTCGACCCCGTCGCCGGACAGCGCCTGCGCAAGATGGACAGGCTCACCGGCCGCATCGCCCTGCTGATCGGCCCCGAAGGCGGCTTCGAGGAAGGCGAGGTCGATCTCGCGCGCAGCCTGGGCTTCCATTCCCTGCAGCTCGGGCCGCGCGTGTTGCGCACCGAAACCGCCGGCCTCGCCGCACTCGCGGCGATGATGGCATTGTGGGGTGATCTCTGAACCGGGAGGGCGCATGAGCCTGTTCGAAACCGCCGAGCTCGGCCACAAGGTCGATGACGCGACTTATGCCCGGCGCGAGAAGAAGCTGCGTGCCGACCTGCTCGACGCGCAATACGAGCTCAAGGAGCTGGGCGCGTTTCCGGTCGTCGTCCTGATCAATGGCCTGGATGGCGCCGGCAAGGGCGAGACCGTCAACCTGCTCAATGAATGGATGGACCCGCGCCATATCGAAGTCCATGCCTTTCCCGAAGCAAACGAAGAGGAAAAACAGAGACCGCCAATGTGGCGCTTCTGGCGCGCCCTGCCGCCCAAAGGCAAGATCGGCATCCTGTTCGGCAACTGGTACACCGATGCCATCGTCCGGCGCGCCACGCGCAAGGACAGGAAGGCCGAGTTCGGCCAGCACATCGTGAATATCCGGCGCTTCGAGCGCATGCTCGCCGACGAGGGCGTACTGATCCTCAAATACTGGTTCCACCTGTCGCAGAAGGGCCAGGAAAAGCGTCTCAGGAAACTCGCGGCCAATCCGCGCACGGCCTGGCGCGTGACCGCGCATGACTGGAAGCTGTTCAAGCGCTACGACTCCTTTGTCACAACCTCGGAACAGGCACTGCGCGAAACCGATGCCGCCCATGCACAGTGGACCATCATCGACGGCAGTGACGACAACCATCGCTCACTGGCCGTCGGCGAACACCTGCTCGCCGCCATGCAGGCCCGCATCAAGCAGCACAAGACTGCACGCAAGACCGCCGTCAAACCGGTCACAGGCAAGCCGGCCAGGAAACCGGGCGATGACGGCCGCAATGTCCTCAACAGCCTGGACATGAGCCAGACCTTGAGTGATCGGAAATACGCACGCGAACTGGAAAAGTGGCAGGGGCAGCTGAACCTGCTCTCGCGCCATCCGAAATTCCGCGAGCACTCGGCCGTGCTGGTCTTCGAGGGCATGGACGCGGCCGGCAAGGGCGGCGCCATCCGCCGCGTCACCGCCGCCCTGGATGCGCGCCAGTACCACAGCATCCCGATTGCCGCGCCGACCGAGGAGGAACGCGCCCAGCCTTATCTGTGGCGCTTCTGGCGCCACATTCCCGGCCACGGCCAGATCGTCATCTTCGACCGCTCCTGGTATGGCCGCGTGCTGGTCGAGCGCGTCGAGGGCTTTTGCAGCGAAGCGGACTGGATGCGCGCCTACGGCGAGATCAATGATTTCGAGCGCCAGCTGGTCGACAGCGGCGCCATCATCAGCAAGTTCTGGCTCTCCGTTTCCGCCGAAGAGCAGTTGCGCCGCTTCCAGGAACGCGAGCAGACCCGCTTCAAGCGCTTCAAGATCACGCCCGAGGACTGGCGCAATCGCGACAGGTGGCCGCTTTACGAGACGGCTGTCTGCGACATGGTCGAAAAGACCAGTACCGACATCGCGCCCTGGCATCTGATCGCGGCGGACGACAAGCAATACGCCCGCATCGCCATCCTCAGGACACTCTGCGAAAACATCGAAGCGGCACTCTGACCCTGCGCGGCCTGATTATCGCCAGCATCCGGGAATATGAACCCATAAACCTGTGGATTTAAATCGAACCCGGGCGCAGAATCACCCCTAGGATTTGACTTTGGCCGGCCCTGAATGCCCGCCTGTCCGCCAGAAAGAGGTGATCGTGAGTCTGTTCAAGCGCCTGTGGTCTGCCCTGCCCGCCACCGAAGCGGAAGCCAAATCCGCCGCACCGGACCCGCTTGCCGACGCCACCTGGCCGGCCCGCGACCGCCGTCTGCGCAAGCGCCTGAATGCCAGGCGCGGCCTGTCCGTCCTGATCATCGACGACTCACCGACCATCGTCGCCGCACTGGGACGGACCCTGCGCTCGGCCGGCTACGTGACCATAGAGGCCGACGACGCCGAGACCGGCCTCAAGCTCGCCGAACAGACAGTCCCCTGCCTGATCTTCCTCGACATCGTGCTGCCCGGCATGAACGGCTTCGCCGCCTTGCGCCTGATCCGCAAGAGCGCGCAGCTGCACGACATCCCGGTTATCATGATCAGCGGCAACGAGCACGCGACCGAGCAGTTCTACGCCAACCGCATCGGTGCGGACGACTTCATGAAGAAGCCGTTTTCGCGCATCGAGATTTTCTCGCGCATCGAGAACCTGCTCGATGCCGGGCAGATCCCGCAGCGGCGACAAACGGGTGTGCCCGTGCTGCCAGCGACAGCGATCGTGGCAGAACCGCTGCCGCCGGCGGTCGCCCCCAGCGCCGAACTCTCCGCCGCGGCCAGCATGCTCGCCGCGCGCAAGGAGCTGACGGCCATGGGCCTCAAGTATTTCGACCAGGCCGAATACGAGGCCGCCGTGCGCCGCAACGACCAGCTCGCCGTTGCGCTGTTTGTCCGCGGCGGCGGCATCCGCTCGGGCGGGACAGCCGCCAGCCACGACCTGGCCGCGCTCCCGGTCGAAGGCCGACGCCCCAACTAGGCGCGGGCGTCGCGCCACTGCCGCAAGGTCCGAAATAATCGCGTGCGGAAAGACGCATCAACGCCTGCGGGCGCGGCCGGCCTGCTAACATCCCGGCATACACAGATGCGCAGGGAGGCGCGGCGATGAGCAAGGCAGCAGCAGAAAACACCCGCACACAAAGTGCCGACGACGCACGTCTCGTCGCCTGGGTCCGTCAGGCTGCGCCCTACATCCACGCCTTCCGCGGCCGCACCTTCGTCATCGCCTTCGGCGGCGAAGTGCTCGAAGGCGATGACGGCGGCCTGCGCGCACAGGCGCTGGCCCAGGACATCAACCTGCTCGAAAGCATGGGCATCAAGCTGGTGCTGGTGCATGGCGCCCGCCCGCAGATCGACGCCGAGATGAAGCATCGCGGCCTCACGCCGCGCTTCCACAACGGCCTGCGCATCACCGATGCGGAAACCCTGGAATGCGTGAAGCGCGCCGTCGGCGTCACCCGCATCGATCTCGAAGCCCTGCTCTCGCAAGGACTGCCGCATACGCCCATGGCAGGCGCCTATATGCGCCTGACCGGCGGCAACTTCATCACCGCCAAGCCGGTCGGCATCGTCGACGGCGTGGACTTCCAGTACACCGGCGCCATCCGCAAGGTGCTAGCCGAGGAAATCCAGGCCGATCTGGACCAGGAAAACGTGGTGCTGATCTCGTCGATGGGCACCTCGCCCTCGGGCGAAGTCTTCAACCTGGCCTGGGAAGAAGTCGCCGAGGCCGTCGCCACCGCAGTCAGGGCGGACAAGCTGATCTATCTGTGCGACGCACCCGGCCTGGTAGACCGCAAGGGCAAGCTGATCGAGGCCATCACCATTGATGAAGCAACGCAGAGCAAGGTCAAGCAGGCGCCGGAAGTCGCACGCGTGCTGCCCGGCGCGCTGCGCGCCTGTCGCAAGGGTGTGGGCCGCGTGCACTTCCTCGACCGCACCGTGGACGGCGCCATGCTGATGGAGTTCTTCACGCGTGACGGCGTCGGCACCGTCATCACGCAGGCGCCGCTGGCGCAGATCCGCGACGCCACTATCGACGATGTCGGCTCGGTGGTCGCCCTGATCGCGCCGCTCGAAGCCGACGGCACCCTGGTCAAGCGCAGCCGCGAACGGCTGGAAATGGAAATCACGCGTTTCTCGCTGCTCGACCACGACGGCGTCATCGTCGGCTGCGCCGCCCTCTACCCCTTCAGCAAGGACAAGATGGCCGAGCTCGCCTGCCTTGTGGTCATGCCCGAGTACCAGCGCCTCGGCTACGGCGAACTGCTGAGGAAGCATATCGAGGCCAAGGCCAAGCAGCTCAAGCTGAAGCGCCTGTTCCTGCTGACCACGCGCACCGCACAGTGGTTCCGGGAGCGCGGCTTTGCGGAAGAAGGTCTGGAGTCGCTGCCCACGGAACGCCGCGAGTTCTACAACTACCAGCGCCGTTCCAAGGTCCTGATCAAGACGCTGTAATGCCGGATACTGCGAGGCTGGTAAAATCAGTGCATCTACCCCGCAGTACTGAAAGGATCAGCAATGGCACGTATGGTTAATTGCATCAAGCTCGGCCGCGAAGCCGAAGGTCTCGACTTCCCGCCCATGCCGGGCGAGCTGGGCAAGAAGCTCTGGGAAAACGTCTCCAAGGAAGCCTGGGC
>JAIEOJ010000179.1 GCA_019750575.1 Rhodocyclaceae bacterium | reverse complement strand
GCCCACTTGTAGCTGTAGTAGCCGGCTGCATAGCCGCCGGCGAAGATGTGCGAGAAGCTTTGCGGGAAACGGTTCCACTCGGGCGGCACGACCACCGCGACTTCCTTGCGCACGGCCTCGAGGATCTTCATGAAGTCCCTGGACTCAGCCGCAGGTACGCTGTGGATCTGCAGGTCGAAGATGGAGAACTCGACCTGACGCAGCGTCATCATGCCGGCCTGATAGTTCTTGGCGGCGATCATCTTGTCGTAGAGATCGCGCGGCAGCGGCAATCCGGTTTCGCTGTGCGCGGTCATCCCCTGCAGCACATCCCATTCCCAGCAGAAATTCTCCATGAACTGGCTGGGCAACTCGACTGCATCCCACTCGACGCCGTGGATACCCGACACCGGCAGCTCATCCACCTGCGTCAGCAGATGGTGGAGGCCGTGGCCCGTTTCGTGGAACAGGGTGATCACATCGTCGTGCGAGAAGGTGGCGGGCTTGCCGTTCACGGGTGCGGGGAAGTTGCAGGTCAGATAGGCCACCGGGGTCTGCACACCCACCGAGGTATTGCGGCGTGTAATCGCTTCATCCATCCACGCGCCGCCACGCTTGGTTTCACGCGCATACAGGTCGAGATAGAACTGGCCAATCAGCTTGTCATCGCGCAGGATCTTGAAGAAGCGCACCGCCGGATCCCAGGTCGCAGCGCTGTCCTGTTCCAGCTTCACCTGGAACAGCGACTGGATCACGCGGAACAGGCCTTCGATGACCTTGGGTTCGGGGAAGTATTGCTTCACCTCCTCGTCGGAGAAGGAATAGCGCTCCTGCTTGAGCTTCTCGGCCGCGTAGCTCATGTCCCAGGACTCGAGCTTTTCCAGGCCGAGTTTTTCCCTGGCGAAGGCGCGCAGTTCCGCCACATCCTTCTCGGCAAACGGACGCGCCTTGGCGGCGAGGTCCTGCAGAAAGCTGATCACTTGCGCCGGCGTATCCGCCATCTTGGGCACCAGCGACACTTCAGCGTAATTCCTGTAACCCAGCATGCGCGCCTCTTCGTCGCGTAGGGCGAGAATCTTTTCGATCAGCGGCGTGTTGTCCCATTCGCTCTTGCCAAACTCGGAAGCGCGCGTCGCATAGGCGCGGTACATGCGCGCACGGAAATCGCGATCGTCGGCGTATTGCAGGACGGGGATGTATGACGGAGCATGCAGGGTGAACTTCCATCCTTCCTTGCCATCACGCTCGGCCGCGGCACGCGCAGCGGCGATGGCATCTTCCGGCAGGCCGGCGAGGAGCTTCTCGTCGCTAATCCACTCGGCATGCGCATTGGTGGCGTCCAGCAGGTTCTCGGAAAACTTTGCGGCCAGCGCCGAGAGCTCTTCGGCGATTTCCTTGAAGCGCGGCTTTTGCTCATCCGGCAGTTCGGCGCCGGAGAGGCGGAAATCGCGCACCTCGTTGTCGACGATCTTCTTCTGCGCCGGGCTCAGCTTGGCGTACTCGGCGCTCTCGCGCAGCGCCTTGTACTTGCCGAACAACTCAAGGTTCTGGCCCAACTCGGCATAGAAGGCCGAGATTTCCGGCAGCAGGGCGTTGTAGGCCTCGCGCCACTCGGGCACATCCATGACGCCATGCAGGTGGCCGACCACGCCCCAGGCACGGCCCATGCGTTCACCGGCATCGATCATGGGTTGAACAAAATCAGCCCAGGTCGCCGGCGTTTCCGGCTTGAGCAGCTTTTCGATCAGGGCCCGGTTCTCGTCCAGCAGGGCGTGAACGGCAGGCGCGACATGCTCGGGCTTGACCGCGTCGAAACGTGGCAGGCCGGAGAAATCGAGCAGGGGATTGGTTGTGTTCGTCATGGTGTCGGGCCTGTAAAGAAGAAAAGGCCGCCGGCATTACGCTTGGGGCGGCCTCTGTTCAGAGATAAGGTTACTTGGTCAGTTTTTCAAGCGCTTCCTGGTATTTCGCCGTGGTCTTGGCGATCACCTCGGCCGGAATCCGCGGGCCGGGCGCCGTCTTGTTCCAGTCCAGGGTTTCCAGGTAGTCGCGCACGAACTGCTTGTCGAAGCTCGGCGGGTTGCTGCCCTCCTGGTAGGTATCGGCCGGCCAGAAGCGCGAGGAATCGGGTGTCAGCGCCTCGTCGATCAGATGCAGCACGCCGTCCTTGTCGAGACCGAACTCGAACTTGGTGTCGGCGATGATGATGCCCTTGCTCCTGGCGTAGTCGGCGGCCTCGGTATAGAGCTGCAAGGTCACGTCGCGAACCTTCTCGGCCATCTCGGCGCCGACCAGTTCCACCACCTTCTCGAAACTGATGTTCTCGTCGTGGGCGCCGGCTTCCGCCTTATAGGCCGGCGTGAAGATAGGCTGCGGCAGCTTCTGCGCCATCTTGAGCCCCGCCGGCAGCGGAATGCCGCAGATCGCGCCGGTTGCCTGGTAGTCCTTCCAGCCGGAACCGATGATGTAGCCGCGCGCCACCGCCTCGATGGGCAGCGGCTTCAGGCGCTTGACCACGAGCCCGCGACCGCGCACCTGGGCCTTTTCTTCCTCGCCCTGCACCACGCTCTCCGGATCAATGCCGGTCAACTGGTTGGGCAGGATGTGCGCGAGCTTGTCGAACCAGAAATTGGCCACGCCGGTCAGCACCGCCCCCTTGCCCGGAATCGGGTCGGGCATGATCACATCGAAGGCGGACAGACGGTCGCTGACGACGATCAGCAGCTTGTCGTCGTCGACGGCATAGATGTCGCGTACTTTGCCGCGGCCCAGCAGGGGGAGACTCTTGATGTTCGATTCGTAAACGGTAGGGATGGACATTGAAAACTTTCACCACAGAGACACAGAGGCACAGAGAACTTGAAGATCGGAAAAAATCCTGTCTGATTTTCTCCGTGCCTCTGTGCCTCTGTGGTTCGGGACTTACTTGACGATCTGGTTCAGCTCGCCCTTCTTGTAGCGCTCGGCCATCTGCTCCAGCGTGATCGGCTTGATCCTGCTGGCCTGACCGGCGCATCCGAAGGCTTCGAAGCGGGCCAGGCAGATCTTCTTGGCAGCTTCACGCGCCGGCTTCAGATAATCACGCGGGTCGAACTTGGAAGGATTCTCGACCAGGTAGCGACGCACCGCACCGGTCATGGCAAGGCGGATGTCGGTATCGATATTGACCTTGCGCACGCCGTGCTTGATGCCGTTGACGATTTCCTCGACCGGCACGCCGTAGGTTTCCTTCATGTCGCCGCCGAACTGGCGAATCTCTTCGAGCAATTCCTGCGGCACCGAGGACGAACCGTGCATGACCAGGTGGGTGTTGGGAATGCGGGCGTGGATTTCCTTGATGCGGTCAATCGCCAGAATGTCGCCGGTCGGCTTCTTGCTGAACTTGTAGGCACCGTGCGAGGTGCCGATGGCGATGGCCAGGGCGTCGCAGTTGGTCTGCTTGACGAAGTCGGCGGCCTGATCGGGATCGGTCAGCAGCTGTTCACGCGTCATCGTGCCTTCGGCACCGTGACCGTCTTCCTTGTCGCCCATCATGGTTTCCAGCGAGCCGAGCACACCGAGTTCGGCCTCGACCGAGACGCCGATGGCGTGCGAGAACTTGACCACCTCCTGCGACACGGCAACGTTGTACTCGTAGGACGCCGTGGTCTTGCCGTCGGCCTCGAGCGAACCATCCATCATCACCGAGGTGAAGCCGGAGCGGATCGCGGCCATGCACACCGCCGGCGACTGGCCGTGGTCCTGGTGCATGACCACCGGGATGTTGGGATAGGTTTCGAGCGCGGCAAGGATCTGGTGACGAAGGAAGGCTTCGCCGGCATATTTGCGGGCGCCGGCCGAGGCCTGCATGATCACGGGCGAATCAACCTGCTGGGCGGCTTCCATGATGGCCCAGACCTGTTCCATGTTGTTGACGTTGAAAGCCGGCAGACCATAGCTGTGTTCGGCCGCATGGTCCAGCAGTTGGCGTAGGGATACGAGCATGATTGATACTCCTTAAAAATCTTTAACCACAGAGGCACAGAGAAACCCATCGTTCAAATTTTCTCTTTGCTTTTCCTCTGTGTCTCTGTGCCTCTGTGATGAATACTTTTAACCGTTCGCACGCTGCGCGAGGATGTCGACGGCGGGCAGGGTCTTGCCTTCAAGGAACTCGAGGAAGGCGCCGCCGGCGGTGGAGATGTAGCTGACGCGGGTACCGAACTTGTTGATCGCGGCCACCGTATCACCGCCGCCAGCCAGCGAGTAGGCGGGCGATGCGCTGATCGCCTCGGCCAGCGTGCGCGTGCCGTTGGCGAAGGCGTCGAACTCGAACACGCCGAGCGGGCCGTTCCAGACGATGGTGCCGGCTTCGGCAGCAACGCGGGCCAGCACGCGGGCAGTTTCCGGACCGACGTCGAGAATCATGTCGTCGTCGGCGACGTCTTCGATCTTCTTGACGGTGGCGGCCGCGGTCGCGGAAAACTCCTTGGCGACCACCACATCGGTGGGCAGGGGCACATTGACCTTGGCCATGACCTTCTTCGCAGCCTCGACCAGATCCGGCTCGGCCAGCGACTTGCCGATCCTGTGACCGGCGGCGAGCAGGAAAGTGTTGGCGATGCCGCCGCCGACGATGAGCTGGTCGACCTTGTCGGCCAGCGACTCGAGCACGGTCAGCTTGGTGGACACCTTGGAGCCGGCGACGATGGCGGTCATGGGATGGGCGGGATGCGCCAGCGCCTTCGACAAGGCCTCAAGCTCCTCGGCCACGCAGGGACCGGCGCAGGCGACCTTGGCGTACTTGCCCATGCCGTAGGTCGTGGCCTCGGCGCGATGCGCGGTGCCGAAGGCATCGTGCACCCAGATATCGCAGAGCGCGGCGAGCTTCTGCGACAGCGCGTCATCGCACTTCTTCTCGCCCTTGTTGACGCGGCAGTTCTCGAGCAGCACGACCTCACCGGCCTTGACGTCAACGCCGTCCACCCAGTCCTGCACGAGGCGGACCGGATGATCCAGCAGCTGGCCCATGCGCTTGGCGATCGGCGCCAGCGTGTCTTCGCTGCGCAGCTCGCCCTCGGTCGGACGACCGAGGTGCGAAGTGACCATGACGGCGGCGCCGTTCCTGAGCGCGTATTCGATGCCGGGCAGGGCGGCGCGGATGCGCGTGTCGTCGGTGATCTCGCCGTTGTCGTCCTGTGGCACATTGAGATCGGCGCGGATGAAGACGCGCTTGCCGGCGACGTCCAGATCGATGAGTTTCTTGAAGTTCATGATGTCAGTGCGTGGCGACGTGCTTGACGAAGTGCAGCATGTTGCAGGTGTAGCCGTACTCGTTGTCGTACCAGACCACGAGCTTGACGAAGGTGTCGTCGAGGGCGAT
>JAIEOJ010000282.1 GCA_019750575.1 Rhodocyclaceae bacterium | reverse complement strand
CACCCCAAGGCCGAAGTGAATATCGCCTTCGTCGGCAAGTATGTCGATCTGACCGAGTCCTACAAGTCGCTGACCGAAGCGCTCACGCATGCCGGTATTCATACCGAAAGCAAGGTCAGGATTCACTACATCGACTCGGAAGAGATCGAGAAGAACGGCGTGGATGTACTGAAGCCCATGGATGCCATTCTCGTGCCCGGCGGTTTCGGCCGGCGCGGCACCGAAGGCAAGATTGCCGCGATCCGCTATGCCCGCGAGAACAAGGTGCCGTATCTGGGCATCTGCCTGGGCATGCAGCTGGCTGTCATCGAATACGCGCGCAACGTTGCCGGCCTCGAAGGTGCGCACAGCACCGAACTCAACGAGCAGACCCCGCATCCGGTGATCGCCCTGATCACCGAGTGGCTGGACCGCGAAGGCAAGGTCGAGCAGCGCAGCGAGAATTCCGATATTGGCGGCACCATGCGCCTGGGCGGTCAGAAGTGCACCCTGGCAGCCGGTTCGCTGGCGCGCGAAGTGTATGGCAGCGATGTCATCACCGAGCGTCACCGCCATCGCTACGAAGTGAACAATACCTACCTGCCCAAGCTGGAGCAGGCAGGCCTGCGTATCTCGGGCAAGTCGTCGGAAGGCAAGGAACTGTGCGAGATGATCGAAATCCCCGGTCATCCCTGGTTCATGGCCTGCCAGTTCCATCCCGAGTTCACCTCGACGCCGCGCAACGGTCATCCCCTGTTTACCGCCTTCGTCAAGGCGGCATTGACCCGCAAGGGCGCCGCCAAGTAACCAGCCCGGCTGCGCTTTACTTGATTTGACGCCCTGGGCGGGCGGTTTTCCCCGGCTAGCGGGTACCCGCCCTGCGGTAGGATTGTTTGAATAAGTTGAAAACTAGGACAAAGCCATGAGTGCAATTGTTGATGTCGTCGCCCGCGAGATACTGGATTCGCGCGGCAATCCCACTGTTGAAGCCGACGTTCTGCTCGAATCGGGCGTGCTCGGTCGCGCCGCGGTGCCCTCCGGCGCCTCCACCGGCTCGCGTGAAGCCATCGAGCTGCGCGATGGTGACAGTGCGCGTTTCCTCGGCAAGGGCGTGCTGCGCGCCGTCGAGAACGTCAATACCGAAATTTCCGAAGCCATCATCGGCCTTGATGCCGAAGACCAGGCCTTCATCGACCGCACCCTGATCGAACTCGACGGCAGCGACAACAAGGCGCGCCTCGGCGCCAACGCCATGCTGGCCGTATCGATGGCCGTCGCCAAGGCCGCCGCCGAAGAGTCGGGCCTGCCCCTGTACCGCTACTTCGGCGGCAGCGGCGCCATGTCCATGCCGGTGCCGATGATGAACGTCATCAACGGCGGCGCGCACGCCAACAACAGCCTCGACATCCAGGAATTCATGATTCTGCCGGTCGGCGTGAAGAGCTTCCGCGAAGCCCTGCGTTGCGGCGCCGAAGTCTTCCAGCATCTGAAGAAGCTGGTCGACAAGAAGGGCTATCCGACCACCGTCGGCGACGAAGGCGGCTTCGCCCCCAACGTGTCCGGCAACGACGAAGCCATCGAACTGATCCTCAAGGCCATCGAGACCGCCGGCTACACCCCGGGCCAGGACGTGGTGCTGGGTCTGGACTGCGCCAGCTCGGAGTTCTTCAAGGACGGCAAGTACATCCTCGCCTCGGAAAGGCTGGAGCTGGACAACAAGGGCTTTGCCGACTACCTTGGCAATCTGGTCAGCAAGTACCCGATCATCAGCATCGAGGACGGTATGGCCGAAGGCGACTGGGACGGCTGGAAGATCCTGACCGACAGCCTGGGCAAGAACGTGCAGATCGTCGGTGACGATCTGTTCGTGACCAACCCGCGTATCCTCAAGGAAGGCATCAGCAAGGGCATCGCCAATTCCATCCTGATCAAGATCAACCAGATCGGTACCCTGACCGAGACCTTCGCGGCGGTGGAAATGGCCAAGCGTGCCGGCTACACCAATGTGATCTCGCACCGCTCGGGCGAGACCGAGGATTCGACCATTGCCGACATCGCCGTCGGTCTGAATGCCATGCAGATCAAGACCGGTTCGCTGTCGCGTTCCGATCGCATCTCCAAGTACAACCAGCTGCTGCGCATCGAGGAAGATCTGGGCGACACCGTGATCTACCCGGGCCTCGACGCCTTCTACAACATCCGCAAGTAAGACGGTGACGTGTGCCCATTTCTTCCAAGGACACGTTGATGGGGAGCGGCATCGCCGCGAACCGTAGTCACCCCTGCCCATGGGGCAGGGGCTGGGGGATGGGTAGTCAATTTGTGGCCAACGGCCACTTCCTCATGTACCCGGAGGGCGCATGAGGAAGTGGCCTACGTGGATATTGTTCGGGCTGATCGTAGTCCTGCAATATCCACTGTGGTTCGGTAAAGGCGGCTGGCTGCGCGTGTGGGACATGGACCAGCAACTTGAGGCGCAGCAGGAAGTGAACCAGAAGCTGGAGCTGCGCAATGCCGGTCTGGATGCCGAAGTGCGCGATCTCAAGAACGGTTACGAGGCCATCGAGGAGCGCGCGCGTTTCGAGCTGGGTCTGGTCAAGCCGGGCGAGGTTTTCGTCCAGGTACCGCACAAGGCGCAGCACTGAGGGCCGCGACTCAGCTGCACTGAATGATGCAAACAAAAGCCCGCCGAGTTGCAAGACTCGGCGGGCTTTTTCATTTGCGCAGCTGCAGTGTCTGTGCGCTTTTCTCCGCCGGCGTGGCGCAGGCTTTGCAGCTGCTGCAACTGCCGCAGGCACCACTGCTGCCGAGTTTTTGCGCCTGCGCATCGGATGCGCCGAGCAGGCGCGCCAGCCTCTGTTTCAGCGCTGCCGGCGTAAAGCGCCATGCGGTGTAGGCAAGCGCGGCGGCAACGATGAGGGTGACGATTAAACTTTGAAAAGCGAGGTTCTGCATGGCGTGATCGTCCTAGCCCCAGCCCAGCGCCACGGCGACGCGGTAGGTGATGAAGGACGCCAGATAGGCGAGGCCGAACAGGTAGGCGGCGAGTATGCCCATCAGCCGCCATGAATTGGTTTCGCGTTTGACCGCGGCCAGTGTCGCCAGACACTGCGGCGCATACACATACCACGCCAGCAGGGCCAGCGCGGTTGCCAGCGACCAGCTGTCGGCAATCAGCGGTTCCAGTGCGCCGGCGATGTCTTCGTCGCTGGCGGACATCGCGTAGACGGTGCCCAGCGCGCTGACCGCGACCTCCCGTGCGGCCAGCCCCGGTACCAGCGCGATCGAGATCTGCCAGTTGAAGCCGATCGGTGCAAAGATCACCTGCAGGGCCTGCCCCAGCATGCCGGCATAGCTGTACTCGATGGCGGGCCCGGTGGCGCCCACGGGCGGCGCGGGGAAGGTGGACAGGAACCAGAGGATGATGGTGAGGGCGAGAATCAGGGTGCCGACCCGGCGCAGGAAGATGGTGGCGCGTTCCCACAGCCCGATCACGAGGTTGCGCAGGCTGGGCAGCCGGTAGGCGGGCAGTTCCATCATCAGCATGGTGGGCTTGGCCTTGCCGCGGAAATACTTGAGCACCCAGGCCACGCACATGGCCGAGACAATGCCGGCGACATACAGGCCGAACAGCACCAGTCCCTGCAGGTTGAAGAGGCCGACCTCGCGCTGTGGAACAAAGGCGGCGATCAGCAGGGCATACACGGGCAGGCGCGCCGAGCAGGTCATCAGCGGCGCGATCATGATGGTGACGAGGCGGTCGCGCCAGTCGGCGATGGTTCGCGTGGCCATGACGCCGGGGATGGCGCAGGCGAAGCTGGACAGCAGTGGAATGAAGGAACGTCCCGAAAGGCCGACACCACTCATGAGGCGGTCGAGCAGGAAGGCGGCGCGCGGCAGGTAGCCGGAGTCTTCCAGGGCGAGGATGAAGAAGAAGAGGATCAGGATCTGCGGCAGGAAGACCAGCACGCCGCCGACGCCGGCGATGATGCCGTCGACGATGAGGCTGTGCAGCAGGCCGGCCGGCATCATCTCGCCTATCCATGCGCCGAGACTGGCGACGCCGGCATCGATCGCATCCATCGGCACTTCGGCCCAGCTGAACACGGCCTGGAACATGAAGAACAGGGTCGCGGCCAGCACCAGCATGCCCCAGACCGGGTGCAGCAGCACGGCGTCGATGCGATCGTCGAGACTGTTGTCGGCAGCAGGAACGGTGATGGCGAGGCCGAGGATGCGACGCACTTCCTGCTGGGTGGCAAGCACCGTCTGTACGTCGGCTGCTTGCCAGGCGGAGGCCTGCGTCGCGGCAACCGGCTCGAGCGCATCGAGATGGGCGAGCAGGGCCTGCGCACCCTGATGTTCGATGGCGACGGTTTCCACCACCGGCATGCCGAGTTCGCGCGACAGGACATGCGTATCGATCTGTATGCCCTGGCGACGTGCCGCATCGCTCATGTTGAGCGCCAGCACCATGGGCAGATTGAGCTGTTTTGCTTCCAGCACCAGGCGCAGGTTGAGCTTGAGATTGGTGGCGTCAGTGACGCAGACCAGCAGGTCGGGGCGGGCCTCGTCCGCGCGCGCGCCGGTGACCACATCGCGCGTGATTTCCTCGTCGGCGGAAAGCGGGTTGAGGCTGTAGGCGCCGGGCAGATCAAGCAGGCGCACCGTGCGGCCGCCGGCCGTGCTGAAGTGGCCTTCCTTGCGCTCGACGGTGACGCCGGCGTAATTGGCGACCTTCTGGCGACTGCCGGTGAGCAGGTTGAAGAGTGCGGTCTTGCCGCAGTTCGGGTTGCCGAGCAGGGCGACGTGGAGGGCGGCTTGCGATGTAGTGCTCATGCCAGCAGCTCCACCTGGATGAAGCGCGCTTCGTGGCGGCGCAGAGCAAAGGTGCTGTGGCCGAGACGGACGGCAATCGGTTCGCGGCCGGGGTGGCCGTGGGCAATCACGCGCACCGACTCGCCGGGCAGGAAGCCGATTTCGATCAGGCGCAGAACCAGGTGCTGTTCCTCGAGGCCATCCGGTGTGAGGATGCGCGAGATGCGGGCCCGGACATTGCGCTCAAGCGCACAAAGGCTGATTTCAGCGGCAGGTGTGACTGACGGGATCGCTTGATCCAGGCGGAGTTCGGAGTACATGGACGTATTGGGTAAAGCCAAATACGAATAATTCCCAATTATACTCCGAAACCACTACCCGGCGCGGTGGCCGGGCCGAGTTCAGTCGATCAGCTCGATCTTGCCGCTGATGCTGACCACGGCCTGGCTTTCGCCGCCCTCGAGCGGCATG
>JAIEOJ010000159.1 GCA_019750575.1 Rhodocyclaceae bacterium | reverse complement strand
ATTAATATAGATCAAACGATATGAAATTTAATGCATAACAAAAGTCTTTTTTATTCGCCCGTCATATCAGCGACTTAAGCTGGCTCTTGCAAGTACACGCTCTATACTGAAACACATTCGGCTTACTGGAAACTTACCGACGAGGAGGTCATCATGTCGCACAGTCATCACGCAAACCGCGAAAGCAGGAAGAAGGCGCTGCACTCGCCCAAGGAAAAGCGGGTAATGAAACTCGACAAAAAAAGAGCCGCAGAAAATCTAAACCAGAAGGTCCGCGTCATCAAGGGCGCCCTCAATCCCTCCGTCGCCTCATGAAGCAGTACCGACTTGAGAGGGACAGCCTGGGCGCCGTGGAAGTTCCCGCGACCGCACGCTGGGGCGCCCAGACCCAGCGCTCACTGCAGCACTTCGCCATCTCCACCGAGCGCATGCCGGCAGAACTGCTGTGGGCGCTGGCGCTCACCAAGAAAACCTGCGCCGCCGCCAATCGCGAACTCGGCCTGCTTGATGCGAAGAAGGCCGACGCCATCATCGCCGCGGCCGACGAAGTGCTCGCCGGACAGCATGCGGATGCCTTTCCGCTCTCCGTGTGGCAGACCGGCTCGGGTACGCAGAGCAACATGAACATGAACGAGGTGCTCGCCAACCGCGCCTCCGAACTGCTGGGCGGCGAACGCGGGCAGCAGCGCCGAGTGCATGCCAACGACGAGGTCAACCTCGGCCAGTCGAGCAACGACATCTTCCCCACCGCCATGCATGTGGCGGCAGCCATCGGAATACATGAAAGGCTGCTGCCTGCCTTGCGGCAATTGCGCATCGCCATCACCGCCAAGGCGGTCAGCTTTGCCGCCATCATCAAGATCGGCCGCACCCATCTGCAGGACGCCACGCCGCTGACCCTGGGGCAGGAGTTCTCGGGCTGGGCGGCGCAACTCGATCTGGCGGAACGCGCACTCACAAACGCACTGCCCGATCTGTACGCACTGGCGGTCGGTGGCACGGCCGTCGGCACCGGCCTCAACACGCATCCGGAATTCGGCGCGCGCGTGGCAGCGGGGCTGCAGCAACAGACCGGCCTGCCCTTTCGCCGCGCCGACAACAAGTTCGCCGCACTCGCCGGGCATGAGGCGCTGGCCACGGCGCATGGCGCACTGCGCACGCTGGCCGTGGCGCTGACCAAGATCGCCAACGACATACGCTGGCTGGCCTCGGGCCCGCGCTCGGGCCTGGGCGAGATCTGCATCCCGGAAAACGAGCCCGGCAGTTCCATCATGCCGGGCAAGGTGAATCCGACCCAGTGCGAAGCGGTCACCATGCTCTGCGCCCAGGTCATGGGCAATGACGTGGCGCTCGGGCTCGGCGCAGCGGCCGGCAATTTCGAACTGAACGTCTACAAGCCGCTCATCATCCACAACGTCCTGCAGAGCCTGCGCCTGCTTGCCGACGGCATGAACAGCCTGAATGAACATTGCGTGCAGGGCATACAGGTCAACGAGCAACGCGTTGCCGAACTGCTTGAGCGATCACTGATGCTGGTCACGGCGCTCACCCCCCACATCGGCTACGACAAGGCCGCCGAGATCGCCAAGAAGGCACATCGGGAAGGAAGCACGCTAAGGGAATCCGCCATTGCCACGGGCTACGTCTCGGCGGTGGATTTCGATCGATGGGTCAGGATCGAGAAGATGGTTTGAGCGGAGAAGGAAAACAAAAAGCCGGACCAACAGTCCGGCTTTTTGCGAAGCTTGCCCCAAGGCAAGCGAGGTCGCTCCACAGGAACGGCGGGTTAAAGCCCTATCTCATCCCGCCATTTCTCCAGTGCGGCATCGTCGCTGTCACGCGCGTCCACCCAGCGGCTGCCCTGCTCCGTGCTTTCCTTTTTCCAGAACGGCGCCTGGGTCTTGAGATAGTCCATGATGAACTCGCAGGCGGCAAAGGCATTGCCGCGATGCGCACTGGCGACGACGACGAGGACGATCTGCTCGCCCGGCAGCAGATGGCCGACACGATGAATCACGCGCGCGCCGAGCAACTCCCAGCGCTCGGCGGCCTTGGCCACGATTTCGTGCAAGGCCTTCTCGGTCATGCCCGGATAGTGTTCCAGGGTCATGTCGGCAACGCTGGTGCCGTCATTGTTATCGCGCACGAGGCCGACGAAGCTGGCCACGGCGCCCGCAGAAAACTCGCCGGCGGTCAGCGCACGCACCTCGGCGCTGAGATCGAAATCGGCTTCCTGAACGCTCACGCTGGATTTCATGAGTTGACCTCGACGCTCAGCCGCCGGTGACCGGCGGAAAGAAGGCAACCTCGTCGCCATCCTTGATCGCGGTCGTCAGCGGCACCATGTCCTGATTGACGGCAGCGCGCAGATTCCTGGCACTCGCCAATGCAGTCCACCTGTCCCCACGCGCCGCCAGATGGTCGCGCAGGGCCGACACCGTCGTCACGCCGTCCGGCAGGGCCAGCGTTTCGGAGGAAGCGCCAAGCGCTTCGCGCAGGCCGGCAAAGAACAAAACCGTAATCATGTGAGCAGCTCCGAAAATGGCAGGAAGCGCACCGTGTCGCCACGTTTGATCTGCACGCCCGCCGGATTGTCGATCAGGCCATCGGCCCAGGCGGCCGAGGTCAGCACGCCGGAGCTCTGGTTGGGGAAGAGTTCGAGCAGGCCGTCCTTGCCGATGCGCGCACGCAGGAATTCGCGGCGGCGGTCGGCCTTGGCCTGGTCGAAGCCGGCCACCAGCGTAAGCCCCTGCGGCAGCGCGTTATCAAGATCAACATGCATGCCCTGCAGCTTGCGGATGAAGGGCCGCACCAGCAGCAGGAAGGTAACAAAGCTGGATACCGGATTGCCGGGCAGGCCGATGAAGGCGGCTTCATGGCCTGCGGTCATGACGCGACCAAAGGCAAACGGGCGGCCCGGCTTGCTGTTCACCAGCCAGTGATCGAGCGCACCTTCGGCCTCGACCGCCGGCTTGATGTGATCTTCCTCGCCCATGGACACACCGCCGCTGGTAAGGATCAGGTCGGCTTTGTCCTCCGCCGTGGCCTTGCGCAGCGCCGCGCGCGTGGCATCGAGGCGATCGGGAATGATGCCGAAGTCGATGACCACGCAGCCCAGTTGTTCGAGCAGGCCCTTGAGCAGGAAACGGTTGGAGTTGTAGATCGCGCCTTCCGGCAGCGGCTCGCCCGGCATCACCAGTTCGTCGCCGGTCGAGAACAGGGCCACGCGCGGGCGGCGGAAGACCGGCAGTTCGGCCAGTCCGACCGAGGCGGCCAGCCCCGCTTCCTGCGGGCGCAGGCGTGTGCCCTGTGCCAGCACCTCACCCCCGGTGCGGATGTCTTCGCCGGCGCGGCGTATCCACTCACCCGGCTTGGGCAATTCATTGAAGGTGGCCTGACCGAAAGCACCATTTGCGTCGGACAGGCTCACATACTCCTGCATGACGATGGCATCCGCACCCGGCGGCACTGGCGCGCCGGTGAAAATGCGCGCGGCCGTGCCTGCCGCCAGCGGCGCGCCGACCGAACCAGCGGGGATGCGCTGGCTCACTGTCAGGGTTGTACCGACAGCCGGCACATCAGCGCAACGCACGGCATAGCCATCCATGGACGAATTGTCGAGCGGTGGCACGTTGATCGATGAATACTGTGTCTGTGCCAGCACGCGACCGACGGCATCGAAGGTCGAAACCGTCTCGCGCTCGGTGATGGGACGGGCACCGGCCAGCAGCAGGGACAGGGCCTGATCCAGCTCCATCAACGGCTTGTTTTGCGGCGCAGTTTTTACGTCAACGCTCATGTGTTCAATCCGGTGTAATTCAGGACAAAGTCGACGATGGCCGGCGGCGAGTTGAGATCCAGCACAGGCACATCCAGCGCGAGCGGCACGTCGCTGGCCACCGCCACGACGTTATGGCCCGGATACAGCATGTCCTCGACATGATCGGGGCGGTGAATCTCGATCTTGGGCAGATCGCTGTTCTTGTAGCCTTCGATCAGCAGGAGATCGCAGGGCGACATGCGCGCGATCTGCTCTTCCAGCGTCGGCTCGGCGTCGCCGCGCAGCTCGTGCATCAGCGCCCAGCGGTTCGATGACACCAACATGACCTCGGTGCAGCCGGCCTCGCGGTGGCGATAGGAGTCCTTGCCCGGATGATCGACATCGAACTTGTGATGCGCGTGCTTGATCAGGGAAACGCGCAAGCCCTTCTGAACGAAGAGGGGAATCATCTGTTCCAGCAGCGTGGTCTTGCCCGAGCCGCTGAAACCGGTAAAGCCGAAAATCTTCAAAGCGTTCTCCGTCGCAGGAGGAAGGTCAGCGGCTATTTTACCCGCTATGCCCGAACTGATACAGCGGCTTGAGCAGGCTCAGGCCGGCCCGGGATTGCCTGCCGCGGCAAAGAAGGCCTCGACCTCGCCGATCTCGCGCGTACGGCGCATCGGCGGCAGCGATTGCCAGATCTTGCGGCCGTAGGGCTTGCTGATCATGCGCGGGTCGCAGACCATGAGCACACCCCTATCCTTCTCGTCGCGGATGAGGCGGCCGGCGCCCTGCTTCATGCTGATGACCGCATGCGGCAGCTGGTAGTCGAAGAAGGGATTGCCGCCCTGCTTGCGCAGATGTTCGATGCGCGCCGCCAGCACCGGATCATCGGGCGGCGCGAAGGGCAGCTTGTCGATGACAACCAGGGACAGCGCTTCGCCGCGCACATCGACGCCTTCCCAGAAGCTCTGGCTGGCGACGAGGATGGCATTGCCGAGACGGCGGAAGCGGTCCAGCAGCTCGGTGCGTGAACTCTGGCCCTGCAGCAGCAGCGGATAGTCGAGATTGGCGCGACTCAGTTTGTCTTCGAGCAGCTCGTGAATGCGGCGCATGGCACGCAGCGAGGTGCACAGCACGAAGGCGCGCCCGCCGGCGGCGACAATGGCCGGCCAGCAGGCCTCCACCACCGCCTCGCTGTAGAACTGCGAGTTCGGCTCCGGCATCTCCGGCGGGCAGTACAGCAGCCCGTTCTGTGCGTAGTCAAAGGGACTGCCCCACAGCCCGGTCTCGGCCTCCATCAGGCCCAGCTCGCTGCAGTAGTGGCCGAAGTCGTTGCCGATGGCCAGTGTCGCCGAGGTAAAGATCCAGGCACGCGGATGGCCGAGCATCTGGCGCTGGAAAATGTCGGCCACATGCAGCGGCGTCATGTTGAGTGCCAGGGTCTGGCTGAAGACCTCCAGCCAGCGCACATATTCGGTTTTCTC
>JAIEOJ010000302.1 GCA_019750575.1 Rhodocyclaceae bacterium | reverse complement strand
GCGCGCTGCTGGGCGATTTCCAGCTGCATCGGATCGGGCTGCGGCAAGGCCGCCTTTTCCTGCTCCAGACGCTCACGCCGCTGCGACAGGCTGTCCAGCGTGCGGCCGGCATGCCCCTTCTCGGCATCGGCAAGCTTGAGGGCATGCTCGGCTTCGGAATAGACACGGCGGGCATCGGTGAGCTGGCCACCGGCGGTCTGGACCATCTCTTCCAGTTGCGGCATGCGCTCGGCCGCTTCCTCGTGGCGCATTTGCGCGGCCTCGGCGCGCGCGCCGGCGTTTTCACGCAGCGAACTCCAGCGCTCGGCTTCGCGCGCCAGCTCGGCCTGCTGGCCGCGCCAGTGGCCGTCTTCATTGCTCAACTGGGCAATGCGGTTTTCCAGGCGCTGACGGTTGTCGCGCATGTGGCTGATTTCGGATTCGAGGCGATCCACCTCGGACTTGGCTGAATACATCTCGGCCTGTGCCGCATGCAGCGCATCCGATGCGGAAAAGTGCGCCTCGCGTGCATGCTCGACGCGGGCCTCGACTTCGCGCAGCTGCGCAGTCTCGCCTTCGACCCGGGTGATGGCCTGCTCGACTTCGAGGTGCAGCTTCTCGGCGTCGCGCCGCGCATCCATGCGCTTCTTGTACCAGAGCAGATTCTGGCGGCCGGTCAGCTGGGCCTGCAGGTCGCGATACTTGCGCGCCACTTCGGCCTGGCCTTCAAGGCGCACGATCTGGTTGTCGAGTTCGCCGCGGATGTCGTCTACGCGGGCGAGGTTTTCGCGCGCATCCTCAAGACGGTTTTCGGTCTCGCGGCGGCGCTCCTTGTATTTGGTCACGCCGGCCGCTTCTTCGAGGAAGCCGCGCAGCTCGTCCGGCTTGGCCTCGACGATGCGCGAGATCATGCCCTGGCCGATGATGGCGTAGGAACGCGGCCCCAGGCCGGTGCCCAGGAACAGGTCGATCACGTCGCGGCGGCGGACGTTGAGATTGTTGATGTAGTAATTCGAATTGCCGTCGCGGTCCAGCACGCGGCGCACCGTGATTTCGGCGTACTGCGACCACTGCCCGGCCGCCTTGCCGTCGGCATTGTCGAAGAAGAGCTCGACGCTGGCGCGGCTCACTTCCTTGCGCGTGCCCGAGCCCTTGAAGATCACGTCCTGGATGGACTCGCCACGCAACTCGGACGCCTTGGACTCGCCCAGCACCCAGCGCGCCGCATCGATGATGTTGGACTTGCCGCAACCATTGGGCCCGACAATGCCGCCCAGATTGCCCGGGAACAGCACTGTGGTTGGATCGACAAAGGATTTGAAGCCGGAAAGTTTGAGTTTGGTTAGACGCACGGCAGGTATCTAAAAGTTTGGAAGTCTCAACTTGGACAGAAGGCTGCACCACATCTGCAGCCTTGCCGACCGGCCCACCGGCTGGGGGCATGGCGTTGGTGCATTATAATCGCAAGCCATCGGGCAGCTGTCCCGGCCGTTTCAGTTTTCCTATCAGGGTTTTTATGACAACCAAACGCCCCGCCAAGGTCGATGCCAAGACGCTGGAGACCTTTCCCAACCCCGCCCCGCACCGGGATTACCAGATCCACATGGAAATCCCCGAGTTCACCTGCCTGTGCCCCAAGACCGGCCAGCCCGACTTCGCCGTGCTGACGCTGGACTACATCGCCGACAAGCACTGCGTCGAACTCAAGAGCCTCAAGCTGTATACATGGAGCTTCCGCGAGGAAGGCTGCTTCCACGAAGCCGTCACCAACCGCATCCTCGACGACCTGGTCCAGGCCACCAAGCCCCGCTACATGCGCCTGACCGCCAAGTTCTACGTGCGCGGCGGCATCTTCACCAATGTCGTGGCCGAACACCGCAAGAAAGGCTGGAAACCCCAGCCCCGCGTCGTCCTGGCAGAGTTCGACCTGCAATCGAATATCCGAGGCTGATCAGCCACTTGCCGACCACGCGCGGCAGAAAACAAAAAATCCAGCTGCGGCTGGATTTTTTGTTTTAGCCAGCCGCCTTTACCTAGAAACTACCCATAGGTGTCAAGCCCATGGGGAAAACATAATTCACTGCCAATTCGCAGCAAGCACTGGGGATAGCGACGCCTGGTAGGTTGGGGGCAAGCTTGTCTGCCCGGCCGTCGGCGGAGCAAAGGCCGCCATCGCCTGCACCAGGTTCTCGACCCGGCTGTCTAGCAGGGTCTGCCCGTCGGTCGTGCGGAATTGCTCCACAGGATAAGCATTGCCCGAGTACCAGTTGTGAATCGTGAATCGGTCACCGGTGCCAATGATGCTAACTTCCAGGTTGTTGCCGACATGGCGGAACCACAGCTGGTCGATGGCAATACCCTCGAGGAAGCGGACAACATCGATGTTACCGATCGTGGCGTCGTTCTCCTGGATGGTATCACTGCCGTAGCCACGACCGAGGAGGTAAGTGTCGCTGCCGCTGCCGCCGAGCAGGACATCCGACCCGGAGCCGCCATCCAGCGTGTCGTTGCCGCCGCCACCATTGAGGGTGTTGTTGCCGCTATTGCCAGTAAGGACATTGGCCAGGCTGTTGCCGGTGCCGTTGATGTTGGCGCTACCGGTCAAGGTGAGATTCTCCAGATTGCTGACCAGGGTATAGGTAATGCTGGATTTGACGGTGTCGGTACCTTCTCCAGCGTATTCGTGAATGCGCGTGGAGGTACGGTCGATGATGTAAGTGTCGTCGCCGGTACCGCCAATAAGCAGGTCGCCTTCATCTTCATCTTCATCTTCATCTTCATCTTCATCTTCATCTTCATCGTCATCGTCGTTGTCGCTAATACCGCCGTACAGGGTGTCGTTGCCCGCCCCGCCGTACAGAGTGTCCTCGCCCCGGCCACCATCCAGGTAATCGTCGCCGGCACCACCGTAGAGCTCATCATCGTCGCCCCTGCCTTCGATATAATCACGCAGGGCGGTGCCGGTCAGCGTGTTTTCATTGCCGTTGCCGACGAGGTGGTTAGCGATGTCCAGCGTAAATGCCGCCGTTGCACTTAAGCCGTCCGGATCGCTTGCTGACACTAGCAAAGAAAGAATACCTGCCGCCGTGTCTGGAGGAATACCGGTCAACGTGCGAGTTACGGAATTGAAGCTCAGCCAGGAAGGCAAGGGGTTGCCGTTTACCAAAGTGACTTGGTAGCCTAAAGCATCCTCGTCGAGATCAGCAAACGTACCAACCGGCAGCGTGTAGCTAAAAGCAAAGTCTTCAGTGGCCCATTGCGTCGGAATAGGCTGGATTAACGTAGGTGCAGAATTGCCATCAAGCACATTCAAACCGAGAATCTGCGTTGCCGTCGCCCCGACTGGATCCGTGGCGGTGAGGATCAGTTGTAACGTCCCAACATCGCCTTTGCCCGGCCTACCACTTAAAGTCCTGGTGAGTGGATCGTAGGACAGCCAGGTTGGCAATGCTCGTCCATCCACCAAGCTGAGCGACAAAGACAACGGCTCGCCCTCTGGGTCGAAGAAAGCATCCTGGGGAATGGAAAAGCTGAACAACGTACCCTGCTCTGCCACCTGCGCTGTAAGCGGCACGGACGGCAGCGGCGCAAGGTTGCCCGCCAGCGCGAAACTTAGCCCACTGCCATCGCTGAACTCGATACGAGAAAGCACATCCGCCACACGACCAGCACCCGGAAGGAAAACCGCGTCGGTCTCGCTGTAACGAATCATCACTCCGTCAACCTGTTCGTTGAAGATGAGGGCATCCTTATCGATACCCTCTCCGAATCGAATCTGGTTGGCGCTTCCTGAGAGCACAGCATCTACGATCGTATCGTTGCCGTCGCCGACATTCAGAATGTAGGTGTCGTTACCCGCGCCACCGGTCAGCACGTCAGCGCCACGGCCGCCGCGGATGGTGTCGTCGCCATCGCCTCCGGAGATGCGATCCGCGACGCTCGTTCCCGTAATGTTCCCGTCGCCTTCAATATCGAAGCCGAGCGCCAGCAACTCGTGGTAACCCAGCATTCCATCGTCGAAGAAAAACTGCTCGATGGCGCCGCTGTTCTCGGCGTATTCGGGGTCGAAGGCTTCGATATGGACTTCATCGGCCCCGTACCGGATACGCAGCGAGCCAAGACCCAGGCTGATGTCGCCGATATTCACGCCATTGAATATGATGGCGTCGCTCCCTCCGGAATCGAGGATATGGTCTATGCCATCCCCCGAATAAAACACATAGGCGTCGTCACCGTCGCCGCCGTCAAGAAAATCATTGCCTCGCCCGCCGACCAAAACGTTATCACCGACATTTCCAGTAATTACATTGTTTCGGGCATTGCCCGTTCCGTCGATTGCATTCGTTCCCGTCATGACCAGATTCTCGATTTGCTCGTCCAACAACGTATAGCTGACAGAGGCCCGCACCGAGTCATTGCCGTTTTCTGCCAGGAGCGGATTTTTCGCCACGACAACGCCGCTGGCGGAATTCAGCAGCGAGTCGCCGGCAGTCTGGAAATATATGTCACGCCCATCGTCTGAAAAACTTAAAGAACCATTACCACCATAGCCGAACTCACCCCAGCCTATGATGCGCAGTTCGCCACTTACTACATCAAACACATAGACTGGTTGACTATCGGAATAGCCAGCTTCGTTATCGTAGTAACCGTTGTTGAAAGCTAAATAGCGGCCATCGTTCGACAAACGTGCATTCAATGAAGGCCGCCATAGCTCAACTCCATATTCATCCAGTGGCACAATTTGAAGCTCTTGCTTTTGTCGGTCCAACAGATAAATCTTCCCGTCGCTTCCGTAGGCAGCAATCCTGCTTGCGTCTGGCGTAGCGTCCAGTAAAGTGAAGGAGCTGCCCGTTCCCATGTCTGCCGTTAGATTGACTACGGTATGAGCTTGCAGGTCCGACACATAAACATTGCTGAGGCCTGCGTCGCTCTTGTTGAAAAATACATAGCGACCATCGTCGGAAATCGTCGCACGATTTGGCTCCGTGACATTATCCGCAACTTGCGTCAACATACCCGTTACGATGTCCTTGACGTAAAGGGTCAATACGTGATTTGGCCAAACCCCGCCTTGATGAGAGAACAAAGCATATCGCCCGTCACCGGACAACCCATTGAAAGTATTAGCAGATAGCACGTTCCCATGTTGTGTAGAGGAAGCCAGTGTAAGCGCGCCGGAGTCCAAGTCTTTTACGTAGATTACGTCGCTA
>JAIEOJ010000022.1 GCA_019750575.1 Rhodocyclaceae bacterium | reverse complement strand
TGTTTGCCTATGCCACGGCCGCGTTCTGCTGCGGTGACGACCACATCGTGGATGTTGAGCAGGGGCTGGCAGGCGAAGGTGGAAAAGCCTTCGAAGGCATTGAGCAGGCCGACGTAGCTTTCTTCGCCGTTCTCGTCGCGCTTGAGCGCGAGCAGGGTGTGGGCGCCGGGGCGGGTGCGCAGGGTGGCGACGAGATGGGCGCGGGTGTAGGCCTTGAGTGGCTGGCCGCCGCCGGCCTCACCGCTGGCGTATTCGTCCATCAGGCGCAGCAGGGCGGCGGCCTGGTCGGGGTCGATCAGATTGGCACGGAGGATGGTGATCATGGCTGGAGAAAGACCTCGGTCAGACCGCGCACCGCATTGCCGATATAGATGGCGTCCGCGCTGTTCAGGTCTGCGAGCGTCAGTGGCTGTTCGCTGAGTTCGGCCTGCAGGCTCTGCCGCAGAATGCCGGGCAGGGCGCCTTCGCTGAGCGGCGGCGTGAGCAGACGACCGTCCTTGCGGATGAATAGGTTATGCCGCGCCGCTTCGGCGAGGCGGCCGTGCTCGTTGAGGAAGAGCACCTCGTAGGCGCCCTGTGCGACGGCGCGGGCATATTCGCTTTCGTACAAATCGCGTTGCGTGGTCTTGTGACGGCGGAAGATGGAAGCGCTGTCGATACGCTTGTCGCTGAGCATGACCACGGGGTGATCCGGTACCGCCGGAATGGCGAAGTCGGCGAGACTGAAGGTGCCGTCGTGATTGAGCTGTAGCCGCAGGCGGCGTGCCGCGGTCTGCGGGCGGTGCTTCACATAGGCGTCGAGTTCTTCCTGAATCGCACGTTCCGGCACATAGAAGCCGAAGACCTGCGCGGCCTGCCGGAGGCGCTCCATGTGGCGAGCCCGATGCAGAATGCTGCCGTCCGGGTTGAGGTGCATCGATTCGATCAGGCCGAGATCGCGGTTCACCTCCTGCAGGAAGCGCGTCTTGAGCTGCACCTCGGCGTATTCGGCGTGCGCGTCGGAGTCGTAGACGATGCCGCTGCCCACGCCCATCAGCGCCTTGCCCGGTGCGGTGCTGACCACGGTACGGATCGGCACGCTGAAGCAGAAGTCGCCGCTGGGTTCGATGTAGCCGATGGCGCCTGTGTAGATGCCGCGCGGCTCCTGTTCGAGTTCGGCGATGATCTGCATGGTCCTGCGCTTGGGCGCCCCGGTGATGGAGCCACAGGGGAAGAGAGCCTGGATGATTTCCGGCAGCTTGGTGCGCGCGTCCAGCCTGGCGCTGATGGTTGAGGTCATCTGCTGCAGGGTTTCGTAGGTTTCGACCTCGAACAGGGCTTCGACCTTGACGCTGCCGGTCTGCGCGACGCGACCGAGGTCGTTGCGCAACAGGTCCACGATCATCAGGTTTTCCGCGCGCGACTTGGGGTCGCTGCGCAGGTGCTCGGCGATTTCTCTATCCTCGGCGGCGCTGGCGCCGCGGCCGGCCGTGCCCTTCATCGGGCGCGTGCTCAGCGTGTCGCCGCGCCGCTCGATGAAGAGTTCAGGCGAGAGCGACAGCACCTGTGCCTCGGGAAAATTGAGGAAGGCCGAGTAGGCGACGCGCTGGGTGGCGCGCAGGGCGAGGTAGAGGGCCGCCGCGTTGCCGGCATGACGGAAGCGGCAGGGCAGGGTGTAGTTGACCTGGTAGGTTTCGCCATCGCGAATCAGGCCGCGGATCTGGGCGATCTTGCGGTGGTAGTTGGCTTCGTCCTCGGCCAGTTCGACTGTGTGCACGGCGGCGGCTTCCGCGCCGGCCAGGGTAGCCAGCCAGGCGGCGCTGGTTTCCGGGTTCAGCAGTTCGCACTGCGCGAAGAGCTGGAAATGCAGCAGTGGCTGCGCCGGTACGGGCGCCGGAAACTCTGGCAGGGGCAGGCCCTGCAGGGCATGGCCGGCTTCGTAGGCGATATAGCCGCAGGCATGCAGGCCCTTGTTGCGGGCACTCTCCAGCGCGGCCAGGGCGGCGGGTAGTTCTTCCGGACGACGGACGAGCACGGCACCGACGGGCCGGGTGTAGCGGCGCGCCGGGACATCGGGCTCACGGGTGTTTTCCAGCAGGGCGAAGATTTCGCCGGTGATGCGTGGTTCTGACATGGTGGTAGTTTAATCGCTGCAGTGGTAAAGCCCCTCTCCCCTTGATGGGAGAGGGTAGGGGTGAGGGGTGTGTCCGATTAGCCGCTGTTTCACCCTCTCCCCCAGCCCCTCCCCCATCAAGGGGGAGGGGAGTTTTCGTTCTCCGCTACAATGGCAAGCATGAGCTACTTTGCCTTGATTCCCGCAGCCGGTAGCGGCGAGCGGATGGGCGGCGCGCTGCCCAAACAGTATCTGCCCCTCGCCGGTGGGCCGATGATTTCCCACGCACTGTCCGTGTTGGCCAGCCATCCGCGCATCGACAAGGTTTTTGTCGTGCTGGCCGCAGACGACGTGCACTGGACCAACTACAACTGGCTGCCTTTCGCCGGCCGCATCAAGATCCTGCGCTGCGGCGGCGCAAGCCGCGCCGAGAGCGTGCGGAACGGTCTCGCCGCGATGGCCGATCAGGTGGGCGACGAGGACTGGGTCATGGTGCATGACGCGGCGCGCCCCTGCCTGACCCATAGCCTGGTCGACAAGCTGATCGCCGGTGTGGCCGAAGACGATGTCGGCGGCATCCTGGCGGTGCAGGTGGCCGATACGCTGAAGCGCGGCATCGGCGGCGCCATCGTCGAGACGGTGCCACGCGAGCACATGTGGCAGGCACAGACGCCGCAGATGTTCCGCCACGGCGTGCTGAGCGAGGCCCTGGTCACGCTGTCGCCAGAGATCACCGACGAGGCCAGCGCGCTGGAGGCGGTCGGCCTGCAACCGAGGTTGATCGAAAGCGATAGCAGCAACCTCAAGGTCACCTACCCCTTCGACATGCAGCTCGCCGAGTGGATACTGCAGAGCCGGGCGGGACCGGCATGACCATCGACATCCGGGTCGGGCAGGGCTTCGACGTACATGCGCTGGTGGAAGGGCGCCCGCTCATCATGGGCGGTGTGACGATTCCCTACCACCTCGGCCTGCTCGGGCACTCGGATGCCGACGTGCTGCTGCATGCGATTACCGATGCCGTGCTTGGCGCGGCCGGGCTGGGCGACATCGGCCGGCATTTCCCCGATACCGACGACAAGTGGAAGGGCGCCGACAGCCGCGTCCTGCTGCGCGGCGCGATGGAGGGCGTGAAGGCGGCCGGCTGGCGCGTTGCCAATATCGACGCCACCATCATCTGCCAGGCGCCCAAGATCATGCCGCACGCGCCGGCCATGGTGGCGAACATTGCCGCCGACCTCGGAATTGAAGCGGCACAGGTGAACATCAAGGGCAAGACCACGGAGAAGCTCGGTTTCACGGGCCGCGGCGAAGGCATCGCGGCGCAGGCGGCGGCTTTGCTGATCAAGGGCTAGTAGCGAACGCGTCACAGACAACAAGGGGGCTGGGGTGAGGTTCACGTTCTTCAGGCGCACTGCGTCCAAGCCGTACCATGAGCGCCTGCGCGCGCTGTCGCTGTTCCAGGACCTGACGGCCCGCGAGCTGGACATCGTCTCCAGCCTGCTGCACGAGCGCGAATACCTCGAGCACGAGGTGCTTTTCGACGAGGGTGAGGAGGGGCATGCGATCTACATCATCATGTCCGGCCATGTGCTCATCTGCCGCAACAGCGATCCCAAGAAGAACCTGATTGCCGATCTCGGTCCGGGCAGTTTCTTCGGCGAACTCGCGCTGCTCACCAATGCGCCGCGCGCCACGCAGGCGCGGGCCGGCAGCAACTGCAAGGTGCTGGTCTTCTTCCGTGACGACTTCAACAACCTCATGCATACGCATGTGGTGATCGCTTCCAAGATCGGCATCAACCTTGCGCGTCACGTTGGCGTGCGCCTGCGCGAGTCGGTGGTCGGGCGGCGGGTGGAGCAGTCGCTGTGATGTCTCGCGGCGGCGAGCGCGAGAGCCATTCCATCGGCCCGCTCGTCTGGCTGGCGATCATCTCCTTCACCTGCCTGTGCCTGTTCCTGTTCCAGAAGGTACTGTGGCTGGTCGTGCCCTTCCTGCTGGCGCTGATCCTCTACTACCTGCTGGCGCCGCCGGTGCGCTGGCTGGTGTTGCGCGGCTGGAGCGTGGATGCGGCGAGCAGCCTGGTCATGGGCACGCTGGTGGGGCTTTTTGCCGTCGCCATCTTCATGGGCTTTCCCTCCCTGGCCAGTCACATGATCGACTGGCAGGCATCGCTGTCGCGCTACATCCAGGGCGGCCTGCAGCTGGTCGATCGCAGCCTGCTGCTGCTAGAGGCCCACTGGTCGGTGCTGGCCGATGCGGAAATCGCCGCCAAGGTCTCGACCCAGCTGAACTACTGGTCAACCAACTTCGCCGACGATCAGATCAATTCCATCGTCATGGGCGCCGGTACCTGGCTGCCGGTGCTGCTGCTGGTGCCCTTCATCACCTTCTTCCAGCTGCGCGACGGCCGCCGCTTCAAGGATTTCATCAGCGATGCGGTGCCCAACGCCTTCTTCGAAAAGACGCTGTTCCTGCTCAACGAGGTTGACCGCACCACGCGTGCCTACTTCCACGGCCTGATGAAGCTGACCGTGCTCGACACGGTGACGCTGGCGGCCGGCCTTTTTCTCATGGGCATGCCTGCACCCATCGCGCTGGGCCTGATCTGCGCGGTGTTTGCCTGGATACCCTATGTCGGCTCGATTGCCGGCGGCGTGCTGGTGGTCATGGTGGCCGCCACCGACTTTCCCGACCAGCCGGGAATGGCCTATGCGGCGGTGGCCCTCTTCATCGTCGTGCGCATGCTCGATGATTTTCTCTACATGCCGTTGACCGTGGGGAAGAGCCTGCACATGCATCCGCTCCTGACGGTGATCATGATCTTCGTTGGCGGCGCCATCGCCGGCGTGCCGGGTCTGATGCTGGTGCTGCCGCTGCTCGGCGTCATCATGGTGGTCGGCGGCACCATGGGCGAAATCATGAACGACCCGCGCCTGATGGCCCGCCACCGCAATGCGCGCGCGCTGCAAAAGAAGCAGGCCAGCGCGGATCTGGTTGAACCGTAAGGGCAATTCGGAGCAAGAAAAACTTTGCGCCCTCAAAGGGCGCAAAGCGACGCCGAAGGCGAGGTCGATCC
>JAIEOJ010000111.1 GCA_019750575.1 Rhodocyclaceae bacterium | reverse complement strand
TTTGCGGATGACATCATCGACCGCCTGCATATCCTTGGCGATCAGGGCGTAAAGAGCATCTAGTTGCACGGTTAAGGCCGTTTCCGGGAAATGCTAAAAGTGCAAGATGTTAGGCGGGGCCGGCACGGGCGTCAAGTCGCCCACCACCCTGGCCCGGCCGGCGGCGGTTCAGGCGCTGTGCTCGTCCAGTGCAACGTCCAGCATCAGCTCGCTGGCCAGGCTTTCCAGCATGCTGCGGAGGCTGTCATCGCCCAGGGAGGCGGGGACGACCAGCAGGGCGCGCACCTTGAACACATGGTGCTCGGCCTCGACCTTGTTGACGATCTCGGTATGCAGATCCTCGATGCTGACGCCGCGCTCGGCCAGGCTGATGGACAGCAGGCGCACGATGCCGGGACGATCCGGACCTTCGAGCTCCAGCTTGAGCATGCGCTTGCCCGCGGCAATCGGCGGTGCATCGTTGCGTGCCACCTTGACCTGCAGGCCTTCGGCCTCCAGCTTGTGCAGGGCCTCGATGAAGGCATCAGCATGCTCGGGCGAGACCTGGAAATGCACCATGCCGGCAAACTGTCCGGCGAAGTGGTTCATGCGGCTGTCGGCCCAGTTCACCGCAAAGCCATGCGTGCAGTCGGATAGATGACGCACCAGACCGGGACGGTCGCGGCCGACGATGGTGACAACCAGTGAGGTCGTCAGCGGATTGGTCTGCGGCTCGAGCGAGACCTTGCGCTTGATCATCGGCGCCTTGGTCGCGAAACGCGCATCCTGCGGATAGGCCGGGATTTCGTCATGTGCGGCGGCATGGGCCACGACCTGGCGAATCAACTTGAGGCCCATCGGTGACAGGGCACGTTCCCAGAGCTCGCGGGCATTCTCGCCCTTGACCACGAAGCACCAGTCCTGCGCCGCAATCGCACCGTCGTCCCAGCCGGCGTCGAGATGGTAGATCGAGCCACCAGCGATGGGGTCGCCCTCGAGCAGGGTCCATTCCACCGCCGCAATGCCGCGATGGCGCGGCAGCAGCGAGGGGTGATAGCCGATCGCGCCAAGACGGGCTCGCGCCAGCGCTTCCGGCGTCACGAAGGCATGCGTGTGGGCGGCGATGATGATGTCGCAGTCCTCATGCAGATCACTGCCCGGCACCTTGCGCGGGCTTTCGAGGATGGACAGCGGCAGGCCGGCCTGCTGTGCGGCGATGGCCAGGCGGTCATCGGCGGACGCGGCGACGACGCGTACGACTTCATGACCATCTTCGAGCAGATTGGCCAGAACCGACGCGCCAAAATGGCGCGAACCTATCACGGTGCACTTCATAAATTCTCCAGAGCCGGGCTGTGGCCGGCGGACGCGGGAAACAGGGACAGCGGCGGATGTTAGGTGCCGGCCAGCGGCGCGTCAAGCGCACAAAATTCATGCACCACCCGGCTGCGATCGATATCAGCCAGGGTCCGGCAGCCGCACAGGACCATGGCAACTTCAAGTTCCTCGCGCAGGGTGCGCAGCAGATGCGCGACGCCCAGCGCGCCCGCCGTCGCCAGCGCATGCACATAGGGGCGGCCAATCAGGACTGCGGATGCGCCCAGTGCAATGGCTTTGAAGGCATCGGTGCCGCGTCGCACCCCGCCATCCAGGAGCAGTGGCACCCGTCCGCCCACGGCCACGGCAATCGCCGGCAGCGCATCCAGGGTCGCCGGCACGGTATCGAGTACGCGCCCGCCGTGGTTGGACACGACAATCCCGGCCACGCCGGCGTCGATGGCGCGCAAGGCATCTTCGGCAGTGAGAATGCCCTTCACAAGCACTGGCAGCTTCGTGACCGATACCAGCCATTCGATATCGGCCCAGCCCGGTGCACCGCGCATCAGGCCGTCGAAGATCACGCTTTGCCCTGCCTGCAATTCGACCTGCCCACCCTGCGCCTGCGGCAGGTTCACCGCACGCATGTCCGGCGGCAGATGGAAACCGACGCGCTGTTCCTGATTGCGGATGCCCGCGACCGGCGCATCGACGGTGACCACCAGCGCATGGCAGCCGGCCGCCTCGGCCATGCGGGCCAGGGCCAGCGTCTGTTCCCACTCGCGCTGAATGTAGAGCTGGAACCAGAGGGGGCCGGCCTGAGCCGCCACCGCACTGATCGCGGTAGTGGCCATGCTGCTCAACACCATGGGTGCTTCCATCGCAGCTGCGCCCATGGCTACCGCGGATTCACCCTCGGCATGGAACAAGCGGTGATAAGCCACCGGCGCAAGCAGGATCGGATGCCGATACTCATGGCCGAAGAGCGTGAGCCGTGTATGCCCGCCAGCGACATCCGCAAGCACGCGCGTGCGCAGCTGCCAGCGCTGAAAGGCCGCCCGGTTTGCACTCAGCGTCAGACCGTCGGCCGCGCCGCAGTTCAGATAGGTCCAGGCATTCTCGTCCAGATGCGCGCGCGCATGCCGCTCGTAGTCGGCCGCGGCAACCAGATCCGCCGGAATGGCATGTAGCGGCGGCAATGTCATGTCAGACCTCGGCCCATTGCCGCAGCAGATTGTTGTAATGGCCGACCAGGGCCACCACTTCGTCTGTATCGCCCAGCTGCTGGCGCAACCTGATGATGGTCATGTCCAGTTCGAACAGCATGTGGCGCTGCCAGTCGTCGCGGACCATGCTTTGCGTCCAGAGAAAGGCAGCGATGCGCGCCCCCTTCGTGACGGGCTCGACGCGATGCAGGCTGGTGGCCGGATAGACGATGGCATCGCCCGCCGGCAATTTGACTTCGTGGGCACCGTAGTTGTCCTCGACGACAAGTTCGCCCCCTTCATATTCGTCCGGATCGGAAAGGAAGAGCGTGGTGGAAACATCGGTGCGCACGCGATCCTGGCGGTAGGGATCCAGGTGCAGCGCGCTGTCGATGTGGTTGCCATAGGTGCCACCGCCCTCGTAGCGGTTGAAGCGTGGCGGCAGCACACGCGCCGGCAGCACCGCCGACATGAACAGGGGATGACGCTGCAAGGCCGCAGCCACTTTTGCACTGAGCTGTTGCCCGATCACGGAATCCGCCGGCAACTGCAGATTGCGCTTGCGCTGCACCGCCTGCGCCCCTGCCGTCGCCGCACCATCAACCCAGTCCGCATCGGCCAGTTGCTGGCGAAACTCGGCGACCTCTGCCGGGCTCAGTACCTGGGGGATATGCAGCATCATGATGAAATCCTCAAACGCAAACAGCCCCGCCCGAAAGGGCGGGGCTGCAGGAGATTAGCGCAACGCCGGTCAGAACTGGAACTGCGCGGTCAGGGTGGCTGAACGCGGCAGGCCCAGGGTCATGCGGTTGCCGTTGTTGTTGAGCGTATTGATGTAGAGCTTGTCGGTCAGGTTGTAGACGTTCAGGCGCAGCGTCACGTTCTTGTCGACCTTGTAGCTCACCATGGCGTCAAACACCGCATACGAGGGGATGGACGGCATGTTCGAGGTACCGATACTGGCAGCCGGATCGATCACGCGTTTCTGCTCGGACATGTAACGCGCGCCACCGCCAACGCTCCAGGCACCGGTGTTGTAGGTCGTCCACAGCGTGGCCGACAGATCGGGCGACCAGCGGGTAGGCGCGCCCGCGGCATTATTGCCCGACGTACCCGACTTGATCTTGGTATCCATGGTGGCAATCCCGGCCGACACTTGCCAGTTCTCGGTCAGCTGGCCCACCGCGCCCAGCTCAACGCCCTCGACCTGGCGATCCCCACCGACGGCAACATTGGTCGGGTCAAGCTGGTCGATGACCAGTTCGTTCTTGGCATTCATGCGATAGACCGCGGCCGACAGATTCAGACGCTTGTCGATGACATCCCACTTGGTGCCGAGCTCGATGCTGCGGGTCTGCTGCGGCTTGGCGCCCGGCGTGTTGACGCCGCCCGTCGAGGACAGATTGAAGCTGGCGCCACCCGGTGGCAAGTAGGAATTCGCCACGGCAGCATAAATGCTGCCGCTGCTGACCGGCTTGTAGACCGCGCCCAGCTTCCAGCTGGCCAGCGTATCGGAATCGCGCTTCTGCGTGGGAACCAGCGCGCCGACAGCCTGACCGGGGAAATAGGTCTGGTTATTGGTCGTCACCGCGGTGACGGCGCTGGTTTCGGTCTTGAAGTCGTCGATGCGCACGCCACCGTTCAGCAGCCAGTTCTTGGACAGTTCGATGGTGTCGAAGAAATAGGCCGAAACCGTGGTCGTCTTGCCGTTGGTATAAGCGCCGGTGGCTGACGGATACGGCAGTGCGGCGTTCATGCTCGGTGCATACAGGTTCTGGGTCGATGCGCCGGCGCTGAAGGTCGGCGTGTCCTGCGATTCGCGCATCAGCTCGAAACCGTAGGACAGCGAGTGCTTCATGCCGCCCAAATTCAGCTCGGTCGTGAAGCTGGTGAGATTGGCGAGGATCCCATTGGTCTGATCGATACGCTGGCGCGATATCGCCGTGGTCCAGCTTGCAGGATCCGCAGTGGCGGCGGTCAGCGCGCCGGGGCTGCTGAGCACGCGGTCCATGTTCGTGCGACCCCAGCGCGTAGTATTGCGCACCGTGGTGCCGTTGCCGAAATCGTGCTCGATCTTGGCCGTCACCATATCGGCATTGATCTTCTCGTAATCCGAGGAGTTGCCGTAAAAGTTCTTGCGATCAACGCGCGCACCGGCATTCAGGGTCGCGCTCGCATTGTAGAAACCGGGCATGCCGATGGTCGCAATACCCGCGTCCGGCACATTGTCCTGACGCACGAACTGGCCGGACAGGAAGACACGCGTGGGCGTACCGAGGCCGGTGGCGAACGACGGTGCAATGGCAAAACCGTTGTTCTCGACTTCATTGCGGCCATGCACGCCACCGCCCTGCACCATTGCGTTCAGGCGGAAGCCGGAATCGTCATTCAGCTTGCGGTTCATGTCGAAGGTGGCACGCGCATTCTTGCCGGTATTCACGGCGGCCGTACCACCGGTGAAGTTTTCCAGGCCAGCCTGCTTGGTCACCAGATTGATATAGCCGGAGCTAGCGCCGCGGCCGATATCGCCGCCTGACGGGCCCTTGACCACCTCGACCGATTCCAGATTGAAAATGTCACGCGTGGCGGCGCCCATGTCGCGCACACCGTCGACGAAGGTCGA
>JAIEOJ010000206.1 GCA_019750575.1 Rhodocyclaceae bacterium | reverse complement strand
CGGGGAAGTAGCTCAGCTGGGAGAGCGTCGCGTTCGCAATGCGAAGGTCGGGAGTTCGATCCTCCTCTTCTCCACCACTATCCAACGCCCAACCCTTATCGGTTGGGCGTTTTCGTTTGCGGATTCGGCCCGCCTCGCGGGGTTCCGGGCCATTCTGCGTGTGCCAGCCGTTCCGAGCATTGGCGGCCTGACCCGCTCGGTTCGCCCCTGTTCTGCTCTCTCTTCTCTCGAAACCTGCGCCAACTTCTTCGCCGTGGCACACGCACACGGCCTTTGATGACGCGCACTTACGCGCGTGCCGCCGCCGAGGGTTGTCCGGCAGGTTTGGAGCAGCATTCCATCATGACAATGCGCCCGCCGCACACGGCATCGCATACAGCCCTGCGCGTTGCTGCGTGACCACGAGCGCACCGTAGGCCGCGTGCTGCGCCTCAGGCCCCGCCTTGCCCTTGTCTTTTGACTTGACCTTGAACAGGTCGCTTGGCTTGGCGCTATCCAAACCCGCACGCTGCATGATTCGATCCGCCGTCACCGCTTCGCCCTTGAACGACCAGAGCGCTTCGAGCACCTTGGCCTGACCATCGGTGAACTGGATCGGCGTCGCTTGCACGTTCGGCAACGTCACCCACTTGAAGTCCGCCGAGAACGGCCCATTGACCGGCGTGGCCAGATCGACGACCACTGGCGTCGCAGACGACGGCGAGGCGATGAACGTGATCCCGCCGCCGTAGAACGTGAAGCGTTCCTCCAGCACCAACCACTCGACGCCCGCACCGAAAGGCGAGCCGCGAGTCGTGCTCGGCCTCGGCGTGATCACCCGAATTTCGCCGCCCGCCACGCGCACGCGATCCAGCAGCGCGGGTTCGTGCAGCACCCGCGCCAGGTCGCGGGTCAGCAGGACGGGCGACCGTCGAGCATCGCCGAGCCGCCACACCTCGCCGCCCAGATCATCGATGCCGTCGCGGCTTTCGATGTCGAGCGCAAGACGCAACTTCTGGCGCAACCAGTCCTCGTCCAAGGCCAAGGCTGCACCGTCGTTCGCTTCGACCGCCACCGGCCCGCAATCCGGGCAACGGCACATGCGCCCGCCGCGACCATCACCCCACACCTGCGCCCGATGCTGCTGGCAGTGCGGGCAGAGCACGAAGGACTGATCCACGACCGTCGGCTTGACCGCCTTGCCGAGGACGGTCAGCGCCGCAGCCTCACGCAACGACAGCGTGGCGCGCAGCACGGGCGTGCCGCCCGCGAACAGGCGGCAGACCAAGGCCCAGGCGTCGTGCGCCGCCATCGATCAGTCCTCGATCACCGGCGACGAACTGATCGCATCCGCTTCCGGCGGCACTTCGTGCGCGCTCAGGGTCTGGCCCTTCTGCAAAATGCCCACCGCGACCAGATAGCCTTCCAGCTGCGCCTGCATCTTGGCGTCGAACTTGTGCAGGTTCAGTCGCCCCTTGCTGGTCACCTCGATGGTGACCACCTTGGCGCGCGAGCGGCCCGGCTCGGGCGGATAGTAAAGATTGACTTGCGCCGCCGTCACTGCCCATTTGCCTTCCAGCGGGCCGGGCAGTTTCTCCTTCAGCAGTTCATGCACTGAGCGTTGCTGGCTGGACTGCATCGCGGTGCATTCGATCTTCAGCGCGGTGTCCGGGCTGAGGAGCGTGAGCGCCTTCAGCTGAACCATCGAGAAACCGTCCTCGAACGCCTCCGGCGCGTCGAAGCCGGTGCGCAGCATCGACAAATCCAGCGTCGGAGATTTGATCCGGTGCGCGCTTGCCTTGACGCCCAACACATGCTCGGCGAAGGCCTCGACCAGCATCTGCTGGTATTTCTGGCCGCCGCGCACCAGTGTGCGCACCACGCCGGTGGTCTTGGCGTACTCCAGCACCATGTGGATATTGGGGTTGCCGACGCGGCGCTTGAGGGTCGAACCCTCGAACTCCAGCCGCAGCATAGCCATGTCCTTGACGTGGACGGTCAGCAGGAACACGCCGGGACTGCGTTCGACCAGATGCGCCACGCTGCTGTCGCCGCACTGCATCTCGCGCTTGTAGAAGGCTGAGATCGCATTGCGCAGTGCGGCCAGATTGTGGTCAGCGCCGTTCGGCTGGCGCTTCAGGCCCAGATCGTATTGCTGGGTTTGCGGCCCGTGATGTTCCCAGAAGCTGAAGTCGTAGGCGCGCTCGAACAGTGCCGGGTGGTTGACGTACAGCCAGAACGAGCGGTGGATGTCGCTGCCGCACAGGGTCAAGCCCGCCAGCGCGGCGCCATCCGCCACCACGGCCTCGAACATCGCCTGCTTGCCCGCCGCGTCGCCCAGTTGAACGCTGGCCATGAGGTTGGCGATCATCTGGTCGCGTGCTGCGGTGTCGGGCCAGACTTTGACCGCCTCCACCAAGAATTGGCTGGTTTCCGGCGTGTCGTCCCACACGAACCCGTGCGGCACGGGCAAACCGTGCGAGGTCAGGAAGTCGCGCAGCGTGGCATCCACCGGCAGCTCGAGCATCACGTCGACAAAGGTTTTCTTCATCTTGTTCGTCCTTTCTGGATCGGCGTCGGAGGTCTGCGACCGGGATCGGGCTGCTTGGCCAGCGACATGGTTACTGAACATGCATCTCGTGTAAGTAAAGCTACGAGATACAAGCGCGATTCTGAACCGCAGATTTCCGCTTGTCAATCAATGTGGCACATCTAGACCTCTTTTGTATCTTGCGGCTATACTGTCGGTCTTGTTTTCATTCACTGACCGTTTTCCCACTACAGGAGCATCGCCATGGCTTCGGCGTTTGGAACACGCCTGCGGCGTTTGCGCGAGGCGAAGAAGTTGACTCTGCAACAGGTCGCCGACGCGGTCGGCTGCACCAAGGCGTACATCTGGGAACTGGAGATGAAGGACGGGCAGCGCCCCACCGCCGAGCGGATTCAGAAGATCGCTCAGGTGCTCGGCGTGACGATGGAGGATGTGATGGGCACGCCCATGCAGCAGGCACCCGAAGCCAGCCCCGAGGATGTGGCGTTCTTCCGCGAGTACGCCGGGATGACCGACGAGGAGAAGGATCGCTACCGGCAGGCGCTCAAGATCATGTTCCCCGACAAGGGCGACGGCGGGGACTGAGGATTGAGCACGCCGCAAGCTCTTACTGGTTCCATCGCCGCCAGCACCGCCCTGAAGTGGCTGCGGGCGTATCACCGTGAGAGCGGCATGCCCGATGCTGTCGATCTGGACATCCTGCGCCAGATGCTGCCGACCACGCCCTACGGCAAGGGCGTGCGGGAGATCAAGGCACCGATGGTGCTCGACGTCGACAGCTGCGAAGGCATGCTGGCGCGCAACCCGAAGGACGTTGCCGAGTGGGGCATCTTCTACAACGGTAAGGCCAGTCCAGAGCGCCGCCGTTTCACCATCGCCCACGAGCTGGGGCATTTCATCCTGCATCGCGGTCAGCAGCAGAGCTTCAACTGTGACAAGGAAAGCGTCTACTCCGGCATTGACACCATCCGTGTCATCGAGCGTGAAGCCGACGACTTCGCCAGCAACCTGCTGATGCCCGGCGATCTGCTGCGCGACTGGATTTCGAACCAGCGCATCGACCTGCGCGTCCTCAGCGCCATTGCCAAGCGGTTCCAGGTTTCGTTCGAGGCCCTGTGCATCCGCTTCATCAAGTTCACCACGCAGCGCGCGATCCTCGTCTATTGGGACAACGGCTTCGTGAAGTACGAATGGCGCAGCAGCAGTGCCATCAAGACGCGGGCGCGCATCCGGCGCAACGCCGATCCGCAGGAACCGCTGCCGGGCACGCTGGCCGCCGACGCCAGCGTCGATCAGGAATGGGATGGCACGGAGATGTCGGCCGCGATCTGGTGCCCGGAGGAGGCACAGCACATGAAGCTGCGCGAGTTCAAGCACAGCTTCGGCGCGCGTGATCGCGTCCTCACACTGCTGCTGCTCGAAAGCGCCGAACCGCGCTCATGGGATCGATCGTGGCAGGACGAGGATGCCGAAGGCTGCGCTGATCGGTTTGCCTCCAGCGGCCAGTTCCCAGCTCGATGAAGCGCAGCCTGGCATGACGACATTGCCCGCCAATGACGTGCTGACGATGCAGCAACGTGAGGTTCAGCGATTGCTGGGCCGCTGCCTGTTGCGCCTGCAGCAGTACGAGAAGTTGATGAAAGCCATCGTGGCCCACCACGAAATCTCGGCTGCTGGATCACCGCTGGCGTCGAATCAGGAGCAGCGCATCGCGGATGCCGCCAGCAAAACGCTGGGCACCTTGGTCGGCACACTCCTCGGTTCGTATGTCACCACCGACGAGGTGGAGGACGCTTCCGAGCCTGATGCACGCGACGACAATTCCCTGCACCGGAGTGTTTCGTGCCGCGCCTCGCCGCGACCGTGTCGCAGCTGCAGGATGCCGTGGCGCACGCAACGTCGCCGGCAGCGCATCTGCCCACGGCTCGCTATGCGCCGCACCGTCCCGAGCGCACGCTGCTGTATTCGCTGGTGCAGGCGCATTGGCCGGACTTTCTCGCGCGCCGTGAGGTAGAAGACCGCCCGCTGCCCGAGTATGTGCGCGAGGAGTTCGAGACCTACCTGCGCTGCGGCGTGCTCGAGCACGGCTTCCTGCGCGTGGTCTGCGAGCACTGTCGTGCCGAGAGGCTGGTGGCGTATTCCTGCAAGAAGCGCGGCTTCTGCCCCAGCTGCGGCGCGCGGCGCATGGCCGAGTCGGCGCGGCATCTGGTGGACGAGGTGTTCGGCCCGCGGCCGGTGCGGCAATGGGTGCTGAGTTTCCCCTACCCGTTGCGCTTCCTGTTCGCCAGCAAGCCGGAGGCCATCAGCCCGGTGCTGGGCATCGTGCATCGTGTGATCGCCGGTTGGCTTGCCGATCAGGCCGGCGTGCCGCGGGATACGGCGCAATGCGGTGCGGTGACCCTGATCCAGCGCTTCGGCAGCGCGCTGAACCTGAATGTTCACTTCCACATGCTGTGGCTCGACGGCGTGTACGAGGACACCACCGAGCGTCCGCAGCGCAAGCCGCGCCTGCGCCGCGCCCGTGCCCCCACCTCTGCGCAACTGACGCAGCTCGCCAACATCATCGCGCATCGCGTGTGCC
>JAIEOJ010000048.1 GCA_019750575.1 Rhodocyclaceae bacterium | reverse complement strand
GAAGGCGATTCGCAATGGACCTTCTTCAACGGGAACTATCACGAGTACGAAGAGGACAAAAAGAAGCGACTGGGCGAGGAAGGCGCCAAGCCCAAGCGCATTCGCTACAAGCCCATCAGCCGCTAGGCTTTCGTCCACAGCGAGGTCGAGGTGTCCAGATCAATTTCCCTGCTCCTGCTCGCCGCCCTGCTATCGGCCTGTGCCGTGCTCGGCGGGCCGGCTTATACGCTGGGTACGACACGCGAGGCAGAAGTGCTCGCCAGCAAGGGGCCGCCAGCCTACGTCACCAGCGAAGCAGACGGTGTCAGACGCCTGTTCTGGCCGACCGGCCCCTACGGCACCTCCACCATCATGGCGAGGTTCGACAGGCAGCAGCGCCTGCTCAGCTATGAAGAGGTGCTGAATATTGAGCATTTCTCGCTGATTCAGGCGGGCATGAGCATGGACGAGGTGCTCAACGTACTAGGTCCGTCCTATTCGGCCTGGACGACCTACTTCAAGGCACGCGATGAACTGGTGTGGGAATGGCGCTATTGCGAAATCGGCAGCGCGGCGGCCCGGTTTTACGTCCTGTTCGACGGCACCAGCCGTAAAGTACGATCGACCATGAGCCTGGGCGAATGGCAGATGAACGGCTTCCGCACCGCGCCGGCCTGCGGCCAGACCTACGTCAATGTGCGAGCACCCGCCGCACGCTAGCGAAAGCCGAATGCCAAAACAAAAAGCCCGCAGCAATGCGGGCTTTTTGTTCAACTCAGCGGGTCAACTGCAAGCTTAGTGCTGGGTGCGCAAGGCGGCGGTCAGGGAAGACTGCGCCGGCTCCGGAAACTCGAAGCGCGCCAGGGTATTGCGGATGGCGGTATCGTCGGCATTGTGGTTCTCGAAGCGGATACCCAGCGAACGTCCGTTGTTGGCCAGCGTGGCGAAGGCAAAGCGCCAGCGACGGGCTTCAGCCATGCGCTCACGCAGCTCCAGTTCGTTCCTGATGACAATGCCAAGACGCTTCAGCGAGCTCAGGAATTCGTCAAACGATTCAGTGCTAAACCTGCCCATTGCTATCTCCATTGACGACGGCTTGCGATAAAAGTCTGCCGTCCTTGAGACGAATAACGCAGGCAACCCTGAACCGGTTGACAGGAAAATACAAAAAAATGACTTTGCCGCGCGTGCGACAATCCAGACTTCCCAAGCCTTGACGGCGCACGCTGTGCGTACACCCTTCTGCCATGCTGACTGACGCCCTGACCCTTGCGCTCGAATCAAGAAAATCACTTCTGGATCAGCTACATGCTGAATCAACCCAGTGTTACCGAATGTTTCACGGCAGTGTCGAAGGCGCGCCCGGGCTCACCGTGGATCGCTATGGTGACCTGATCCTGGTCCAGAGTTTCCATCAGCCGCTGAGTGCCGAAGCGCGTGCCGAGGCGGAAGCGTTCTACGCCAGCCAGCTACCCGGCCTGGATTTCGTCTACAACGACCGTAGCCAGGGCAATTCGCGCATCAACAACCCCCTGCCGCCCGGCGTGCTGGAAAAAGCGCATATGCCACGGATAGCCACCGAGCTGGGCGTCAGTTACCGGATCCAGGCCCGCCATGCCGGACAGGACCCCTGGCTGTTCCTCGACGCGCGCGCCGCGCGGCGGCGTGTCATGCGCGAAGCCCAGGGCAAATCGCTGCTCAATCTGTTCGCCTACACCTGCGGCACCGGACTGGTCGCGGCCATGGCCGGAGCCAGCCATGTGGTGAATGTGGACTTTGCCGAGTCCAGCCTTTCCATCGGCAAGGAAAATGCACGCCTCAATGAACTGGCAGTGCGACCGCGCTTCGTCAAGAGCGACGCCTTTGCCGCCATGCGCCAGTATTCAGGACTGGGCCAGCCAGCACGCGTACGTGGCAAGCCCATGCCCCCGTTTCCGATACTGGAAGCGAAGCAGTTCGACATTGTCTATCTCGATCCGCCCCGCTATGCCAAGAGCCCCTTTGGCGTGGTCGATCTGGTGAATGACTACCCCGGCGTATTCAAGCCGGCCTTGTTGTGCACGGCCGAGGGTGGCACGCTGATCTGCTGCAACAATGTCGCCCAGGTCGAACGCGAGGCCTGGCTGGATCAGCTTGAGCGCAGCGCCAGGAAGGCCGGTCGGCCGATCCGCGAGATGGAGTGGATCACTCCCGAGGCAGACTTTCCCAGCCCGGACGGCAGGCACCCGCTCAAGATCGCCCTGCTCAGGGTCTGATCAGGCGGGCGTGAAGAAACGCGGGCCGAGCGCCTCGGCCAGGCCCAGCTCGTCGAGAATCGCACGCAGACGCTCGGCCGCACGGCGTGAAGGCTTCTGCGTGCGGCTGGCAAGGATGAGCTCGTTCTTCATCGAATGTTCCCAGCCCACCAGTTCGGTCACATTGAGCTGGTAGCCGTGCGCTTCGAGCTGCAGGCAGCGCAGCACATTGGTGACATGGCTGCCGAATTCGCGGGTATGGATGGGGTGCCGCCAGATCTCGGCCAGCGGATTGGCCAATGCCTGTGCCTTGTGCTGGCGCAAGACGGCAGCCACTTCGGCCTGGCAACAGGGCACCAGCACGATATGGCGGGCGTTCTTGGCCAGGGCAAAGCGGATCGCGTCATCGGTCGCCGTATTGCAGGCGTGCAGGGCGGTCACCACATCAATCTCGGCCGGCAGCGCCGTCGAGTCTATGGATTCGGCCACGCTCAGATTGAGGAAGGACATGCCCTGGAAGCCCAGCCGCGCGGCCAGCGCCGTCGAGCGCTGCACCAGATCCTCGCGCGTTTCAATGCCGTAGATATGTCCCTGCGGTGCCTGCTCCCTGAAGAACAGGTCATAGAGGATGAAGCCGAGATAGGACTTGCCGGCGCCGTGGTCGGCCAGCGTCAGCGCGGGCTTGCGCGCCAGCACCTCCTTCAACAGCGGTTCGATGAACTGGAACAGGTGATAGACCTGCTTCAGCTTGCGGCGGCTGTCCTGATTGAGTTTGCCATCGCGCGTGAGGATGTGCAGCTCCTTGAGCAGCTCGACCGACTGCCCGGGGCGCACGTCGTACTTTTCGACCGCTGCCTTTTCGGTCGCTTTCCTCTTGTCCACAGGCGTGTTCATCAGTAGTGCGGCGGGAGTTCGTCGCGCAGGCTGAGCTGCTCGCCCGGCGTGGCGTCATTGAACTGCTGGCGCAGCATGCGCAACTGCTCCTGCAGCAGATCGATCTGCTGTTGCTGGCGGAATACCGTGGTGTTGAGGGTATCGAGCAGATCTTCGGCCTCCAGCAGCCTGACCTCGAGATCCTCGATACGGCGCTCAGCGTCCATGTGCCACAACCTTGATCAGAACATCGCCGCAGCGCACCGCCTGGCCGGCGCGGATCTTGGCGGTCTTGCGGCCCTCGGCCTGACCGTCCACCTGGATCATGCCTTCGGCCACCATCTGCTTGCCGCGACCGCCGCTGTCGGCGAGGCCGGCGAGCTTGAGCAGATTGCACAGCTCGACATATTCGCCGCGCAATTCGAATTCCAGTGTCTGCATCAGTACGCGCTTCCCAGTGTGGCAAAGGCAATCGTCAGCACGCCCAGACCGAGGTTGACCGCGACCAGACGACGAATGCTTTCCATCGCCGCCGCCGCCGCCGGCCAGTCGCCAGCAGCGACGCCACGGCCGAGGCGACGATAGCCGGCACCGTAGATATGGCCGAAGATCAGCATCATGACGATGCCGCTGCTCATCATCCAGTGCCAGCCGCGCGGCGCATTGGCAAAGCCGACATGCGCCATGACCACGAGTCCGCTGCACAGGATCAGCACGATGCACACCGCCACCCAGGGAAAGAAGCGGCCCAGTGCGGCATGCAGCAGCGGCAGACGCTGCTGCGGCTCCAGCAATTGCAGCGCAGCGGGACGCAGGCAGCACAGCGCAAAGAACATGCCGCCGATCCAGATGGAGACCGCGAGCAGATGGAAGAAGATCAGGAAGAGGTGCAGACTCATGGAGCGCTCCGGCAGAAGTGTGAGAGTCGGGGTAAAGTCGAATTATCGCAGTTCCAGAAGGCCAGAATCGTCATGAACCCTCAATCTCCGCGCATGCCCGCCCTTTTCATCGGCCACGGTTCGCCGATGAACGCCATTGAAGACACGCAATGGAGCCGCGCCTGGCGTGCACTCGGCGCTGCATTGCCGCGACCGCGCGCCATCCTCGTCATCTCCGCGCACTGGATGACATCGGGCGTGGGCGTGACCGCAATGGCGCAACCGCAAACCATCCACGACTTCGGCGGCTTTCCCGATGCCCTGTTTGCCATGCAGTACCCGGCGCCCGGCGACCCCGCACTGGCGGCACGCATCCAGCATCTGCTGCAGCCGCTGCCGGTCACGCTTGACCAGGAATGGGGGCTGGACCACGGCGCCTGGTCCGTGCTCGTGCACCTGTTTCCGGAGGCGGATATCCCGGTCGTGCAACTGAGTCTGGACCTGTCGCAGCCGAACGGTTTTCACCATGAGCTCGGCCAGCGCCTGCGGCCGCTGCGCGACGAGGGCGTGCTGATCCTCGGTAGCGGCAATGTGGTGCACAACCTGCGCCTGATCCAGTGGCAGGACGGCCGGCCGGTGCCGGCGTGGTCGCCACGCATCGAACAGCGTGTCATCGACTGCCTTGCCGCAGGCGATCACGCCAGCCTGATCGACTATGCCGCGCTCGATCCGGAAGCCATGCTGGCAATCCCGACCGCGGAGCACTACCTGCCCCTGCTCTATATTGCCGGGCTGCAGCAAGAAGGCGAGGCCATCGCTTTTCCGGTGCACGGCATCGACCTGGCCACCATCAGCATGCTGTGCGTGCAAGTGGGCTGATCAGCGCGCGGCCCGCACCCCGGCGGTCATGACAACGGCATCGCGCATGAACTCGCTGAAGTCGGCCTTGAAGCCCGCATAGTCTGCGGCCAGTTCTTCAATCGCACCGGGCAGGCTGCCGGGACGCGACAGGCGATGGCGCGCAATGCGGTCGATCGCGTCACCAGTACCCTGCAAGGTGCGGTAGCCGCCCAGCCAGTCATCCCTGCGCATCCATACCCGCACCTGTCCGAGGCGCTCGGGCAGCAGCGC
>JAIEOJ010000036.1 GCA_019750575.1 Rhodocyclaceae bacterium | reverse complement strand
TGTGGCGGAACTCCTCCATATTCACCACCCAGCCACTCTCGGCCAGAAAGCCCACCAGGGAGCTGTCGGCCCCTGTCGCTTCACCCACTTCCGGTGAATTCCAGCGTGCCGCCTGCACATAGCAGACACCGCCGGCATCACGCAGCCACAGGGCGCCGGCCGGGCTCTCGACCATGTCGGCGAGGCCGCGGATGACGTGCTGCCCGACTTCCTGCGCCTGTCCCTCGACGGCGAGGGCCTTGGTGAACTTCAGCCATTCCTGGCGATAGTCATAGCGGTATCTGAAGAAATGCTTGCTCACCCAGACCCGGATACGCGCGCGTATCGCCCCCGAGAAAGCCACGAAAACCAGCAGCAGCATGGCGGCAAAGAACACCATCAGCTGCAGCGCCCGCCCCCACTCGCCGCCGAAATAGCGCACGTAATAACCGGCAGCGGCGACAAACAGCAGATAGGCGCCAACCAGCAGCAGCGTGGTCGAATGAAACACCGCCGTCTGCGACAGGGCGAGGCGGATGGCCTTGTGCTTGTTGCGCGAAATGGAAAGCGCCGCCAGCGGCACGATCATGGCCACGACGAAACCGCGGATGGCCAGAACGTCACCATCAATGCGGCCGAACAGCAAGGCATCGGAATACAGATGCAGGTCGAAGATGAAGAGTGCGCCCAAGCCCAGCCACAAGGGCTTGAAGTTCCAGCGCGCATCGGCATCGGCATTGCGCAGCAATTGCTCGATCAGTACCAGCATGAACACCGCCATGGCGAGACCCGACAAGGCAATCGCCTGGAGTACCGAGGCAGCGGCCACATTCAGCCCCAGCGCACCCAGCAGGAACAAGGCAAGCAGGACACCGCCGCTCAGTGCCAGGGGACGTGTCAGCAACGCCGGCGCGGCGGCAGGTGCATACAGCATCAGGGCGAGGCACAGGAACCACGCGCCGTAACGCAGAACGTCCGCAAGCAGATAGGCGCGCAGCGCAGCGCCATGCCCCCACAGGGAAAGCAGCAAGCCGAGGGCGGCCCAGAGTGCGCTGAACAGCAGCGCATAGAGCAGCGCACGGCCGGCACGACCAGGCTGCTGGCCGAAGGGACGGCGTTGCAGGAAGATGAAGAGCAGCAGGTAGCCGAAGGTGGCTGCGCCATAACCCCAGCTTGCCAGCGCCGCAGTCCCGGTTTCCATCAGGGTGCGCCGGGCCGGCTGGCGGCGGATTGGACGGTGCTATTGGGCACCCTTGCCCCCGACCACGACACTGACCGTTTCGAACAGGACCACAAGATCAAGCAGCAGGGTGTGGTTCTTCACGTAGTAGAGATCGTATTGCAGCTTGTGCACCGCATCGTCCACCGAGGCACCGTAGTGATAGCGCACCTGGGCCCAGCCGGTGACGCCGGGCTTGACACTATGGCGCACGGTATAGAAGGGAATTTCCTTGGTCAGCTTGTCGACAAAGTAAGGCCGCTCGGGGCGCGGGCCGACCATGCTCATGTCCCCCCTGAGCACGCAGTACAGCTGCGGCAGCTCGTCGATGCGCGTCTTGCGGATGAAGCGCCCGACGCGGGTGACGCGATCATCATTGGCAGTGGCCCAGCGCGGCTTGCCGTCGCTCTCTGCATCGTTGCGCATGCTGCGGAACTTGATCACGTTGAAGAGGCGGCCATAGAGGCCGACCCGTTCCTGACGGTAGAAAATCGGGCCACCGTCCTCGAGCAGGATGGCCAGCGCGGTAATCAGCATGACCGGCGACAGCAGGATCAGCATGACAAACGCAAACAGCCAGTCGAAGATGCGCTTGATGAAGGTCCGCATGAAACCCTGATCAAAGCCCTCGCCGAAAATCAGCCAGCCAGCCTTGAGTGCGTCTATGCGGATCTGCCCCAGCATGCTCTCGAAGTGGCTGGAAAGATCCATGACCTTGACGCCGGAAATCCGGCAGTCAAGCAGTTCGCGCAAGGGCAGCACGCCACCGCGACGTTCGCGCACGGCCACCACGATCTCGTCGACCTTGAGCGCATTGGCGGTATCCGTCAGCGACATGTCGCGCGTCAGGACGCGCTCCTGCGGCACATGCACTTCCTCGGTCGGATGGCCGGGATAGAAGCCGGCAATTTCCACCTGCGGATCATCCAGCCCGAGTGATTCGGCCACGCCCAGCGCCTCCTTGCCGACACCGATGATGAGCACCCGGTGCATCACCATGGAACGGCTGCGCCCGTGCTGGGCCCGCACGCGGTTTGCCAGCATGCCGAAGATCGCCGCCATGCCGGCGATTTCAAGCATGTGCCGATTGAGTTGCGCTTCCGGCAGCATGATCAGCAGGACATAGGCAACCGGGATGGAGAGATGCAGCGAAAGAACCGCCCTTGCCCGCGTATCCTCGAAGCTGCGGTGATGCAGGCGCTGGTACATGCCCAGCCAGGCATTCAGGGCCAGCATGGTCAGGCCCAGCAGCACGGCATAGATGACCACATTCACGATGTTGACCGGCAATCCGCTGCCCAGCCAGAGGGCCGCGACCATCACGCCAACAAAGACGAAACCGAAATCCAGAACGGCCTGCAGCGCTGTATGCAGACGCAAACCGTGGCCAAGCACCATCGTTGTAGCCAAAATCCCCCCCTGGACGGGTCCGGTGATTCGATCAATAGGACCGAGCTGCACACAGACTTGCTGCACGCGTCGACGTCATCTTGTTTTTATCCGAAAATGATACTCGCCGCGTGTCTTTTTATCAATCCGACCCGCAAGAAAATACGCAGTGGTGAGGTTTTAGCGCAATAGCGCAGCCCTGCGGCTTAGGCCAGCAGCGTGTAATCTGCTAGTTTTGCCAGATTAAGACGATACGATGACTGTGCCTGCAAGGCTGCCCAGTCGGTCGAATCCGGAACTGCGGGCCGCAGCTTCAGAATCCGGGCACTGCGCCGCGGATCGGGGCGGACCGGCCAGCTTGCCAGCAACTGGGCGGCCGCCTCCGGTGCATTGCAGACCAGCAGCATGTCGCAACCGGCCTCCCAGGCAGCCGTAGCCCGCTCCGCGATGCCGCCGACAACGCTGGCACCTTCCATGGACAGGTCATCGCTGAAAACCACCCCATCGAAGCCCAGGTCCTCGCGCAACATCGTTTGCCACACCGGCGAAAAACCCGCCGGCCGCGAATCCACCGCCGGATAGATGACATGCGCGGGCATCACCGCATCCACCTGTCCGAGGCGGAAGGCGGCAATGTCCTCCTGCAGTTGCGCCAGCGGGCGTTCATCGACCGGAATCGCCACGTGCGAGTCGGCAGCCACATGGCCATGGCCGGGGAAGTGCTTGCCGCAGGACTTCATGCCGGCGGCATGGAGGCCGGCCACCAGTGCATTCGCCAGTGCCGCCACCGTTTCCGGATCCCGCCCGAAGGAACGGTCGCCGATGACGCTGCTGTGTCCGTAATCGAGATCCAGCACCGGCGTGAACGAAAAATCCACGCCGCAGGCCAGCAGTTCAGCCGCCAGCACTTCGCCCAGCGCACGCGCCGCATCCAGACCGGCCTGTGCGTCCTGCGCATGCAGCTCGCCCAAACGACGCATCGCCGGCAGGCGCGTGAAGCCCTCGCGGAAGCGCTGCACCCGTCCGCCTTCGTGATCAACCGCGATTAGCAGGCGCGGCTCGCGCAGGGCGTGGATGTCGGCGCACAGCGCCGTCAACTGTTCACGGTCGCGATAGTTGCGGGTGAACAGGATGATGCCACCCACCAGCGGGTGACTGAGACGTTCGCGATCGAGCGCCGTCAGTTCGGTACCGGCGATATCGATCATCAAGGGCCCCAGGGTGACGGTGTCAGCGGGCGTGGGATTCATGGCAATTGTTCCAGGACAACGAAAGCGACGGCGGTATCACGCTCGTCGCTGATGGAAAGATGCACGCGCAGGCGGCGCGCCTCGATGTAGGCGGCCAGTTCGCCGCTGAAACGGAAATGGGGCTTGCCCAGTTCGTCATTCAGCACTGCCATCGCAGCGAGCAGAACGGGCGCGCGCAGACCGGTGCCCAGGGCCTTGGCCAGGGCTTCCTTGGCGGCAAAGCGCTTGGCGAGATAACGTGCGGGATCGGCAGCCTTGCGGCAGAAAGGAATCTCGTCCGCTGCCAGCAGCTTGTGCAGGGAACGTTCGCCGTGGCGTGCATGCAATTCCGTCATCCTGGCAACGGCGATAATATCGGTGCCGATGCCGTAGATCATTCTTCCTCGCCCGCCATGGCGATGCACTGCAAGTAGCGCTGCACGGTTTCACGGTAGCCGAACTCCAGCGCGTCCGCGATCAGGGCATGACCGATGGAGACTTCGAGCACGCCGGGAAGGCCACGCAGAAAATCGCTCAGATTCTGCCGGCTCAGGTCATGGCCGGCATTCACCCCCAGGCCGGCAGCCTGGGCGGCGCGGGCGGCGGCGGCAAAGCGCGCCAGTTCGTCCGCCTGCGCCGGCGTGCCATGGGCCGCCGCGTAGGGCTCGGTATACAACTCGACGCGGTCAGCGCCGACTGCGCGGGCCAGGACCATGTTTTCCGCAACGGCATCCATGAACAGGCTGACGCGCACACCGAGCGCATGGCACTCGTCGATCAGGGGCCTGATGCGTTCGGCATCGCTGGCCAGATCCCAGCCGTGGTCGGAGGTGAACTGGCCTTCGCTGTCAGGCACGAAGGTGCATTGCTGCGGCCGTACCGCACGCACGAAATCCATGAGGTTATGGAAGGGATTGCCTTCGATATTGAACTCGGCCTGCGGCCATTGCCCGAGCAGCGCCGCGAGTGCATGCACATCGGCGGCGCGGATATGGCGTTCGTCCGGACGCGGATGCACGGTGATGCCGTGTGCGCCCGCCTCAAGGCACTGCCGCGCGGCACGCACGACATTGGGGATGTCGAGGTGGCGCGAATTGCGCAGCAACGCGACCTTGTTTACGTTCACCGACAGCGCCGTTCCGGCCATGCTTTCCATCACAACTCCTGCAGCTCGACGAAAACCCTGCGCGACTGCAGGACCTGCCCGCCGAGATAATGGTTGAACAATTGTCGCATCAGGATCTTGCTTTCGATCAGGGTGCGCGGATCGCG
>JAIEOJ010000017.1 GCA_019750575.1 Rhodocyclaceae bacterium | reverse complement strand
GACGGACTGATGGAGATCATCCTTGCCAGCTTCGGCCGCTAAACCCTACGCGCCGCCGTCGCAAATCCTGCGCCGCGTGCTGCAGGTGGGCTTCTTTTTCCTGTTTGCGCTGGCGCCGGTGTTTGACCTGCTGCGCTATGACCTGACCCTGGGGCATGCCTTCTTCCTCGGTCAGCCCTGGCATATCGGCATCGATGCCTTTCTCGCCGGCGAGGCGGGTGCCGGTGAAACCGTCGCCAACATCCTGCTGCGCCTGTTCCTGCCGCTGCTGGCGGCTGCCGCCCTGCTGATGCTGATTGCCTGGCGCTGGGGGCGGCTGTACTGCGGCTGGCTGTGTCCGCACTTCTCGGCGGTGGAAACCATCAACCGTCTGATGCTGCGCGCCAGCGGCAAGCACAGCATCTGGGACCGGCAGCCGACCCCGCCGCGCGAGGCCGACGGCAGCCCGCGACCGCAGCATCCGGTATGGTGGATTCCCATCTTCATCGCCGCCATCAGCGTGGCTTTCGCGTGGGCCGTGGTTTTCCTCAGCTATCTGCTGCCACCGGCCGAGGTGTATGGCAACCTGCTACACCTCAGTCCGACGCGCAACCAGTTCATCTTCCTCGCCGCGGCGACCACGGTGCTGACCATGGAGTTCCTGTTTGCGCGCCATCTGTTCTGCCGTTACGGCTGCGCCGTCGGCCTGTTCCAGAGCCTGGCGTGGATGGCCAACCGCGGCGCCATGGTGGTCGGCTACGAGCGCTTCCGTGCCGCTGACTGCTCGGCCTGTTATGCCGAAGGCGGCCCGGGCCATGCTGCCTGCGAGGCAGCCTGTCCGATGCGGCTCAAGCCGCGCACCACCAAGCGCGAGATGTTCACCTGTACCCAGTGTTCGCAATGCGTCTCTGCCTGCCATACGGTGCAGAGCGGTGTCGGCAAGCCGGTCCTGCTCAAATGGGTGGATCGCGATGCGGCCAAGGCGAATGAGGCCATGGTCAGCCTGACCGGAAGGCGCGACTGATGGAGGAGTGGGTCGGCAGTCTCTGGGACCGCTGGATCACCCGCGCTGCGCTGCGCGAATTTCCTGCGGCGGCGGTCGAGCTGCGCCAGATCGAGAAGATGCTGGGCGTAGTCTTCCGCGGCATGGGCGGCGATGCCGGCTTGCGTGTTGCGGCGGCGCTGGTCGAACGCCATCAGGCGCGGCGCGGCTGGCTGGAGCGCATCGCCGGCAGCGGCGACCGTGTCCAGCATGCCGGCATGGATGGCGAGATCCTGCGCCTGCCGGCGCGCATTGCCCTGTTCGAGGATGCCGGCCTCAACCGTGATCTCTACATCTGGCTGGCCGCGCTTGCCGCACACGACGTACCGACAGACGAGGACTGGATCGTGCGCAACCAGCGCGCCACCCTGGTGACGCTGCATCACTTCCCCGGCCTGCAGCCACGTTATGAGCGTCTGCTGACCGCCTGCCTTGCCATGCGTCGCATGCCGGAGCAGATGCCGGCCGACGAAGCCGCGCAGGAGCGCGCGCTGCGAGCGGCACTCGCCGTACCGGGCAGCGTGGCTGCACTGCCGCCGCTGTCGGGCATCAAGGCGCATCCGCTGCAGCCGGTGCCGCTGTGGCTGTATCCGCTGCCGGCGCATGCGCAGACCACGCGCAGCGTGCAGCACCAGGAAGCCGGCGGCACCGTAGCGCCCGAGGAGAAGCAGGCCGCACCGTATCGCGCCGAGCGCACCGAGGCGCCCGAGGACGAGCACGGCCTGCTCATGGTGTTCCGTGCCGAGAGCCTGTTTTCCTGGGTTGAATATGTGCGCGTCAATCGCTCCGTGGATGACGAGCCCGACCCCGATGCGGCCCAGGCGGCAAAGACCATAGATACGCTGTCGGTGGCGCAGGATAACGAGCGCGTCGCCGCCAAGGTGCGTTTCGATCTGGATCTGCCTGCGGCCAGTGAGGATGACCTGCCGCTGGGCGCAGGCCTGCGCCTGCCCGAATGGGATTACCGCAGCAGCCATTTGCGCCCCGATCACTGCTGCGTGCAGCTCATGGTGGCGCGCGCTGCCGAACCCTGCGCACTGCCGCCACATTTGCGCCGCACCGCGCGCCGCCTGCGCAACCAGCTCGCCGTGCTGGCGCCGCAGCGCTGCTGGCTCAAGGGCCAGCCCGAGGGCAGCGAGCTGGATCTGGATGCCTGCGTGCGCGCCGAGGCCGAACGCATGGCCGGCATCAGCCAGGACGGCGCCGGCCTCTACATGGCGCAGGTGCAGCAGGAGCGCGATCTGGCCTGTCTGATACTCGCCGACCTGTCGCTGTCGACCGATGCCTGGGCCGGCGGCGAGAACAAGGTCATCGACGTGATCCGCGACAGCCTGATGCTGCTCGCCGAAGCCCTGCAGGCGACCGGCGATGCCTTTGCCATGTACGGCTTTTCCTCGCTCAAGCGCAGCAATGTACGCATGCACGAACTGAAGCGCTTCGACACCGCCTACGATGCCGCTACGCGCGGCCGTGTCGCCGCCATCGCGCCCGGCTACTACACGCGCATGGGTGCGGCCATCCGCCAGGCCACGCGCCTGCTGGAGGAACAGCCGAATGCGCAGCGCCTGCTGCTGATCCTCTCCGACGGCAAGCCGCACGATCTTGATCTTTACGAAGGCCGTTACGGCATCGAGGACACGAGGAAGAGCGTGATGGAGGCGCTCGACGCCGGCATCAAGCCCTTCTGCGTCACCATCGACAAGGAAGGCGCGGCCTATCTGCCGCATCTGTTCGGCCCCGGCGGCTATACGGTGGTGCGCAAACCCGCTGATCTGCCTCTGCAACTGCCGCGGCTGTATACGCAGCTGACCGCCTGAACCTAGTCCGGCCCGGCGTCCCGAATCTGCTTTATGGCACGCCCGGCGTCGGGGGCCAGCTGCCAGAAAATCCCCGCCGACGCACAGGTGATCAGCCCGACCGTGACGAAGGTGGCATGAAAGGCCGACAAGGCCTGGGTGCCGCTGCCGGACGTACTATCGAACGCGGCCAGCAGGCCGCCGGCAATGGCCACGCCGAGGCTCATCGACAACATCATGATCATCGACAGCAGGCTGTTGCCGCTGCTCGCGTTCGACCCTTCCAGATCGAACAGCGCGATGGTGTTCATGGCCGTGAACTGCAGCGAATTGACGGCGCCGAAACAGGCGAGCTGCACCATCAGCAACCAGCTTGGCGTAGCCTCGCCGATCAGGCCGAAGCTGATGATGGTGCCTCCCACCAGCAGCGTGTTGGCGAGCAGCACATTGCGATAACCGGCGCGGCGGATCAGCGGCGGTCCGATGCGCTTGCTCAGGATGGCCGCCACTGCCACCGGAATCAGCATGACGCCGGCCTGCGCCGGTGTATAGCCCAGGCTGACCTGGAGCAGCAAGGGAATCAGGAAGGGCATGGCGCCGCTGCCGATGCGCGCGAACAGGTTGCCGAGTATGCCCACACTGAAGGTGTTGATCTCGAATAGACCCAGCGGAAACAGGGCGTCGGAGCGACGCGATGCGCGCAGCCAGTAGGCGGCGAGGCTGGCGAAGCCGAAGGTCAACAGCACCATCACGGTGGCGTGGCGCATGCCCAGATCGGAAAGCCCGTCGACGGCCAGCGAGATGCCTATCATGCTGAAGGCGAGCAGCAGATACCCGCCCAGATCGAAGCTGCCGAGTTTTTCCTGGCGTGCGTCGATCATGTAGCGATGGGTCATGAAGCAGCCGATCAGGCCGACCGGCAGGTTGATCAGGAAGATCCAGTGCCAGGACGCGTACTCCACCAGCCAGCCGCCCAGCGTGGGGCCGATCAGCGGGCCGATCAGGCCGGGAATGGTGACGAAGGCCATGGCGGCGAGAAAACGCTCGCGCGGGAAGGCGCGCAGGACGGCGAGACGCCCCACCGGCAGCAGCATGGCGCCGCCTATGCCCTGCAGCACGCGCGCCGCGACCAGCATCGACAGATTGTGGGAGAGCGCGCACAGCAGCGAGCCCAGGCTGAACAGGATGATGGCCGACATGAAGGCGCGGCGCGTGCCGAAGCGGTCGGCAATCCAGCCGGAGGCGGGGATCAGCGTGGCCATTGCGAGCGCGTAGGAGATCACCACCGAGTGCATCTTGAGCGGGCTCTCATGCAGCGCTGCGGCCATGGCCGGCAGCGCCGTGTTGACGATGGTGGCGTCCAGCGTCTGCATGAAGAAGGCGATGGCGACCAGCCACAGCAGGATGCGCAGGCGCTTTTCGTCTTCCATTGCGGGTTGGTGTTCAGCCATGAAACAAAACGGCGGCGCAGGGTTGCGCCGCCGTCCTCATTGAATGATCAATGCTTACTTGATGAGGCGTAGCGCGAAGGGCACGCGGAAAGGCTTGCCCTTGGAGGTGCCGACGGCGCCCATGACACAGAAGACCAGGTGACAGAGACCGATCACCGGGATCAGGAAGGCGCCGATGACGATGAAGGCGAGGATGAAGGCCGCGACATAGGCAATGGTCGCGGTGATCGACCAGTTGAGGGCTTCCTTGGACTGATCGAGGACGTAAGGGTCGTCCTTCTTGACCAGGAACAGGATCAGCCCGGGAATGAAGCCGAAGAAGATCGTTCCTACCCAGACCAGCAATGCCGTGTTTCTTGAATCCTGCGCTACTTCCTGAATCGCTTCATCACTCATGATGCACTCTCCCTTTGGGTTTGACGCAGGCGATTCAGAGGCATCGCCAGGGCCTGGTTGTCTATCTGATGCCGAGATCCTTGAGCTTGCGGTAGAGGTGGGTGCGCTCAAGACCGGTTTTCTCGGCCAGGCGCGTCATGTTGCTGCCGTCGACGGCGAGGTGGTATTCGAAGTACATGCGCTCGAAAACCTCGCGCGCTTCGCGCAGCGGCAGGTCCATCACTTCCGGGGCGAGGCCGGGCAGCGGATTGCTGGGATCGTGGCCGAGCAGGCGCGCCACTTCGTCGCCGGCGATTTCTTCCTCGATGGCGCCCAGCGCCAGGGACTTGATGACGCCGCGCAATTCGCTGTAGCCGCCGGGCCAGCTGTGCTGGCGCAGGCCGTT
>JAIEOJ010000205.1 GCA_019750575.1 Rhodocyclaceae bacterium | reverse complement strand
CCGCCCCATCGCCACCGTGCTGATCACGCTGGGGCTGACGCTGGCCGGCATCATTGCCTTCTTTGCACTGCCGGTGGCGCCGCTGCCGCAGGTGAATTTTCCGACCATCGCGGTCAGCGCCAGCCTGCCGGGGGCCAGCCCCGAGACCATGGCGGCGACGGTGGCAACGCCGCTGGAGCGTGCGCTGGGACAGATCGCCGGCATCACCGAAATCACCAGCTCCAGCTCGCAGGGCAGCGCGCGCATCACCATCCAGTTCGAACTCGACCGCGACATCAACGGTGCGGCGCGCGAGGTGCAGGCGGCAATCAATGCGGCACGCCCGCTGCTGCCGACCAGCCTGCCCTCGATGCCGACCTATCGCAAGCTCAACCCGGCCGATGCGCCGGTGATGATCCTGGCGCTGACCTCGGCCACCATGAGCCGCGGCCAGATGTACGACGCTGCCTCGACCATCCTCGCGCAGCGCATCTCGCAGGTGAACGGTATCGGCGAAGTCACCATCGGCGGCGGCGCACTGCCAGCGGTGCGCGTCGATCTGGACCCGAACCGGCTGGCCGCCAGCGGCATCGGCCTCGACACCCTGCGCACCGCGATCGGCAATGCCAGCAGCCGGCGGCCGCTGGGCGTGGTCGAGTCCGAGCAGCAGCAATGGCAGCTTGGCGCCAGCGACCAGCTGCGCGAGGCGGACGAATTCGCCAGGGTCATCATCCGCCACCAGAACGGCAACACCCTGCGCCTTGGCGACGTCGCCACTGTCAGCGACTCGGTCGAGAACATCCGCACCTATGGTGCCGCCAACGGCAAGCCGGCGATACTGCTGATCCTGCGCACCCAGCCCGATGCCAACATCATCGAGACGGTGGAGGAGGTTCGCGCCCTGCTGCCCTTCCTGCGCGCCTCGATTCCGGCGGCCATCGATCTCGACGTGATGATGGACCGCACGCCGACCATACGCGGTTCGCTGCGCGAGGTTGAGCACACCCTGGTGATTGCGGTTGCGCTGGTAGTGCTGGTGGTGTTCCTGTTCCTGCGCCGCCTGCGCGCGGCCTTGATTCCCAGCGTGGCGGTGCCGGTGTCGCTGATCGGCACCTTCGGCGTGATGTACCTGTGCGGCTTCTCGCTCAACAATATCTCGCTGATGGCGCTGACGGTCGCTACCGGTTTCGTCGTGGACGACGCCATCGTGGTGCTGGAGAACATCAGCCGCCATATCGAGAAGGGCAAGACACCGCTGCAGGCCGCGCTGGACGGTTCGCGCGAGATCAGCTTCACCATCGTCTCGATCACCCTCTCCCTGATCGCAGTCTTCATTCCCCTGCTCGGCATGGGCGGCATCGTCGGCCGCCTGTTCCGCGAATTCTCGGTGACGCTGACCGCGGCCATCCTGATCTCCATGATCATCTCGCTCACGACCACGCCCAGCATGTGTGCTTGGATGCTGTCGCGACGCAAGGAAAAGGACGCGGAGACGCCCATCACCGACCGCCGGGTCTCAGCCTGGTCGCGCTTCAGCCATCGCGCCGCCTGGCTTGGACGGCGCGCCAATCGTGCCGTCATGCGTGGCTATCGCCGCAGCCTGGCCTGGGGGCTGCGCCACAGCTGGCTGATGCTGGCCCTGCTGATCGGCACCGTGGTGCTCAACGTCAAGCTCTACCAGTGGATACCCAAGGGCTTCTTCCCGCAGCAGGACACTGGCCGCATCATCGCCATGGTCCAGGCCGACCAGAGCATCTCCTTCCAGGCCATGCGCGCCAAGATGCAAAGCTTCATGGAGATCATCCGCAGCGACCCGGCCGTCGACAACATCACCGGCTTTACCGGCGGCAACCGCGGCAACAGCGCACAGATGTTCGTGACGCTCAAGCCCATCGGCGATGGTGCCGGCCAGCGCCGCGACAGCGCGGAGACCGTCATCAACCGCCTGCGCCCGAAGCTGGCGCAGGAGCCGGGGGCGCGCACCTTCCTGGTTGCGCAGCAGGACATCCGCATCGGTGGCCGCTCCAGCAATGCGCAGTACCAGTACGCGCTGCGCGCCGACGAACTGTCCACCCTGCGCGAATGGGAACCCAAGATACGCAATGCCCTGGCCAAGCTGCCGGAACTCACCGACGTGAATACCGACATGCAGGACAAGGCCACCCAGATCTTCCTCGACATCGACCGCGACAAGGCCATGCAGCTCGGCCTCAACATGCGCAGCATCGACAACACGCTGTCCTCGGCCTTCAGCCAGCGCCAGATCGGCATCATCTACAACCCGCTCAACCAGTATCGCGTGGTCATGGGCCTGGCACCGGAGTTCCTGCAGAACCCGGCCACGCTCGACGACTTCTTCTTCACCTCCAGCAGCGGGGCGCAAGTGCCGCTGTCCGCCTTCACCAGGGTGACGACCAGCAACGCGCCCCTGCAGGTCAACCATGAAGCCGGCTTTCCCGCCGACACCTTCAGCTTCAACCTGCCCGATGGCGTATCGCTGGGCCAGGCCGCCACGGCCATCAACCGCACCCTGGCCGAGATCGGCGTGCCAACCAGCGTGCAGGGCAGTTTCGCCGGCACGGCCAAGGCCTTCGAGGAGTCCAACCGCAACCAGCCGCTGCTGATCCTCGCCGCCATCGTCACCATCTACATCGTGCTCGGCATGCTGTACGAAAGCCTGCTGCATCCGCTCACCATCCTGTCCACCCTGCCCTCGGCCGGCATCGGCGCGCTGCTGGCGCTGATGCTGTTCAAGACGGAATTCAGCTTCATCGCCCTGATCGGCGTGATCCTGCTGATCGGCATCGTCAAGAAGAACGCGATCCTGATGATCGACGTCGCGATTGCGCGCCAGCGCGAGCTCGGCTGCTCCCCGGCCAGCGCCATCTACCGCGCCTGCCAGCTGCGCTTCCGCCCCATCCTGATGACCACGGTGGCCGCCATCTGCGGCGCCATCCCGCTCGCGCTCGGCAGCGGCGACGGTGCCGAACTGCGCAATCCGCTGGGCATCGCCATCGTCGGCGGTCTGGTCATGAGCCAGCTGCTGACGCTGTACACCACGCCCGTCGTCTATGTGCTGCTGGACCGCCTGCGCAAGCGTTTTGCGCGCGGTCCCGCCCATCCCGTGGCAACGCTGCAAACCATCTGAGGAAAAATCGTGTCACGCACCCGCGCCCTTCACATCACCCTCGCCTGTACCCTGCTGGGCGGCTGCGCCGTCGGCCCCGACTATGTGCGTCCGGAAGTTGCCACACCGGCGCAGTTCAAGCAGGCCGCCGCCGACGCGAAATGGGTGCAGCTCGGCGATGCAGCGCAGGCCGGAACAGATCCCGAGCAATGGTGGAAGGTTTTCGCTGACCCCGTACTCGATGCCTTGCAGGAACAGGTCAGCATCAACAACCAGAACATCCGCATCGCGGAAGCCCAGTACCGTGCCGCGCGCGCCGCGCTGGACAGCGCCAACGCCGCCTTCTATCCGACCATCAACGGCAGCTTCGGCGGCACCCGCGCTGCGAATGCCCTGACCACCAACAGCACGGGTGCCCAGGTACAGGGCAGCCGGCCGCCGACCACCACGATCAACCTCTCCGCCAGCGCCAGCTGGGAACTTGATCTGTGGGGACGCATCCGGCGCAGCAGTGAAGCCGCCGGCGCACGCCTCGAAGCCAGTGCCGCCGACCTTGCCGCGGCGCGCCTGTCCGCGCATGCCCTGCTCGCCCAGACCTACATCCAGTTGCGCGGCAGCGAAGTCCAGCTCGGACTGCAAGAGGCCACCGTCAAGGCCTACAGCCGCTATCTCGAACTCACGCGCAACCGCTTCGCCAGCGGCGTGGCCGGCGCCATCGACGTGAGCAATGCGGAAAGCCAGCACGCCACGGCGAGGGCAACACTGCTGGCGCTGACCTTGCAGCGGGCGCAGTACGAACATGCACTCGCCACCCTGGTCGGCAAGGTGCCGGCGGAACTGACGCTGGGTAGCGCCGCGACATTGCCCGCGCAACCCGACACGCCGGCCCTGCTGCCCTCGATCTGGCTCGCCAGCCGGCCCGACATTGTGGCCGCAGAACGTCGCGTCGCCGCGGCCAATGCGCAGATCGGGGTTGCCAAGGCGGCCTGGTTTCCGACACTGACGCTGTCCGGCAACTATGGCTACCGCAACAACGAACTCACGGACCTGATCAGTTCGCCGCACCGTTTCTGGTCCCTGGGACCGGCACTGGCCCTGGCACTGTTCGACGGCGGCGCGCGCAGCGCGGCGGTCGAATCCGCCGGCGCCGCCTATGACCAGAGCGTGGCCACCTACCGTCAGACCGTGCTGGTCGCCTTCCAGGAAGTCGAGGACAATCTGGCCGCCGCCCGACTGGTCGGCGAAGAGAAACAGGAGCGCGAAGTCGCCGCGCGTGCCGCTCGCCGCACGCGCGAAATCGCCGCCAACCAGTACGCCGCCGGGACTGCCGGCCAGCTTGAACTCACCGTTGCGCAGGCCACCGAGCTGGCCGCCGAACGCACCCTGATCGACGCCCGCCAGCGCCATCTGCAGGCGGCGATCCAGCTCTACAAGAATACCGGCCGGACCGGCCTGCCTGCCGCGGTACAAGCCCCCACCCCCTGAGCGCCCGCCCCCCCTGTCAGCCAGCTTGCAAATCACAACAATAGTTGTGACAAAACTTGACATTAATTGATTTTGGCGCAATAACAGTGATGGCTGCTCGACAAGCCGATCACAGAATGGGGGATCACATGCACGATGATGAAACCGGGGAATTCGTCCGCAAATTTCCCAAGCTCGCCCAGGCACTGGAAAACTCCAGTCGTTATCCACTCAACGTCTACAACCGTTTCGAACGCATCCTGCAGCAGATCGAGGCAGTCTGGGGCACGCTGGCCGGCCATGAGTATCTTGAAACCCTGCTGATGACAAATCGCTCCGATCGCCAGGGTTTCGAGGATCCGATCGCCAGCGAACTGATCCGCATCCACCTGCTGCACATCAAGCATTACCCGCAACGACACCACAATCC
>JAIEOJ010000212.1 GCA_019750575.1 Rhodocyclaceae bacterium | reverse complement strand
AAGTACTCGACCGTACGTGCCAAGGCAAACGAATTCGGCGGGATGATGCAGTAATCACCATTCATTTCGACAAAGGAGTTCGGGTCGAAATTCTTGGGATCGACAATGGTCGAATTGATATTGGTAAACACCCGGAATTCGGGCGCACAGCGAATATCGTATCCATAGCTCGAGGTGCCGTAGGACACGATCTTGCGGCCATCGACCTCGCGCACCAGATCGGGCTCGAAGGGCTCGATCATGCCGTGCTGCTCCGCCATGCGGCGGATCCACTTGTCCGATTTGATGCTCATAGGGGTCGCAATCCGGGTCTGGAAAAACGAAAAGAGCGGATTATCCGCTCTTTTCAGGTACCTGCAACATTCTTAACGCCGATCAAGCAACCCCCACAACAGCAAAGCTTCGCCGCCGGGCCGCCCCAAGGCGAAGCGGCCCGCGCCAGAGGCGCAATCCGTAGAGGGAAACCACGGAGAGGCCCTCATTTGGGAGCAGCGTAGCTGCGAACCGTGGTCACCCTCTCCCCGCGGGGGAGAGGGCTGGGGTGAGGGGCTTTGCCCCTCAAGTGTTTTGCACGACGATATTGGGGAACTTGCCGCTCATTTCCTTGGCTTGTTCCGCGATCTTGACGGCCACGCGGCGGGCGATCTGCTTGTAGATCTCGGCGATGCGGCCATCCGGGTCAGCCACCACGGTCGGCTTGCCCTGGTCGGCCTGCAGGCGGATGCCGATGTTCAGCGGCAGCTTGCCCAGCAGTTCGACCTGGTAGTCGAGCGACATGCGCTCGCCGCCGCCGGAGCCAAAAATGGCTTCTTCATGGCCGCAATTGGAGCAGATGTGGGTGCTCATGTTCTCGACGATACCGAGGATGGGGACGCCCACCTTCTCGAACATCTTCAGGCCCTTGCGGGCGTCCAGCAGGGCGATGTCTTGCGGCGTGGTCACGATCACGGCGCCGGTGACCGGCACTTGCTGCGACAGGGTCAGCTGGATGTCGCCGGTGCCCGGCGGCAGGTCGATGACCAGATAGTCGAGGTTGTCCCAGGCGGTCTGGCCGAGCAGCTGCTGCATGGCCGAGGTGACCATGGGGCCGCGCCAGACCATGGGGGTTTCCGGATCGATCAGGAAGCCGATCGACATGGTCTGCACATCGTAGGCCTCCATCGGCTTGATGGTCTTTTCGTCCACCGCTTCCGGACGACCGGACAGGCCCATCATCTGCGGCTGCGAGGGGCCGTAGATGTCAGCATCGAGCAGGCCGACACGGGCGCCTTCGGCCGACAGGGCCAGGGCCAGATTGACGGCGGTGGTGGACTTGCCCACGCCGCCCTTGCCGGAGGCCACGGCAATGATGTTCTTGATGTTGGGCAGCAGCTTCAAGCCGCGCTGCACGGTGTGCGCCACAATCCTGGCATACACATTGACGGTGATCTTGCCGATGCCGTCGATCTTCTTGAGCTGGCCTTCGACCATGTCGCGGATCAGGCCGAGCTGGCTCTGGGCCGGATAGCCGAGTTCTATATCCAGGGCGACGTCGGCGCCATTGATCTTGATGTTCTTTGCACTGCGGCTGGTGACGAAATCCTTGCCGGTGTTGGGATCGGTGACCTGCTTGAGTGCGTCTTGTATCGACGCTTCGCTAACGCTCATATGAACTCCGGGGCATAAGTACTTGAGTAATTTTGTCCAGTATACCGGAGCGACCGGGGCTAACCACGGCTTACGGTGGACATATTCCGCATCAAAGATGCTGCTGACCCCATTTGGGGGCGCCCGGCCATAAAGCAAGGGCTGGCCGGGCAAACAGCAGGTCAAGGCATGGGGCTTTGCTAAAATGCCGGATTGCCGCAATCCAGCCCGCCCCAGACATGACCGCCCCCCGCAAAATCCTCGTCACCAGCGCCCTGCCCTACGCCAACGGCGCCATCCACCTCGGCCACCTGGTCGAGTATGTGCAGACCGACATCTGGGTGCGCTTCCAGAAGATGCGCGGCCATCATTGCCACTATGTCTGCGCCGACGACACGCACGGCACGCCCATCATGCTGCGCGCCGAGAAGGAGGGCATCACGCCTGAGCAGCTGATCGCCCGCGTACACGGCGAGCATCTGCGCGACTTCACCGGCTTCCATGTCAATTTCGACAACTATCACTCGACCCACTCCGAGGAAACCCGGGTACAGGCCGAGGACATCTACGCCAGGCTGCAGGCCGCCGGCCTGATCGAGACGCGCGCCATCGAGCAGTTCTACGATCCGGTCAAGGCTATGTTCCTGCCGGACCGCTTCATCAAGGGCGAATGCCCGAAGTGCGGCGCAGCTGACCAGTACGGCGACAACTGCGAAGTCTGCGGCGCCGCCTATGCGCCGACCGAGCTCAAGAATCCCTACTCTGCCGTATCCGGCGCCAAGCCCGAGCTGCGCGACTCCGAGCATTACTTCTTCAAGCTCTCCGATCCGCGCTGCCAGGCCTTCCTGCGCGAATGGACGCGCGCCGGCCATCTGCAGAACGAAGCCGCCAACAAGATGCAGGAATGGCTGGGCACCGACGGCGAGAACAAGCTCAGCGACTGGGACATTTCGCGCGACGCGCCCTACTTCGGCTTCCGCATTCCCGGTACCGACAACAAGTTCTTCTATGTCTGGCTAGACGCGCCCGTCGGCTACATGGGCTCCTTCCGCAACCTCGCCAACCGCGTCAGCCTCAATTTTGACGAGTACTGGCAGGGCGACGCCAAGGCCGAGCTCTATCACTTCATCGGCAAGGACATCCTCTACTTCCACGCGCTGTTCTGGCCGGCCATGCTCAAGTTCAGCGGCCATCGCACGCCCAGCGGCATCTTCGCCCACGGCTACCTGACCGTGGATGGCGCCAAGATGTCCAAGTCGCGCGGCACCTTCATCACCGCCGAATCCTATCTCGCCACCGGCCTCAATCCGGAATGGCTGCGCTACTACTACGCCGCCAAGCTCAACGGCAGCATGGAAGACATCGATCTCAACCTCGACGATTTCGTCGCCCGCGTGAACAGCGACCTGATCGGCAAGTACATCAATATCGCCAGCCGCTGCGCCGGCTTCCTGACCAAGGGTTTCGGCGGCAAGATCAAGCTCGATCCCGATTCGGAGCTCATCACCGCCGCGCGCGCCAGCGCCGAACTGATCGCCGAGTGCTATGAGCAGCGCGACTACGGCCGCGCCCTGCGCGAGATCATGGCCATTGCCGACCGCGCCAACGGGGTAATCGCCACAGCCGCTCCGTGGACCATCGCCAAGACCGATCCTGCTAGCCCCCAGCTGCAGACGATCTGTTCCGAAGCCATGGAGATGTTCCGCCTGCTCACGCTGTACCTGAAGCCGGTGCTGCCCAAGCTGGCCGAGCAGGTCGAGAACTTCCTCGGCATCCCCCACCAGGGCTGGGCCGAAGTGCATGTGCCACTGACCAACGGCCACCTGATCAACAGCTACGCGCATCTGATGCAACGCATCGACCCCAAGCAGGTCGAGGCACTGGTCGCTGCCAACCGCGATTCGCTGGCGCCTGCTGCTGCCGAACCTGTAAAGAAGGAAAAGAAAGTGGAAGCCAAGAACGACGCCCCTGCCGCTGCCGGTGAATTCATCAGCATCGACGACTTCATGAAGATAGACCTGCGCATTGCGAAGATCGCCAATGCCGAACACGTCGAAGGTGCGGACAAACTGATCAAGCTGACGCTCGACGTCGGCGCATTGGGCACGAAGCAGGTCTTCGCCGGCATCAAGTCGGCCTACGACCCGGCCCTGCTGGTCGGCCGCCTGACCGTGATGGTCGCCAATCTGGCGCCGCGCAAGATGAAGTTCGGCATGAGCGAAGGCATGGTGCTGGCCGCCTCGGACACCGAAGGCAATACCAGCGGGCTGTACATCCTCTCGCCGGACTCGGGTGCTACGCCGGGCATGAAGGTGAAGTGACCACATCCCTCCCGACCTCCCTTCCGTGAAGGGAGGCGACTCCGGTTCGCAGGCTGCGCCTGCTCCCAGTTGTTTTTCTCCGTAGTTTTCATGCCCAACAACCTGCCCACCGCCGCCGACATTGCCTGCCGCCGCCTGATCGTGAGCGGCAGGGTGCAAGGCGTGTACTACCGTGCTTCAATGGTTGAGGCAGCGCACAAGCTGGGCGTGAAGGGCTGGGTGCGTAACCGCTTCGATGGCACGGTGGAAGCGCACTTGCAGGGAGATGGCGAGGCGGTTGCCATGCTGCTGGCTTGGGCACGCCGCGGCCCGCCGGCGGCAGCGGTCAGCAATGTACTGGTCGAACTGGCGGAAGCCGGCGACTACTCCGACTTTCAGGCCATCGCGACGGCCTGACTATCCCAGGGATTCCGCGCATCGCGCGTGAGCCCGATCGCGGTTTGAGGATCCCCGCATGGAAATCAAGGTCAACTTTCTCGACAAGCTGCGTCAGGAAGCCAAGTTCGACGACTTCACCGTCATCGCCGATCAGCCCATACGCTACAAGGGCGACGGTTCGGCGCCGGGCCCCTTCGACTACTTCCTGGCCTCGTCGGCCTTGTGCGCGGCCTATTTCGTGAAGGCCTATTGCGATGCGCGCAATATTCCGACCGAGAACATGCGCCTGTCGCACAACAACATCGTCGATCCGGAAAACCGCTACAAGCAGACCTTCAAGATCCAGATCCAGCTGCCGCCGGACATTTCTGCCAAGGACCGCGAAGGCATCCTGCGCTCGATCGACCGCTGCAGCGTGAAACGCGTGGTGCAGAACGGCCCGGAGTTCATCATCGAGGAGGTCGAGAACCTCGACGCCGACGCCCAGGCCTTGCTGATACCGAGCGCGGCGGAAACAATGACCTGCATTCCCGGCAAGGATCTGCCGCTGGAGCAGACCATCGCCAATATGTCGGCCATTCTGGCAAACCTCGGCATGAAGATCGAGATCGCCTCGTGGCGCAATATCGTGCCGAATGTGTGGTCGCTGCA
>JAIEOJ010000232.1 GCA_019750575.1 Rhodocyclaceae bacterium | reverse complement strand
GCCACGGGCGCCGATGGCGGCCCGGCCGCGCTGGCCCTGCTGGCGAAGCACGACTACAGCATGGTGGTATCCGACCTGCGCATGGAGCCCATGGACGGGCTGACCCTGCTGGGCGAGATCCGCGCCGCCCGGCCGGGCCTGCCGGTGCTGCTGATGACGGCCTTCGGCGACGTGGACAAGGCGGTTGCCGCGATGCGCGGCGGCGCCTGCGACTTCATGCTCAAGCCCTTCGAGCCCAAGGCCCTGATCGAGCAGATCGACCGCTACGCCAAGGCACCGGCAGCCAGCGAGGGCGTGATTGCCGCCGATGCGGCAACGCATGAAGTGCTGCTGCTGGCATCGCGCGTCGCCCGCACCGATGCGACGGTGATGCTGACGGGTGAATCGGGTACCGGCAAGGAAGTATTTGCGCGCTACATCCACGACCAGTCACCGCGTGCCGGCGGCCCTTTCGTTGCCATCAACTGCGCGGCGATTCCGGAAAACCTGCTCGAAGCCACCCTGTTTGGCCATGAGAAGGGTGCCTTCACCGGCGCGCAGAACGCGCAGGCCGGCAAGTTCGAGCAGGCCAACGGCGGCACCCTGCTGCTCGACGAAATCTCGGAAATGCCCCTCGGTCTGCAGGCCAAGCTGCTACGCGTGCTGCAGGAGCGCGTGGTCGATCGCGTTGGCGGCAAGAAGCCGGTGGCGCTGGATATCCGCGTGCTGGCGACCTCCAATCGCGACATGGCAGCCGAGGTGGCGGCCGGGCGCTTCCGCGAGGATCTGTATTACCGCCTGAATGTCTTTCCGCTGCAGATCCCGTCCCTGCGCCAGCGTCCTGCCGACGTGCTGGCGCTGGCGCGCCACTTCGTGACCCTGCACGGCGGGCGGCTCGGCCTGCAGGCGAAGCTGGATGCCGGCGCCGAGGCAAAACTTGCCGCTCATGCCTGGCCCGGCAATGTGCGCGAACTGGAAAACGTGATCCAGCGCGCCCTGATCCTGGCGCCTGCACAGGTCATTGGTGCCGAGCAGATCATGTTCTCGGGTACGGCGACAGCGGCCGTGTCCGGCCTGCCCATGTCCGCGCCCGGCGTCCAGGCAGGACCGTTCGATGCGGCGCCCGTCGTGACGGAACCCCTTGCAGCACAGGGTGTGCCCTCATCCTCCGGCGCCAACATGAAAGATCTCGAGCGCCAGCACATCCTCGATACCCTGGCCCGCGTCGGGGGTTCGCGCAAGAAGGCGGTCGAGGCGCTGGGCATTTCCGAACGCACGCTGCGCTACAAGCTCAAGCAGTATCGTGAGGAAGGTTTTTTCGATGAGTGAGATTGTTGCCGTGTGGCACGTGGCTTGCTAGTAGAATCCGGAGAAAGGATCCTGTAATGGCTATCGACACCAACAACCTGAATGCAATGCTTGCCGAACTCAAGGCCGCCACCGCCGCTGCCCAGGGCAAGGCTGCGCCTGCCGCCGGCCAGACCGAGGGGCCGGATTTCGCGCAGGTGCTGAAGGGGGCCATCGAACAGGTCAACCAGGCCCAGGCCGATGCCCAGAAAATGGCCCAGGACTTTGCCAGCGGCGAGGGCACTGCCAATCTCCAGGACGTCATGATTAATCTGCAGAAGGCGAGTCTGTCCTTCCAGCAGATGACACAGGTCCGCAACAAGCTGGTGTCGGCCTACCACGACATCATGAATACGCAGGTCTGAGACCTGCGGTGAATTTTCCTTCGTGTCACGGCAAGGCCCGCGCATCCGCGCGCTGCCCTTGAACCCGTGCGATGCCGATGAAGCCCATCCGACTGGTCTGCGCCACGCGCCAGAACCCCGACAATTTCATTGACGGCACGGCGCTCGGCCGTTCGCTCAAGAACTTCAATCGCCAGCCCGAGCCGCAGTTGCAGCTGTTTGGCAGCAACAGCCTGGGCTTGTCTACGGTGTACAACACCGCGCTGGACGTTGCCAGAAAGGATCCGGCGATCCTGGTCTTCATCCATGACGATATCTATCTCTGCGACTTCTTCTGGATGGAGCGTCTCTACGAGGGCCTGCAGCATTTCGACGTGATCGGCCTTGCCGGCAACACGCGGCGCGTGCCGCGGCAGCCGGCCTGGGCCTTCACGACGACGGTGCCGAATCTGACCTGGGATGATCGTCGCCATCTGAGCGGAACGGTGGGCCACGGCGAAGGTTTTCCGTGCCGGAATATCTCGATCTTCGGCCCGTCCAAGCAGGAGTGCAAACTCATGGACGGCCTCTTTCTCGCTGCCGACAGCGAGGTGTTGAATCGTGCCGGCGTGCGCTTTGACGAACAGTTTGCCTTCCACTTCTACGACATGGACTTCTGTCGCCAGGTCGAGCAGAAGGGCTTGCGCATGGGCACCTGGCCGATTGCGGTGGTGCATGAAAGCGGTGGCAATTTCAGTTCGCCCGGCTGGAGCGAGGGATACGCCAAGTACTTGCAAAAGTACGGCGACTAAGCGAGGAGTACAGATACGTGAAATTCAATCCGATGCCGTTGGCGTTCAAGTACTGCGTCGGCCGAGGTCTTGAGCTGGGCGCAGCTGCGCACAATCCTTTCGATCTGCCGGACTGCAAGTCGGTGGCGCCGAGCGACGGCGTCAATTACATGTTCCCCAAGGATCTGATTGACTACGGCCATTACAAGGTCGAGCAGTTGAAGATGTCGCCCGAAGTGAAGGTGGTGGACCTGATCGGCGACTTCCAGAACATTCCCGCCGAAGATGCGTCGCTTGATTACATCATCAGTTCGCACGTCATCGAGCACGAGCCGAACTTCATCGCCGCAATGATCGAATGCGACCGGGCGCTCAAGGATGGCGGCGTGTTTTTCTGCATTTTCCCCAAGCGTACCGCCGAGCCTACCGACGGCCCGCGTGCCCTGACCACCTTGCAGAAGGTGGTGGCCGATTATGAGAGTGGCCTCTCGATGGCGGTGATGCCTGAGGATACCTGGCGCGGTCACTACGGCGTGTTTTCTCTGCAGAGCATGATTTCCTTCATCAATCACATCAATCAGCAACGGCTCGGCAGCTGGCTGATCGAGTGTTTTGAAGAAACCGATTCCAAGGTGGGCAACGGCCACACCATCGTCCTGCGCAAACTGCGATCGATACATGAGTTGCACAGTCAGCCACCGGAATTGTTTTATGGCGCCCTGCAGCAGATGATTACCGCCGGTGAACATGGCCCCGCCTTGGCAATGCTGAAGACGGCACTGTCGTTTTCCTTCCGCAATGCGTCGAACTTGCATGCGGCAGCCTTGCTCAGCAAGGCGGTGAATGCCGATCTGGAGGCGGTGGAGTTTTTGCGTCAGGCGCTGGTGGTCGATCCCGAAAACGAGGAGCATCGGCGCGACTTTGCGCGCATGACCGGTACGCTGTACCGGAACCCGGTGCTCTGATACCTGTTCGGCGCTTGAGCAGGATCAAACGGCAAGCGCTGCGAGCGGTTTATGTTGCGCGAGCAGTCTGTCGCGATGCCGGACAGGCTGTGAAGAATTGCTCCGTATCGTTTCGACGATGGGTCCGGAACGCGCAGAGCTGGGCTGTGCCCCATTGCAGGTGGTCTTTCAACGGAGACGTTTTTCATGCATGAGTCGTCGATTATCACGAACTCGGATCAGGATCAGGTTCAGGCACGTCGTGAGCTGTTCGATCTGATGAGCAGCTATCCGGCAACGCAGGAAGAGAAGGAGCGTTCGCTCGGCCTGTTCATCCGCGGCTCCTTGATGGCCCGCATCCTGGCGAGCTTCGAGGTCTATCAGCAGATCGTCGATCTGCCCGGCGCGATCTTCGATATGGGCACGTGGCGAGGGCAGACTGCCGTACTCTGCGAGAATTTTCGCGCCATCCTGGAGCCCCTGAATTTCCAGCGCCGCATCCACGCATTCGATACCTTCACCGGTTACGCCGGCTTCGACGAAAAGGATCCTCGCGACAAGGCCTTGTATTCGGACGGCACCTATTCGCTGTCGAGCGACTATGCCGACTTGCTGCGCAAGCTGCTGAGCCTGCATGAGCGCAACAACGCCATGGGCCACGTCAACGGCAAGCACAAGGTGTGGGAGGGCGATTGCCGCGAAACGCTGGCGGCCTTTGGTCGCGAGTACCCCGGCGAGATGGTGGCGCTGGCCTGGTTCGATCTGAATATCTATGAGCCGACACGCGATTCCTTCGAGTTCATTCTCAAGCGGCTGGTGCCGGGCGGCGTCATCGCCTTCTGGCAATTGACCCGTGGCGGCCAGCTGCCGGCCGAGGGCATGCATTATCTGCAGGACATTCTTGGTCGTATTCCGCATCGGCTGCACAAGGCGAAGAGCTATCCTTCGCTGTGCTATCTGTCATTTCCTCAGGGCGGGGTGGGACTATGAAAGTCGCGATTCTCGGTAATGGCATTCTCGGTCTGATGACGGCGCGTGCCTGGCTGCAGGCCGAGCCCGGGGTTGAAATCGTCGTGGTCGGACATGCCGAACGGCGCGGTTCGGCGACGCGGGCCGCCGCCGCGATGCTGAACTCCTTCGCCGAGCTTGAGCATGATTCGCTCGGTACGCCGCTCGACCGCTTCAAGTTCGATATTAGCCGCGCCGCCACCGCCGCCTGGCCCGAAGTCTTCGCCGAGATCTGTCCCGGTAGCGATGTTGCGCACGGCTTCGGCACCTATATCCTCAACAATACGGCGACCGACGAGCTCGACGACGATAACTTCAATGCGGTGAGACGCTTTGCCGACGAGTATGGCGAGCCATACGAAGACGTTGATCCGACCAGCATCCCGAACTACAGACCTGATCCGCGTCACCGTGCCCTGCGCGCGATCCTTCTCAAGCGCGAAGGTTGGGTCAATCCGAAACAGTTTCTCGACAAGTTGACGGATCGC
>JAIEOJ010000236.1 GCA_019750575.1 Rhodocyclaceae bacterium | reverse complement strand
CAAGCCTGCGGGCAACGGCAAGGCGGGCAAGAAACCCAAGTGAGCGGCGCGCCCTTTTCCGCTGCGGATCATGCGCACATGGCGCATGCCCTGCGTCTGGCGCGTCTGGGCCTGTACACGACGACACCCAATCCGCGCGTCGGCTGCGTGATCGTCCAATCGGCCGCAGACGGTTTTGGAACCGTGGTCGGTACGGGCTGGCATGCCAAAGCGGGCGAACCGCACGCCGAAGTGCATGCGCTGCGCGAAGCCGGTGACAAGGCCAAAGGCGCAACCGCCTACGTCACGCTCGAACCCTGCAATCACACCGGCCGTACCGGTCCCTGCTCTGAAGCACTGGTCGCCGCGGGCGTGTCGCGCGTGGTCGCCGCCATGCAGGACCCGAATCCGCTGGTCGCCGGTCAGGGCCTGGCGCGGCTTGCCGCGGCCGGTATCCAGGTACACAGTGGCCTGCTCGAGAATGAGGCGATCGAACTCAACATCGGTTTCGTCTCGCGCATGACGCGCGGCCGTCCCTGGCTGCGCCTCAAGACCGCCGCCAGTCTGGACGGCAAGACGGCGCTCAACAACAACGCTTCGCAATGGATTACCGGCGAAGCTGCGCGGCAGGACGGCCACCGCTGGCGCGCCCGCGCCTGTGCCATTCTCACCGGCTTCGGTACGGTCAAGGAAGACAATCCGCAGATGACGGTGCGCGGCGTCGACTACGGCGGCCTGCCGCCGCGTCAGCCGCTGCGCATTGTGGTGGACAGCCGCCTGCAGATCTATCCGACCGCGAACATTCTCAAGGGCGCCAAGGACGGCAGCCCGGCACTCATCGTCGGCGCCGTCGAAGACGAATCGCGCATTGCCGCCTTGCGCGATGTTGGCGCCGAGGTGCTGGTCATCCCCAACGAACACGGCAAGGTCGAGCTGCACAGCATGCTGCGCGCGCTGGCCGAGCGCGGCATCAACGAGATCCACGCCGAGGCCGGCTTCAAGCTCAACGGCTCGCTGCTGCGCGAATGCTGCGTGGACGAGTTCCTCATCTATCAGGCGCCCATGCTGATCGGCGACAATGCCCAAGGCATGTTCAATCTGCATGAACTGACCGAGCTCAGCCAGGCGACTCGCCTGAAGATCATCGACCGTACGCTGCTCGGCGACGATCTGCGCATACTGGCCCGACCGGTGAAATAAGCATGCGCAGCCGCACCGTCAGCATGGAAATTGCGGTGCCGCCGGAGACGGTGTATCGCTGCGTGCGCGATCCGCAGCAACTGCCACTGTGGGCCGCCGGCATCTGCAAGTCGGTCACGGTCGTCGACGGCGTCTGGCATGTTGATACCGGCACCGAGATTGGTACGGTATTGCTGGCCTTCTGCGAAGACAACCGCTTCGGCGTGCTTGACCACACCGTCACGCTGTCGAGTGGACAGAGCCAGCGCGTGCCCATGCGCGTGATTGCCAACGGCGAGGGCAGCGAACTCATCTTCACCGTCTTCCAGACCGAAGGCATGAGTGACGAAGCCTTCATCAAGGACATCCAGGCCGTCACCCGCGACCTGAAGACCATCAAGACACTGCTCGAAGCCACCGCCTGAGCAAGGACATGCGGAGAAAGAAAATACAAAGGGCCGCTTTGCGGCCCTTTGCGATGCTTGCCTCGCAAGCGAGGTCGGCCCCGGGTTTTACTGGGGCTGGCGGTTTGGGGTGTTCTTGTCCTGTCCGTAGAGGATCCTGCTGTCCTCGGCCGTTACCGGCGGCGCAGCCTTCTTGATCTGATCGGCGAGCGCATAGGCGCGCTGTGTCGCAGGTCTGGCCTTGATGGCCTCGAACCAGCGCTGCAAATTGGGGAAGTCGTCGAGATTCTGCGACTGCTTGGCGTAGGGAACGATCCAGGGATAGCTGGCCATATCGGCAATTGTGTACTGATCGCCGGCAACGAACTCTCGGTCGGCCAGACGTTTGTCGAGCACGCCGTAGAGGCGGCCAGTTTCGCGCACATAGCGGTCGATGGCATAGGGAATCTGTTCCGGCGCGCCGGTGCTGAAGTGGTGGTTCTGTCCGGCCATAGGGCCGAGGCCGCCGACCTGCCAGAACAGCCACTGCAGGGTTTCATTGCGACCGCGCAGATCGGCGGGAATGAATTGCCCGGTCTTGTCGGCGAGATAGAGCAGGATGGCGCCCGACTCGAACAGCGAGATCGGTGCGCCGCCGTCGGCCGGTGCCTGATCGACGATGGCCGGAATGCGGTTGTTCGGTGCGATCTTCAGAAAGTCCGGCGCGAACTGATCGCCCTTGCCGATGTTGATGAGTTTGAGCTGATACGCGAGTCCGCTCTCTTCGAGGAACATCGTGATCTTGTGCCCGTTGGGCGTGGTCCAGTAGTAGAGGTCTATCATGCTAGGGGCTAGGGGCTAGGGGCTAGGGGCTAGGGGCTAGGGGCTAGGGGTGGACAGCGCGGCTTCGATATGGGCGGCGAGGGCTGAAGGCACCACGGTCGGCGCATAGCGCGCGATCACCTTGCCGTCCCGGCCGACCAGGAACTTGGCGAAGTTCCAGCCGATGTCTTCCGCGCCTTCGCCCGGCGTGTTCTCCTTGAGCCAGACATACAGCGGGTGCGCATTCGGGCCGTTGACATCGGTCTTGGCGAAGACGGGAAAGCTGACGTTGTAGTTGGTGCTGCAGAAGGACTGGATCTGTTCCGCCGTACCCGGCTCCTGCGCGCCGAACTGATTGCTCGGAAAAGCCAGCACGACAAAACCTTGCGCACGGTATTTTTCATACAGCGCTTCAAGTCCTTCGTACTGCGGCGTGAGTCCGCAGCGGCTGGCGGTGTTCACAACCAGCACGACCTTGCCCGCATGGTCATGCAGATCGGCCTTGCTGCCGTCGAGTCGCTGTACCGGGATGTCGTGGAAGGTCGCACTCATGATGCCTCCCTGGGGAAGGCATTCAGGCCGCCGGCGACATTGACGACATTCGTGTAGCCCATCTGCCGCAGGCTGTCCGCCGCCAGTGCGCCACGATTGCCGGCACCGCAGTAGAGCACCACGGGCGCATTCTTGTCCGGCACGGCTTCGCCTATCTTCAGTTCGAGACGACCGCGGCTGATATTCACCGCACCGGCCAGCGCAGGCGAGGCGGCCAGCTCGTCGCTGTCGCGTACATCCACCAGCAATGCGCCTTCAGCCTGCCTGTGCAGCGCTTCCTGCGGCGTGATTTCGCAGATGCGCTCGCGTGCCGCTGCGGCGAGCTTCAGAAAGTCCTCGTTATGCGCCATGATTTTCTCCGTTCGGTTGCCCGGATGGCCGCGCCTGTCCGATGCGACCCCGTGATGGCGCAGGATGGCACAGCTGGCGCGGATATGGAATGAGCATGGATACCCTTGCCTACCAGGGCAGCGCTTCGCCCAGGTGGAAGAAACCGCCACTGGGGCCGTCTGCCGGCAGCGTGGCGAGCTGCACGCTGGTCTTGCCGCCTTCGCTGACTTCCAGCGGCGCTTCGGCGCCGCCCATGTCGGTCTTGACCCAGCCCGGATGCGCCGAGTTGACCTTGATGTTGGTGTCCTTGAGTTCGTCGGCCAGATGCACGGTGAAGGCATTCAGCGCGGTCTTGGAGGCGTTGTAGGCCAGCTCCTTGGCGCCCGCAATCGGCGAGTCCGGCATTTGATGCACGCCGAGCGAACCGAGGATGCTGGCGAGGTTGACGATACGGCCGGCCGGGGACTTCCTGATCAGCGGCAGCAGCACCTGGGTCAGCTCGATCACGGCGAAGAAGTTGACGTCGAAGGTCCGCTTCAGCAGGTCCTGCGATGCCGTGCTGGCGTTGTTGCCGAACAGGGGTCCGAGCGCCACGCCGGCGTTATTGACGAGGATATCGAGCTTGCCGTACTTGCTGGCGATGAACTTGCAGACGTCCTGAAAGGTCGCCGGATTCAGCGCGTCGAACAGGATCGCTTCGGCATTGATGCCCTCGCGCTTGAGCTCCTGCACGGCTGCGTCGCCCCTGGCGATGTCGCGTACACCGAGGATGACGGTGATACCGAGCTTGCCCAGGCCGCGGGCGGTTTCGAGGCCGAGGCCGCGATTGGCGCCGGTGATGAATGCAATGGTGTTGCTCATGATGCTTCCTTTCGAATAAAAAGCCCGCTCCCGGCAAGGCGGGGCAGAGAGTCGCGGGAGCGGGCGTGGAAACGCAAGGGTGTGTGCCAGCCGTCAAGCCTGGTGCTGCTTCCAGTCGTCCGTGAGCAGGCCGGCATGGCCCCAGCCCTCCGCCGCGATTTCCTGGATGACGATGTGCGTATGCTCGGGTTTCTTGCCGGGCACGCTGGCCAGGGTGGCGGTGAACTCTGCGACGATGCGCGCCTTCTGTTCACGGCTGGCACCACGGATGATCTGTAGATTCACGCAGGGCATTTCGGTTCCTCAGGGACGGGGTGCTTGTGACAGGGCGGCGGATGCGGGCGGGGCGGCCTCGGCATGCGGCCAGCCGCCGCCCAGGGCGCGGATCAGGTTGACCACGGAGCGGGCGCGCTCGCCGTCGAGCGAGACCGCCACCAGCTGCTGCTGCAGCGCGCTGCGATCGGCGTCGATGACGTTGAGATAGCTGACCGCGCCCTCGCGGTACTGCAGGCGAGAGATGTGCGAGGCCTTGTTGGCGGAGTTCACCGCCGTATCCTGAGCCTTGTTCTGCTGGTCGAGGATGCGCAGGTTGGCGAGGTTGTCCTCGACTTCCTTGAAGGCGCGCAGCACGGTGGCGCGGTAGTTCGCCACGTCTTCCTCCCAGGCCGCATTGGCGCGATCCACGCCGGCTGCGCGGGCGCCGCCGTCGAAGATCGGCAGCGTCAGCATGCC
>JAIEOJ010000288.1 GCA_019750575.1 Rhodocyclaceae bacterium | reverse complement strand
TACCTACCTTTTCGCGTATTGGTTGATTAATGTCTTGGCGCTGCTGCTCCAAGATGATCTCAATAAGAAAGTCAGGGAAGCGAATGTCCTCGGCTGGCTTCACTTGTACGACGGGCTTGAATCCGAGGGCATACTGAAGCCTATCAGAACGAAACCCTTGCTCGGAACGATAGGCATAGCCAACATACCGTTGCTCTCTAGGTGAGTAGCCAAAATGATAGATCGTGGCGGTAAAGCCACCTAACCCGCCTTCGTCAATGACAGATGACTGAAAAATATCAGGGACTACTGCATCCAGATCGTCAATCGTTGCACCTTGGTAGCCTTCCCAAAGATGCTGAAACCATCCGTTGATGAAATCCGCGCGGCCCGTGCCTGCAACAACCAAATTTGATTCTGGAACTGATAAAAACTTGCGTTGAAATGCCATAGGCATTCTGTCATCGGCACCGATCACCAAGGTATCCATGGCAATACAGACTTGCTCGGGTTGGAGGGCAAAAACGAGAGCGGTCATAGGCGCAATTTAACGCTATTGTTCGCTGCGAGCCTCGGCAAGCGCAATCGTCATATGCTGAACTTTCTTCTTCAACTGATCGCGTTCATCGGTCAGCTTTGTGATCTCTTGAGTCAGGCGGTAGATTTCCAGTTGCTCCGGTGTCGCATCGCTGGGTGGTGGTTCCGGCTCCGGCTTGGGCGGCAGTTTGGCCTCGCGGACTTGTCTGGCCACTTGGCGTAACTCCTTCTTTCCTCCTGAAACTGCAGCGACCTGTTTCTCACTGGGCAAGGAAGCGACAGCAGCGGCAGCATTGATCGAAATGACCCCAGCCTTGACTGCATCCACCAATTCGGGGGTGGCGGTCTTCTGAATCTTTTCAATCTGACCAAGCGTCGCGCTACTCACCTTCGCGGCGCGCGCAACAGCCTCGCGCGTCAGCACAGGTTGGGGAGTGGATTTAGTCGTCACACCAACTTCATCAGCAGCTGGCGAAGTTTGTTGCCCTTTGTCTTGTGCCAAACGCGCGGAAACGATTTCTTTCTTCCGCAACGCGAGTACCCCACGTTGGAAGTCCGATACGCTGCGACGCCCTAGATGATTGTCAATCATCCACAAGTGCACATCGTCCAGTGACTGAAACGTCTTGCTTTGTACGGTATTGAAAGATATCCCGTGTTTTAGGCAGATGCCATAGCGGTTGTGTCCATCCACCAAAAGGTCACCCCACAATACCAGCGCATCGCGACATCCTTCGGAAAGTAGACTGCGCTCCAGTGCGGCGTACTCATCCTCTGTCAATGGATCGATATAGGCTCGGAGTTCTTCGTTGATGGTAATTGCCATGGTTAAAACAAAAGCATCCTTACGCCGCAAATTCGGTGGGGTAAAAAGTGGGGTAAATATCCAGAAAAGGAAAAGGGCTTACAACCGTTAAGCTGTAAGCCCTTGATATTACTGGTCGGGGCGGCGGGATTCGAACTCGCGACCCCTTGCACCCCATGCAAGTGCGCTACCAGGCTGCGCTACGCCCCGACAAGCTTTAAATTATACCAGAGGACGCGCCGGCAAACGCAGCATCTCGATGATGTTTGCAAGTTCGGCACGCAGGCTCGGCAGCCCGGATTCCGCGTCGGACTTCTGTTCGCGCACGCTGTGCGGTTCGTCAAGACGGTTGCGCGCACCGCTGATGGTGAAGCCTTCCTGGTACAGCAACTCGCGGATACGACGCACCAGCAGCACTTCGTGATGCTGGTAGTAACGCCGATTGCCGCGGCGCTTGACCGGCTTGAGCTGGGTGAACTCCTGCTCCCAGTAGCGCAAGACATGCGGCTTGACGCCGCACAGCTCGCTTACCTCACCGATGGTGAAATAGCGCTTCGCCGGTATCGGCGGCAGCTCCTGCAACTCACTGGGCGGCGTTTGCATGATCCAGTGTCTCGACCGCGAGCTTCAGCTTCTGGCTGGCGTGGAAGGTGACCACGCGACGTGCGGTGATCGGAATCTCTTCGCCGGTCTTGGGGTTACGGCCCGGACGCTGCGGCTTGTCGCGCAGCTGGAAATTGCCGAAGCCGGAAAGCTTGACGCTGTCACCACCTTCGAGGGCGATGCGAATTTCGTCGAAGAATGCTTCCACCATGTCCTTGGCTTCGCGTTTGTTGAGCCCGACCTTCTCAAACAAAAGATCGGCCAGTTCTGCCTTGGTCAACGTCATTCTGACTCCCTGGTCATTATTTGTTTTTGGGACCCCAGGAGGCTCCCCTCCGTACTGCTTCAGGCGCGCAATTCAGCGCCGAGTTGCTGCGCCGCTGCGACCAGTTTTGCAATCGCTGCATCGACTTCGGCGTCTGCAAGAGTCTTGCGAGTATCTTGCATAACTACCCGAAATGCAAGGCTTTTTTTCCCATCCTCAAGGCCTTTGCCTTGATAGACATCGAACAGATTGACGCCCTGGACGATGTCATCCGCCGCCTTGTTCAAGCCATCCAGCAAGGTTTGCAGCGGGGTTTCCTGCGCCACGACGAAGGCGAGATCGCGTTCGACAACGGGGAAGCGGGAGACACTGCTGTAGTTGGGCATGGGTGCCGCCAGCAATGCCGGCAGTTCCAGTTCGAAGACGACGGGCGCAGCACCCAGCTCATACTTCTGCGCCCATTCCGGATGCAGCTCGCCGACCACGCCGATGGGCTCGTCATTCAGCAGCACGGCGGCGCTACGCCCCGGATGCAGGGCCGGATGTGCGGTCTTTTCGAAACGCAGGGTCTGGCCTGCAAACAAGGCTTCGACATCACCCTTCACATCGTAGAAGTCGACATTGCGTGCCTTGTTGCCCCACTGCTCGGGTTCGGCAGGGCCAGCGGCGAGGCCGGCCACACGCAGTGGCTGCTGGAAACCGGGCACCGGCGTGCCGGCTGGATCACGCCAGAAACAGCGTCCGATCTCGAACACACGCACGCGGCCGGTGCGGCGCTTGAGGTTGAAGGAGAGTGCATTGACGAGGCCGCCGATCAGGGTGGTACGCATCACGCCCATCTGGCTGGCAATCGGGTTGGCAAGCACGATGGGCGTGTCATTCCCGGCGAAATCCTTTTCCCAGGCAGTCTCGACAAAACTGAAGTTCACCACTTCCTGATAGTCGCGCTCAGCCACCAGACGCCGCACCTGCATGGCGGTACGGCGGGTTTCCGGCAGCGGCAGCATGGCCACGCTATTGTTCGGCGCCGGTGCGGGAATATTGTCGTAGCCGTAAAGACGCGCAACTTCCTCGATCAGATCCTCTTCGATTTCCATGTCGAAGCGATGCGCCGGCGGCGTCACCACAAAGGTATCGCCGTCCGCCGTCCAGGGGAAACGCAGATTCCCGAGCTGAGCCTCGACAGCCTCGCGCGTGAAAGCCACGCCGATCACCTTGTTGAGACGCGCGAGACGCAGGCGCAGGGGATTGCGCTTGGGCAGGTCTGCCGCAGACATCACTTCGACTACCGGACCAGCGGCACCGCCGCAGATATCCAGCACCAGCTGCGTGGCACGCTCCAGCACCTCGACCTGACGGCTGAAATCCACGCCGCGCTCGAAGCGATAGGAGGAGTCGGTCGAGAAATTGAGCGCACGCGCCTTGCCCGCAATCACGTCCGGCGCAAAGAAAGCGCTCTCGAGGAAGATCTCGGTTGTCGCGGTCGTGACACCACTATCTTCACCGCCCATGATGCCGCCCAGCGCCAGCGCACGCGCTTCGTCGGCGATCAGAACCGAATCGGCATCCGGCGTAATGGTGTTGCCGTTCAGCAATTGTAGCTGCTCGCCGGCCTTGGGCAGGCGCACATGAATGGCGCCCGACAACTTCGCGTTGTCGAAGGCATGCATGGGCTGGCCCTGTTCGAGCAGCACATAGTTGGTGATATCGACAATCGCCGAGATCGAACGAATGCCGCTGCGCGCGAGACGCTGAACCATCCAGTCGGGTGTTGCCACGGCGGCGTTCACGCCAGTGACGACACGGCCGGCATAACGCGGGCAATGCTGCTTCGCCTCAACCATGACCGCGCGGGTCTTGTCACTGCGCACAGCAACCGGCTTGATTTCCGGGGCGGTCAGCGCGGCCCCGGTCAGCGCAGCGACTTCGCGCGCAATGCCGAGGATGGACAGACAGTCGGCGCGATTAGGCGTGAGCTTGAGCGTGAACAGCTTGTCATCCAGGCCGAGGTAGTCGCGGATATCGGTGCCGACCGGTGCATCGGCCGGCAGCACCAGGAGACCATCACTCTCCTCGGCGATCCCCAGCTCCTTGGCCGAGCACAGCATGCCGAAGCTTTCGACATCGCGCACCTTGGCCGCCTTGATATTGAAATCGCCGGGTAGTTGCGCACCCACCAGTGCGCACGGCACCTTGAGGCCGACGGCCGCATTCGGCGCACCGCACACGATCTGCAGCACTTCGCCGCCCACATTGACCGTGGTCAGGCGCAGCTTGTCGGCGTTGGGATGCTTTTCGGCGGTCAGAATTTCGCCAACAACAACCTTGTTGAAAGCCGGCGCAGCAGGATCGAGTTCTTCGAGCTCCAGACCGGCCATGGTCAGCAAGTGCCCCAGCTCATCGCTCGTGAGCTTGGGATTGACGAAGGTACGCAGCCAGTTTTCCGAGAATTGCATGCTGGGATTTTCTTCTACTTGAATTGACTGGGTTACTTGAACTGCGACAGGAAACGCAGATCGCCGTCGAAGAACAGGCGCAGGTCGTCGATGCCGTAACGCAGCATGGTCAGGCGATCCGGGCCCATGCCGAAGGCAAAGCCGATGTACTTTTCGGGGTCGATGCCGCCGTGGCG
>JAIEOJ010000008.1 GCA_019750575.1 Rhodocyclaceae bacterium | reverse complement strand
CCACGGCGCGGACGATGCAGTTGATCGAGGCAGTATTGAAAGTAAATACTCTTTCGGCCTGAGCCTCTCGAAGCCCTGCTGAAAGGGGTTTCTGGCAAAAGAACTCCGGGGGCACCGCCCTTCGACAAGCTCAGGGCGAACGGGGAGGGGTGCGGAGAGTAGGGAGCATTCGAGCTGAGCTGTAACCGACGCTCCCCTCGGGGGGGGCGAAGCCATACTGAGGGGGCTGCGGGTAAAGGCACTTCGCGGGCATCGCCCTTCGACAAGCTCAGGGCGAACGGAGGGGCCAGCGGGGCCGCAGCATCAAAACCGTTCGCCCTGAGCTTGTCGAAGGGCGAGTGTTCTGAGAGTATGCCATCGGACCAATCGCTCCAACTCCGGGCTAAAGCCATGCAAGCTTTCTGGGTCTACATGCTCCGCTGTTCAGACGGCAGTTACTACACCGGCCACACAGACAATCTGGATTTACGCGTTGCCCAGCACGTCACAGGCGCGATTACTTCCTGCTACACCTATACGCGACGCCCTGTCACGCTGGTCTTCAGCCAAAGCACTCCTACCCGGGAAGAAGCACTGGCTTCTGAGCAACAGATAAAGGGTTGGAGCCGGAAAAAGAAGGAGGCGATGGTATGCGGCGACTGGGCCGAAGTGGCGCGGCTTGCCCGTACATCTCGCGACACCAAAAACTGAGCACAAGTCGCGCCGATCATCCTTCGACAAGCTCAGGACGAACGGATGTAAGCCGCCGGCAGCATGGCGCCCCCTCTTGTTACTGCAGCGCAACAAATGACTAGCTACCTAATCCCCTGGAGTTTAATCCGGGCAAACACATGACCGTTCGGGCTGAGCCTGTCGAAGCCGAATAAGCGTTAACCTTCGCGGCTTATACTATGGTCGTAGAGCCCAATGTGCGTTGAGGCTTCGACAAGCTCAGCCCGAACGGCTTGCTTGATGCTGCTGGCTGAAACCCATACCAAATCACAAAGTAAAAAGCCCCGCACATGCGGGGCTTTTTGCTTTGTACTGAAGACCGCTCAGTACGTCGGCATCTGCGGATCGACCTGCGCCGCCCAGGCAGCCACGCCGCCCTGCAGGTTGTAGAGCTTGCCGAAGCCGTTCTGTTCGAGGAAGGCCGCTACCTGCATGCTGCGCATGCCGTGGTGGCAGATCGCCACGATTTCGGCGTCGCTGTCGAGCTCCTGCAGACGCTGCGGAATGCTACGCATGGGCAGGGATTGCGAGCCTTCGATCTTGCAGGTCTCGAACTCCCAAGGCTCGCGAACATCGAGCAGGAGCGGCTTGGCGCGCGAATCGTCGCGTAGCCATTCGGCCAGCTGTACTGCGCTGATCTGCTGCATCAGGCCTCCTGACGGGCCGTCCCGAAGGAGGCCTGCGCCCCCGCGGGGGGCAGCGAACAAAGTGAGCGTGGGGGCATCAGAAGCTGAACTTCTGCGCCGGCGCAAGCTCGGTCAGCGGGGCGGTCACGGTCTCGAACAGGTTGTCGGTGCGGAAGGCCTGTTCGCCCTCGCGCGTGATCAGCTTGGCCACCATCACCGGCTCTTCGCCGACGATGGCGATCAGGCGGCCACCCACCTTGAGCTGGGCGAGCAGTTCCTGCGGCACGGCAGCCACGCTGGCGGAAATGACGATGACGTCGAACGGCGCCTTGGCCGGCAGGCCGGCGGCGCCGTTGGCGGTTTCGACGGTCACGTTGTCGATCTCGGCGCGGCGCAGGTTGGCGCGCGCCATGTCGGCCAGCTCGGGCACGATCTCGACCGTGGTGACGTGGGCGGCATGAGCGGCCAGCAGGGCGGCCATGTAGCCGGAACCAGCGCCGATCTCGAGCACGCTTTCATGCTTCTTGACCTGCACGGCTTGCAGCAGATGCGCCTCGATCTTGGGGGCCAGCATCACGGCACCGTGACCCAGCGGGATTTCGGCGTCGGCGAAGGCGAGCTGCTGCATGGCGGCAGGCACGAACTCTTCGCGGCGGACGGAGAACAGCAGGTCGAGAACATTCTGGTCGAGCACTTCCCAGGGACGGATTTGCTGCTCGATCATGTTGAAGCGGGCTTGTTCGAAATTCATGATTCACTCACGCAGGTGGAACGACGGCCGGGCCGGGTCTGAAAACCTTGCCATTTTAGCCGATTCGGGAGGTTTTTCCTCACTCCGCCGGCAGCTGCCGTCGCGGGTGCGGACTCAGTCAAAGTAGGTACGGGCCTCTTCCAGCCGCGCCGCGTACCAGCCCTTCTTCAGGCTGTCGAGGCGGACCTTGCCGCCGGTGCTGGGGGCATGGGCAAAACGGTCCTCGCCGATATAGATGCCGACGTGCGAGTAGGGCTTGTTGCGGGTGTTGAAGAAGACCAGGTCGCCCGGTCGCAATTGCGCAATGGGCACCGGCTGGCCGCGGCGGGCGATGTCGGCGGCGCTGCCCTGCAGCTTGAGGCCGGCGGCCTGGGCAAACACATAGCTGACCATGCCGCTGCAGTCGAGCCCGGCCTCCGGGTTCTTGCCGCCGAAACGGTAGCCGGTGTCGATCAGGGCAAGGGAGTACATCACCACGTCCTGGGCCAGGGCCTGTTGTCGGCCGGACTCAGGCGGGCGGGCGGCGGACGGCTCGGGGGCGCGCGGCGCCACACCGGCGCAGGCCGACAGGAACAGCGCCAGCAGGCAGATCCGGACGCGAGGTTTCAGCGGCCGCTCCGCAGGGTCCGCGCCAGACGCCAGAGGTACAGGCCGCGCAGGCCGAGGCGCCAGAAGAAACGCGGCCGCAGGATGAAGACTGCCGCGCTGCACGCCGCCACCGCGAGCGGATGCTGACGCACCCACTGCGCCATCTCGATGCCGCGATCTGCGCCGGCGAACAGCGGCTTGAGGCCGGCTGCATACTGCGCGAATTGCTGGCGCTGGCTGGCGCAGTCGAGCAGGAGCGCCTGCTTCCTGAGCGCAAGCGCGAGCTGGCGTTGCTTCATGCTCACGCCGCCTTACTCCTGTTCCGGCTCGCGCAGGGCGGCGCGGTCGCGGCTGAGTTCGGCCATGCTGGCGGCAAACAGGCCGGAAGGCGAACGCCCCAGGCTCCAGGTCAGATACACCGCCACCAGCCCCAGCACCAGAAACAGGGCGCTGAAGATGCCGAGCACCAGCAGGCGCTGGCTGTCCCAGAACAATACGGTGAGGAAGATGGCCAGGAAGAGCAGCCCGGCACCCAGCGCCAGCACCGCCACGGCGCCCCACAGGAGCAGGGCCAGCAGGCGCTGGCGCTCCTCCTCCAGCTCCGTTGCCAGCAGCTGGAGGCGGGTCTGCAGCAGGGTCAGCGAGGTGCCGAGCAGGCCCTTGACCGAGGCAAACAGCCCCGGACGCGCATCTGCCACGGTTTAACGACGACCGATCAGCAGGCCGATGACCAGGCCGACGCCGGCGGCGATGCCGACGGCACGCCAGGGATTGTCATGCACGTAATCGTCGGCGGCACGGCCGGCAGCCTTGGCCTTGTCGACCAGGATGGCTTCGGTTTCGGCCAGCTTGATCTTGGCGGTGGTCAGGCGGGCCTGGGCCTTTTCGCGCAGGTCGGCGATCTTTTCACCGGCCTGGCCAGTGGTCGCACGCAGGATTTCCTCGGCATCCGCAATCACCACCTTGAAGTCGGCAATCAGCTTGTCCTTGTTTACCTGGGTCATTTCATTCATGCTGGTTCTCCTGTGCGGTTATGGTGAATGAATAGGAAGGCTACCGCCTTTCAGGCCGCGAGGCAATCAGCGCGGCAGCGCGGTCTCGTAGTCAACCGTGAGCGGCGCGTGGTCCGAGAAGCGGCTTGCCTTGTAAACCGCGGCGGCCTGCGCGGCGGCTGCGATAGCCGGGGTGGCGATCTGGTAGTCGATGCGCCAGCCCACATTCTTGGCCCAGGCCTGACCGCGATTGCTCCACCAGGTGTAGGCCTCTTCTCCCTGTTCCGGATAAAGCCGGCGGTAGACATCAACCCAGCCCTGCTCGTCGAAGACACGACTCATCCAGGCGCGCTCCTCGGGCAGGAAGCCGGAGTTCTTGAGATTGCCCTTCCAGTTCTTGAGGTCGATTTCCCGGTGCGCGATATTCCAGTCGCCGCACACAACCACCTCGCGGCCGGCCGCCTTGAGCTGCTGCAGATGCGGGTAGAAGACATCCAGAAAACGGAACTTGGCTTCCTGGCGCTCGGGCGAACTGGAGCCGGACGGCAGGTAGACCGAAACCACCGACAGGCCCTTGAAGTCGAGCTGTACATAGCGGCCTTCGGCATCGAACTCGGCATTACCAAGGCCGATCACGACATTGTCAGGCGCATGCCGGCTGTAGATGCCGACCCCGCTGTAACCCTTTTTCTCGGCGTAGTGGAACCAGCCCTGATAAGCATGATGGTCAAAGCGGGGCGCCAGCATCTGCGGGCTCATGTCGGCCGCCTGCGCCTTCAGCTCCTGCATGCAGACGATATCCGCGTCCTGTTGCGCCAGCCAGTCGAACACGCCTTTGGTCGCCGCCGAGCGGATGCCGTTGAGATTCAGTGAGATGATGCGTAGCATTCGGGTTTTACAATTTCTGCAAGGAACAGGGCTGTGGATTTTAGCCGGGATTTCATCGGGTTCGCCGTGGAGCGCAGCGTGCTGCGCTTCGGTGAATTCACCACCAAAGCCGGGCGTCAGTCGCCCTACTTCTTCAATGCCGGCCTCTTCAACGACGGCGAGGCCATGCTCAGGCTGTGCGATTTCTATGCGCGCGCCATCATCGCCTCCGGCGTCGCATTCGACGTGCTGTTCGG
>JAIEOJ010000030.1 GCA_019750575.1 Rhodocyclaceae bacterium | reverse complement strand
CACCATCGGCCCCAGCCTCGGCGCCGACAATATCGAGAAGGGTTTCAAGTCCACGCTGTGGGGCTTCATCGCCATTGGCGTATTCATGATGGCCTACTACCTGCTCTTCGGCATGGTGTCGGTGATTGCCCTGTCGGCCAACCTGCTGTTTCTGATCGCACTGCTGTCGCTGCTGCAGGCCACGCTGACCCTGCCGGGCATCGCCGCCATCGCGCTGACGCTGGGCATGGCCATCGACGCCAACGTGCTGATCAACGAGCGCGTACGCGAGGAACTGCGCGGCGGCAACTCGCCGCAGGCCGCCATCACCGCCGGCTACGAGCGCGCCTGGGCCACGATTCTGGACTCCAACGTGACCACCATGATTGCCGGCATCGCCCTGCTGATCTTCGGTTCCGGTCCGGTACGCGGCTTTGCCGTGGTGCACTGCCTCGGCATCCTGACCTCGATCTTCAGTTCGGTCGTCGTCTCCCGCGCCGTGATTAACCTGATCTACGGCCGCCGCAAGAAACTCACCAGCCTGTCCATCGGCCAGGTGTGGAAACCGGACACCGCGAAGTAAGCGCAGCTCAAAGAGGCACAGCAAATGGAATTTTTCCGCATCAGAAAAGACATTCCCTTCATGCGCCATGCGCTGGTGTTCAACGTCATCTCGTTGATCACCTTCCTGCTGGCGGTATTCTTCCTGGCCACCAAGGGCCTGCACTTCAGTGTCGAGTTCACCGGCGGCACGCTGATGGAGGTCCGCTACGCACAGGCGCCCGATCTGGAAAACCTGCGCAAGAAGCTCGAAAGCGACGGCTTCAGCGAGCCGCAGGTGCAGAACTTCGGCAGCTCCACCGATGTGCTGATTCGCGTGCCGCTGGCCAGCGATGGCGACTCCAACAAGGTCAGCGAACGCGTGCTGGCCTCGCTGAATACCGTCGATGCAGCCAATCTGCCGGAACTCAAGCGGGTCGAGTTCGTCGGGCCGCAGGTCGGCAAGGAGCTCGCCTCCGACGGCGCCATGGCCCTGCTGCTGGTGATCATCGGCATCGTCGCCTATCTGGCCGTGCGCTTTGAATGGCGCTTCGCGATCTCCGCCATTATTGCCAACCTGCACGACGTGATCATCATCCTCGGCTGCTTCGCCCTATTCCAGTGGGAATTCTCCCTGCCGGTACTGGCCGCGGTGCTGGCCGTGCTTGGCTACTCGGTGAACGAATCGGTGGTGGTCTTCGACCGCGTGCGTGAAACCTTCAAGAAGCAGAAGAAGATGACCACGCCGCAGGTGCTCGACCACGCCATCACCAGCACCATTTCCCGCACCATCATCACCCACGGCAGCACCCAGCTGATGGTGACCTCGATGCTGATCTTCGGCGGTCCGGCCCTGCACTACTTTGCGCTGGCGCTGACCATCGGCATCTGCTTCGGCATCTACTCCTCGGTACTGGTCGCTTCGCCGCTGGTCATGTGGCTGGGCGTCTCGCGCGAGCAGTTCATTCCCAAGCTCAAGGTCGAGAAGCAGGAGGCGGTGGTTTAAGCACCGTATTCGAGCAACAAGACAGTGAACAGCCGTTCGGGCTGAGCTTGTCGAAGCCGCAATCTGCATGGCATCCAGGACTTTAAAAGCTGGGGCTTCGACAAGCTCAGCCCGAACGGTTTTAGGCACACAAGAAACAAAAAAGCCCGCATGTTTGCGGGCTTTTTTATTGGGCCGAGCGAACTCAGGGCTTCAGACCTTCGATGCCCGGGTCGGTCGCATACGTATGCTTGACGCGCAGCGACTGGCCGGTCTTGAGGATGTCGAACAGGCGGTCGATGTTCGGATGCTTGCCCGGGTGAGCGCGCGCATCTTCGGTGTGCTCGGCATAGATCTCCAGGCCCTTGGCGGCGGCCTCGGCAGTGATCGCGCCCCAGGTCTGCGACAGGTGGTTATACACGGCCAGCGAGCCGGCCTGACCGGGCTTGTTCTCGATCAGCGCGACCTGATTGCCTTCGGCATCAGTCAGCGTGATGGATTCGATGTGCGAGACCTTGGGCAGGCTCTTGAGGTTTACGGCAAAAGTCATTGATGAAATCCTTATTCACCACAGAGGCGGGGAGAAAACCAAAAACTTTTCGACTTTCTCTGTGTCTCTGTGTCTCTGTGTCTCTGTGTCTCTGTGGTTCAGCTATTAAATCTTTTTCGCCAGCTCGACAGCCTTGCCGATATACGACCACGGCGTCATTTCCAGCAGACGCTTCTTTTCCGATTCGGGAATCGCCAGCGTGGCCACAAAGGTCTGCAGCGCTTCGCGGGTGATGCCCTTGCCGCGGGTCAGGTCCTTGAGCTGCTCGTAGGGGTTGGGCACGGCATAGCGGCGCATCACGGTCTGCACCGGCTCGGCCAGCACTTCCCAGCAGGCGTCGAGGTCGGCTCGCAGACGCTCCGGATCGGCTTCCAGCTTGCCGAGGCCGCGCAGGCAGGAATCATAGGCCAGCACAGCGTAGCCGATGGCCACGCCCATGTTGCGCAGCACGGTGGAGTCGGTCAGGTCGCGCTGCAGGCGCGAGACCGGCAGCTTCTCGGACAGGTGACGCAGGGTCGCATTGGCGAGGCCGAGGTTGCCTTCCGAATTCTCGAAGTCGATCGGATTGACCTTGTGCGGCATGGTCGAGGAACCGATTTCGCCGGCCTTGAGCTTCTGCTTGAAGTAGCCCAGCGAGATGTATTGCCAGATGTCGCGGTTGGCGTCGATCAGGATGGTATTGGCGCGGGCGATGGCGTCGTAGAGCTCGGCCATGGCGTCGTGCGGTTCGATCTGGATGGTGTAGTGATTGAAGGCCAGACCCAGCGATTCGATGAACTTCTGGTTGAAACATTCCCAGTCGAAGTCCGGATAGGCGGACAGGTGGGCGTTGTAGTTGCCGACGGCGCCGTTGAACTTGGCGGTCATGCTGACGCTTGAAATTCGCTGGCGGGCGCGGATCAGACGTGCGGCGATGTTCGCCATTTCCTTGCCCAGGGTCGTCGGCGACGCCGGCTGGCCGTGGGTGTGCGAGAGCATGGGCAGCTCGGCCAGCGTATGGGCGAGTTCGCGGAAGCGGTTCAGCACCTTGTCATAGGCCGGCAGCAGCACCTGATCACGCGACTCCTGCAGCATCAGTGCATGCGAGGTGTTGTTGATGTCTTCCGAGGTACAGGCGAAGTGAATGAACTCGGTCGCGGCGGTCACTTCGGCATTGCTGGCGAGGCGCGCCTTGAGCCAGTACTCCATGGCCTTGACGTCGTGATTGGTACGACCTTCGATTTCCTTGACGGCCGCGGCATCGGCCTCGCTGAAGCTGGCGATGACTTCAGCCAGTTCGGCCAGCGTAGCCGCCGAGAAGGGCTTGACCTCGTCAATCGCCGGCTCGGCGGCGAGCGCCTTGAGCCATTCGATCTCGACCTTGACGCGATTCTTGATCAGCCCGAACTCGGAAAAATAGGGACGCAGCGCATCCAGCTTGGCGGCATAGCGGCCGTCCAGCGGCGAGAGGGCATTCAGGGGGGTCAGGCTCATGGCTCGGGCTTGGCAAAAACGGGAAACGCGGATTTTATCATGCGTCCCCGCACTGCCCTTGGCGTGCGGGCAAGGCCCGTACAGGCACCGGCCGTGTTCGGGAGCCGGGACAGAGGCCGATGCTATAATCCGTGCCGACTCGCAGCACCCCCTACAGAACCAAGAACATGAAGCTGATCGGCACCTATACCAGTCCGTTTGTCCGCAAGGCCCGTATCGTCCTCGCCGAAAAGAAGATCGATTGCGAATTCCTGGTCGAATCGCCCTGGGTCGCTGACAACACCATCGCGCAACACAATCCGCTGGGCAAGATTCCCGTCCTGGTTCTGGATGACGAAAGCGTTGTCTACGACTCGCGCGTCATCGTCGAACACCTGGACAACGGCACCCCCAACAACAAGCTGATTCCGGCCTCCGGCCGCGAGCGCATGCTGGTCAAGCGCTGGGAAGCCCTCGGCGACGGCCTGTGCGAAGCCGCCGTGGCGGCCTTCCTCGAAGGCAAGCGCAAGGACGGCGAAAAGAGCAATGGCTGGATCAAGCGCCAGCGCGAGCGCATTGTCACCACCGTGGCGGCCATCAATGCCGACATCGGCGAACAACCCTGGTGCCACGGCAATGCCTTCTCGCTCGCCGACATCGCCATCGGTTCCGCGCTCGGCTACCTTGACCTGCGCCTGCCCGATCTGGACTGGCGCAGCGACAATCCGAACCTGGTGCGCCTGTACGAGAAACTGATGCAGCGGCAGTCATTCATCGACACCGTTCCCAAGGACTAACCCCCCGGCCCCCTTCCCAAGGAAGGGGGTGACTGCGGTTCGCGGGCTTTGCCCGCTCCCAAATTAATGGCAGCTTCGTAGTATCGGCCTGCGCGGATGTTCGCTCCACGAACAGACCGCTTCGCCTTGGGGCGGCCCGGCGGCGAAGCTGCTCAGTGGGTTCTCCGTAGCTACGGAGAGAAAACAACGCAGCTTTTGCTAGGGGCCCCCTAGCAAAAGCGGTACGCGCCAAAGGCACAAACCGCACTTATCTGTATGCGGAGAAATCCTTAATCTGGAAGCGGCACAGCCGCTAACAACCGTTACCCTTGCCCTAAGGGCAGGGGGCTAGGGGATGGGTCAAACAATAATGCCGCCACCCAAGCACACCGTGCTTTCATAAACGACAACACTCTGCCCCGGCGTGATCGCCCATTGCGGCTGGGCGAAGATGATTTCGCACTCGCTGTCGTCAACACGTTCGACTTCACACGG
>JAIEOJ010000289.1 GCA_019750575.1 Rhodocyclaceae bacterium | reverse complement strand
AGGACTTTGTGCCACAATCCCTACACAGATTCGCGTATCGCCCGGCAGACAGTGTCAGCGGCAGGTCAGCGCTGCTCTGCCGCTATCCAATAAGAACGAAGTTCGGAGGAGAACGGTTTCATGGATGACGACATCCGCGCAGCAGCACTTGAGTATCACGCATTCCCTCGCCCCGGCAAGATCGCCGTGGTGCCCAGCAAGAGCCTCACCAGCCAGCAGGAACTCTCACTCGCCTACACGCCCGGCGTCGCCGCGGCATGCAACGCGATTGCCGCCGACCCGGCCGAGGCGAGCCGCCTGACCGGCCGCGCCAACATGGTCGCGGTGGTCACCAACGGCACCGCCGTGCTCGGCCTCGGCAATATCGGCCCGCTCGCCGCCAAGCCGGTGATGGAGGGCAAGGCTGTGCTGTTCAAGAAGTTTGCCGGTATCGACGTGTTCGATCTGGAACTGGCGCAATCCGACCCGGACAAGCTGATCGACGCCATCGCCGCGCTCGAGCCCACCTTCGGCGGCATCAACCTCGAGGACATCAAGGCGCCGGAGTGCTTCTACATCGAGCAGAAACTGCGCGAGCGCATGAAGATACCGGTCTTTCACGACGACCAGCACGGCACCGCGATTGTCGTCTGCGCCGCCATCCTCAACGGCCTCAAGGTGGTCGGCAAGGAGCTGAAGGACGTCAAGCTGGTTACCTCGGGCGCCGGTGCTGCGGCGCTGGCCTGCCTCAACCTGCTGCAGAAGATGGGCGTGCCGCTCGCCCATATCTGGGTCACCGATGTCGATGGTGTGCTCTATACCGGCCGCTCCAGCATGAACGACTCGCTGCTGCCGTATGCGCGCGCCACCGATGCGCGCACGCTTGGCGACGTGATCGCGGATGCCGATGTGTTCCTTGGTCTTTCAGCCGGCGGTGTGTTGAAGCCCGAAATGGTGGCGAAGATGGCGCCGTCGCCGCTGATCCTGGCGCTGGCCAATCCGGTCCCGGAAATCCTGCCCGACGTGGCCAAGGGCGTGCGCCCGGATGTGGTCATGGCCACCGGCCGCTCCGACTTCCCCAACCAGGTCAACAACTCGCTCTGCTTCCCCTTCATCTTCCGCGGCGCGCTCGATGTGGGTGCGACCACCATCAACGACGAGATGAAGATTGCGGCCTGCACCGCGATTGCCGAGCTGGCGCATGCCGAGCACACCGATGTGGTGGCCGCCGCCTACCATCTCGAAGACGTGCATTTCGGCCCCGACTACCTGATGCCCAAGCAGTTCGACCCGCGCCTGATCACGCGCGTGGCGCCGGCGGTGGCCCAGGCGGCCATGGACTCGGGCGTGGCGACGCGGCCGATTGCCGACATGCCGGCCTATGTGGCCCAGCTCGAAGCCTTCATCTACCACTCCAGCTTCGTCATGAAGCCGGTGCTGTCGGGCGCCAAGGAAAATCCCGCGCGCGTGATCTTCGCCGAGGGCGAGGAGGAGCGCGTGCTGCGCGCGGTCAAGACCGTGGTCGATGACGGCATCGCCCGGCCCATCGTCATCGGCCGGCCCGAGGTGGTGCAGATGCGCATAGCCCGCGCCGGCCTCAAGTTGCGCCCCGGCATCGACTTCGAGATGGTCAACCAGGATTCCGATCCGCGCTACAAGGAGCTGTGGCAGTCGTATTACCAGATCATGCAGCGCAAGGGCGTCAGCATCGAGGTTGCGAAGCGCGACATGCTGCGTCGCCCGACCGTGATCGGCGCCATGCTCATGAAGCGGGGTTATGCCGACGCCATGCTGTGCGGCATGGTCGGCGCCTATGCCCACCATCTGGATGTGATCGGCAATGTCATCGGGCGCAGCCATGGCGTGAACAACTTCTACGCCATGAACATGCTGATCCTGCCCAACCGCACCCTGTTCATTGCCGACACGTATGTGCATTACGATCCCAGCGTGGAGCAGGTGGTCGAGATGACCCTGCTGGCTGCGGAAGAGGTGCGCCGTTTCGGTCTGGTACCCAAGGTTGCGCTGCTCTCGCATTCCAGCTTCGGCACGGCCAATACGCCGACCGCGCAGAAGATGCGCCAGGCACTGGCCATCCTCAACGAGCGTGCACCCGAACTGGAGGTCGAAGGCGAGATGCACGGCGATGCGGCGTTGTCCGCGACCATACGCCAGCAGGTTTTCCCGGACTCGCGCCTCAAGGGCGAGGCCAATCTGCTGATCATGCCGAATCTCGATGCGGCGAATATCGCCTTCAATCTGCTCAAGGAGGCGGCCGGCGACGGGGTCACGGTCGGCCCGCTCCTGCTGGGCGCGTCGCAGCCTGTGCATATCGTCACGCCGACGGCAACGGCACGACGCCTGCTCAATATGGCGGCGCTGCTTTCGGTCGAGACCGCACACCAGAAAAAAGGCTGACAGGAAGCATGGGGGAGCGCGGCAAAACCGCATTGGTGCTGACCGGAGGCGGCGCCCGCGCCGCCTACCAGGTGGGCGTGCTGTCGGCGATCCGGGAGATGCTGCCCGATCCGCAGAAGAATCCCTTTCCCATTCTCTGCGGTGCGTCGGCCGGCGCCATCAATACGGCGGTGCTGGCCTGCTGGGCCGAGAACTTTGCTGTCGGTGTCGATAATCTGCGCCGCACCTGGGCCGGCTTCCATGCCGGCGATGTCTATCGCGCCGACGCGCTGGGCATCGGCGCCACCGGCCTGCGCTGGCTGTCGGCCCTGACCCTGGGCTGGCTGATACGGCAGAACCCGCGTTCGCTGCTCGACAACGCGCCGCTGCGCCGTCTGCTGGAACAGCGCCTCGACTTCTCGCGCATCGATCGCGCCATCGCCAGCGGGGCGCTGCACTCCCTGTCCATCACCTGTTCCGGCTATGCCAGCGGCCATAGCGTGAGTTTCTTCCAGGGCCATCCGGACCTGCAGACCTGGTCGCGCACGCATCGCTTCGGTGCTCGCACCGAGCTGACGCTGGACCACCTGATGGCCTCATCCGCGATTCCCTTCGTGTTTCCCTCGGTGCGCATTCACCGCGAATATTTCGGCGACGGCTCCATGCGTCAGCTGGCGCCGATTTCGCCGGCCGTGCATCTGGGCGCCGAGCGCATTCTCGTCATTGGTGCCGGCCGCATGTCCACCGAGAACGAGCGAGCCGTGCAGGAAAGCTATCCTTCGCTCGCCCAGATCGCCGGCCATACCCTGTCCAGCATCTTTCTCGACAGCCTGTATGTGGATCTGGAGCGGCTGGTGCGCATCAACAACACCCTGAGCCTGATTCCGGAGTCGGTGCGCCGCGAAAAGGGCCTCGCCCTGCGCCCCATCGAAACCCTGGTGATCTCGCCCTCGCAGCGACTCGACACGCTCGCCGCGAAACACGCGCATACCCTGCCCATGCCGGTGCGAGCGCTGCTGCGCGGCATCGGCGCGATGAACCGGCGCGGCGGTGCGCTCACCAGTTATCTGCTGTTCGAGCCCGAATACACGGGCGCCCTGATCGAGCTGGGCTATGCAGATACCATGTCGCGCAAAAGCGAAGTGTTGCAATTTTTGGAATAGGTTTCATATCTCGCATGAAGTTCTTGCGCTATCTGCTTAATTTAAAGAGAATACTGCCGTAAGCTGAGGGAAGCTGCCATCCGTCGAGGATGGAGCGAGGTCCCGGAGCAGGAGAGTTGGATGAAGAAAGCCCTGATTGCAGCACTGACCATTGTTTCCCTGAGCTGCGCGCATGCCCATGCGGAAACTGCGACGCCCAAGAAAAAGCCGGTCGCAGCCAAGAAGGCTGCCAACAGCAAGGTCGCCGCCAAGACACCGAGCACCAGCAAGACTACCGCCCGCAAGAGCCACATCAAGCAGGCCTCCGCGCAGCGCGACCGCATCGTCGGCGATCTGCCGCTCAGCGCCGCCAGCCTCGGCCTGCATTCCTCCGCCGTCCTGGTCATGGACCAGGTATCCGGTTCGGTGCTTTACGAAAAGAATGCCAACGCCGTCGTGCCCATCGCCTCCATCACCAAGCTGATGACCGCGATGGTGAGCCTCGATGCCCAGCCCGACCTGTACGAACTCATGACGATTTCGGAAGAGGATGTCGATACCCTGAAGGGCACGCGCTCGCGCCTCAAGGTCGGCACCCAACTGACGCGTGAGGAAATGCTGCGTCTCGCCCTGATGTCCTCCGAGAATCGCGCTGCCTCCGCCCTGGGCCGCTACTACCCGGGCGGTCGTTCGGCCTTCATCGCCGCCATGAACCGCAAGGCTGCTGCGCTCGGCCTGCATGACACCCGCTTCGAGGATTCCACCGGCCTGACCTCGGCCAACGTGTCCTCGGCGCGGGATCTGGTCAAGATGGTTGCCGCCGCGCACCAGTATCCGCTGATCCGCGAGTTCAGCACCAGCACCGGCTATGAGGTGATGGTCGATGGCCGCGTACAGAGCTTCCACAACACCAACAGCCTGGTCAGCAACTCGGCCTGGGATATCGGTCTGTCCAAGACCGGTTTCATCAACGAGGCCGGCAAGTGCCTGGTGATGCAGGCCTGGTTCAACCAGAAGCCCATGATCATCGTGCTGCTCGATTCCTGGGGCAAGATGACCCGCATCGGCGATGCCAATCGCATCAAGAAGTGGGTCGAGCACTACGCCCACAACAGCAAGTCCAACACCATCTGATCGCGGCCGCCGCAAACGCGGCAGCCGCAGCAGCGCAGATCAAACGGCCCCGGCGAGGGCCGTTTTTGCTGGCGCGTTACGGCGCACACGCCATGCCGCGAATCCCGC
>JAIEOJ010000104.1 GCA_019750575.1 Rhodocyclaceae bacterium | reverse complement strand
AATGGTTCAAAATCATACTCCATGAATCCACATCAACTCACAAGTCCCTCGCCCTGGGTGCAGCGTTTCGCGCCGCAAATTGCCAGCGAGGGCAGCGTGCTCGACCTGGCGTGCGGTTCCGGCCGTCATTCCCTCCATCTGGCCGGCCTCGGCTACCGGGTCGAAGCGCTGGATCGCGACGCCGCCGCGCTGGCAGCCCTGGCGGATGTGCCGGGCATCGTCACCCGGGAGGCCGACGTCGAGGCGGGCCCCTGGCCCTATCACGCGCGCTGGTTCGACGGCATTGTCGTCACCAACTACCTGCATCGTCCGCTGCTGCCGCTGCTCATCAATGCGCTGAACGAGGGCGGTGTGCTGATCTATGAAACCTTCATGATCGGCAACGAGCGCTACGGCAAGCCCAGCAATCCGCATTTCCTGCTGCGGCCAGGCGAGCTGCTGGAGGTGGTGCGCCGCCGCCTGCACGTGGTGGCGTTTGAAGAGGGCGTGATCGACTCGCCCAAGCCGGCGGTGGTTCAGCGGCTGTGCGCAACGCGCGGGGCGACGCTGAAGATAGGCTGACCGGAAGGAGGTTCGGACGATTGTGTCAGAGGTCCGTTCGGCCTGAGCAAAGTCGAAGGCGCACCGGGTCTTGTGTTCGCGGACTGAACCCCCTCTGATGCTTACCGTTTTCGCGGCTTCGACTTCGCTCAGCCCGAACGGTTGTGGGGCGGCTGTCCTACTTCAGCAACGGCTTCAGCTGCTTCCAGATCGTGTCCAGCATCAGCGGCTGGGTCGCTGCCGTGGGGTGCAGGCGGTCGGGCTGGAAGGCGTCGGGGCGCAGGGCGAAGCCTTCGAACAGGAAGGGCACCAGCGCCGTCTTGTGCTCCTTCGACAATTCCGTGAAGGTCGCGGCGAACTTTTCCGTGTAATCCCTGCCGTAGTTGGGCGGGATGCGCATGCCGACCAGCATCACGCGCGCGCCGGCCTGCTGGCTCTGCTTCACCATGAACTTGAGGTTGTCGCGCATGTCGGCCACCGGCAGGCCGCGCAGGCCGTCGTTGGCGCCGAGTTCGATGATGACGATTTTGGGTTGCTGTTGCTTGAGCAATTCAGGCAGGCGGCTACGGCCGCCGGCGGTGGTTTCGCCGCTGATGCTGGCATTGACAACGGCATATGAATAACCGCTATCCTTGAGCCGGGTTTCGAGCAGGCTGGGCCAGGCATCCTGCCGGGCAATGCCGTAGCCGGCGGACAGGCTGTCGCCGAAGACGAGTATCACGGGTGCCGCCGACACAGTAAGTGGCAGCAGGCAGGCAAACAGTGACAACAGGAATGTGCGCATGAGTGAAGCAGTGGTCATGGAAGTGAAAAACCTCGGCAAGTCGGTGGCGAGCGGGGATACCCCTCTGACGATTCTGCACGACATTTCGTTCCAGGTGCGCAAGGGGGAGTCGGTTGCGATTGTCGGTGCCTCGGGATCCGGCAAGTCCACGCTGCTTGGCCTGCTCGCCGGTCTGGATGCGCCGACGGCCGGCAGCGTGCGGCTGGACGGGCAGGATCTTGCCAGCCTTGACGAGGACGGCCGGGCCGCGCTGCGCGGGCGGTTGCTGGGTTTCGTGTTCCAGTCCTTCCAGTTGCTGCCGGCGCTGAGTGCGCTGGAGAATGTGATGCTGCCGCTGGAGCTGAATGGTTCGGCCAGGGGTAAGGCACGCCAGCAGGCCGAGGCCATGCTGGAACGCGTCGGCCTCGGCCATCGCCTCAATCATTATCCCAAGCATCTGTCGGGCGGCGAGCAGCAGCGCGTGGCGCTGGCGCGCGCCTTTGTGGTGAAACCGCAGATCCTGCTGGCCGACGAGCCGACCGGCAATCTCGACGGCGCCACCGGCACACAGATCATCGACCTGATGTTCGAGATGAATGCGGAGCAGGGCGCAACCCTGATCCTGGTCACCCATGACAACGGGCTGGCCAATCGCTGCGGGCGTATCCTGCGGCTGGCGTCGGGACGGCTGCTGGATTGAAACCGCTTGATGCTGTGACGTGGTAGCGGCTTCGACAAGCTCAGCTCGAACGGTTGTTTAAGTGCGAAGGCCGTAAAACGATTGTGACCTAGTACCCGTTCGGGCTGAGTTGTGACCACAGGGAATCCCCTTGCGGGATCGAAGCCGATCAAAGCGGCGTGGCCGCATGCTTTTTCAAACCACTGCTGCCGCCTGCAAACCGCTGCGTACCGCACCCTCAATGGTCGCTGGATAATCCGAAGCCACATAGTCGCCAGCCAGCAGCAGGCCGGGCAGGGCGGTCTGCGTGGCCGGTCGTTGCAGATTCGGCGTGCAGGCGAAAGTGGCGCGCTTTTCGGTGATGACCTGGCTGGACAGCGGCGCCGGCAGTCCGGGGTGCAGCGTGCGCAGCTCGGCATCAATGGCCGCGGCCAGTGCTTCCTTGCCCAGTTCCTGATGCCGGCCGCGGGCGCTGGTGACGGCGGCGATCAGTCCCTCATTTTGCTCACTGGTGTCATCCAGCTGGCCGCGATCAAAGAACCAGTGTGCATTGCCGTCGCTCATGCCGAGCATGGGATGCGGCAGGCGCGTGCCCGGTGGATAGCGCAGATAGCAGGTGACAATCGGTTCCCAGGCAAGCGCCTCGACCTGTGCAATGAGTGGCGCAAGCTCGGGCAAGCCCGCCAGCAGGCGCGGCAGGTGATAGGGCGCGACGGCGACGATGACGTGGCTGTATTCGACATCGGGATCGATATCGAGGCGATAGCCGCCATCTGTGCGGACGATGCTGCCGACAGCGCTGCTCAGCCTGACCTGACCGCCCTTGCGCTCAACGTAGCGCGCCGCCGGTTCGGCCAGCAGGGCGGAAAGATCGAGACGCGGAATCAGCAGGTCGCTGGCAGCGCGGTCCGCAGCGAGACTGTCGCGCAGGACATTGGCGAAGACCTGCGCGGAGGCTGTTTCCGACGGTGTGTTGAGCGCGCCGATGCACAGCGGTTCCCACATATGGCGGCGTAACACTTGTGGCTGCGCATGTGCATCAAGCAGGGCGCTGACCGTGCCGTCGACCTCGAGCCTGAAGTCGCGCTGCTGCAGCCACTGCATGAAGCGCATGGCGGCCAGCTTCTCAGACCAGCGCAGGCCTTGCGCGGTCAGCAGCGCAAGGGCCAGGTGCAGCGGTGCCGGCAGGCGCGGTGCCTGCAGCTTGAAGCCGGGGTAGCGCAGTGTCAGGGGCAGGCGCAGGAAAGCGTCTGCTTCACTGACGCCCACCTTGTGCATCAGCGCCAGCGTGTCGCGGTAGGCGCCGATCAGGATGTGCTGACCGTTATCGATAGTGCCGAGATTGGATTCGACCTTGCGTGCCCGACCGCCGAGCACGCGCGAGGTCTCAAACACCGTGACCTCATGTCCGGCATCGACGAGGGCGACAGCCGCCGCCATGCCGGCATAACCGGCACCGATGACGGCAATCTTCTTGTTCAATTGCGGACCGCGGTCCACCACGCCAGCCACAGCTTGCGCAGCGGCGTCAGCGAGGTGCGGCGATCGAGCACGAGGAAGCCGTCACGGCGGATTTCCTTGAGCAGGGTGCGGTAGATGGCGGCCATGATCAGGCCGGTGCGCTGCGCCTTGCGATCTTCACGGGGCAGTTGCGCGAGAGCCTGGGCGTAGTACTGCTCGGCGCGGTCGGCCTGGAAGTTCATCAGGGCGACGAACTTCTCGCTGTGACGCGCATTGAGGATGTCGGAAATGCTCACGTCGAATTTCTTCAGGTCTTCCATGGGCAGGTAGACGCGGCCGCGGCGCGCATCCTCGCCGACGTCGCGGATGATGTTGGTGAGCTGGAAGGCCAGCCCCAGGTCGTGGGCGTACTTCTGCGTATCCGGATTCTTGTAGCCGAAGATCTCGGCGGCAAGCAGGCCCACCACGCTGGCGACGCGGTAGCAGTAGAGATGCAGGGCCTTGAAGTCGAGGTAGCGGTTCTGGTCCAGATCCATTTCCATGCCGTCGATGATTTCGAGCAGGCGTTCCAGCGGCAGCTTGAAATGCTGGATCGAGATCGCCAGTGCCTGCGTCACCGGGTGGCTGGCCTTGCCTTCATACAGGGCCGCGACCTCGGTGCGCCACCAGGCGAGCTTGGCGCGCGCGATCTGCGGGTCGCTGGCTTCATCCACCACATCATCCACTTCGCGGCACAGCGCGTAGAGCGCGGTGATGGCCTGGCGCCGCTGCGGCTCGAGGAACAGGAAGCTGTAGTAGAAGCTGGAGCCGCTGGCGGCGGCCTTTTCCTGGCAGTAGGTATCGGGGTTCATTGTCTGGGATAGTTGAAGAGTGCGCGCCAGCACAGCAGGGGCCAGTCGGCGGCAGTCAGTTGCGGGCGGCGCCGGAATACGTCGTAGCCAACCGCCTCTATTTTCTCAAGAATTCGCAGTCCACCGCAAACCATGAGACGCAGCTCGAAACCCATGCGGCCGGGCAGGCTGCGGGCGAGGGGGGCGCCGCTGAGCATCAGCAGGCGCGCGCGCTCGACCTGGAAGCGCATCAGGGCCATCCAGGCGGCATCGACACGGCCCTCGGCGATATGCGCATCGCTGATATTGAAGCGGTCCAGGTCTTCCTGCGGCAGATAGACGCGCGGCTTGTACCAGTCGATGGCGATATCCTGCCAGTGGTTGATGAGTTGCAGGCTGCTGCAGATGGCATCGGACTGCTCGAGCTGCAGCGGCGATTCGGCCT
>JAIEOJ010000216.1 GCA_019750575.1 Rhodocyclaceae bacterium | reverse complement strand
AGGCGGGCGCCACGCTGCACGAACAGCTCCATCATCGGCAGATTGCCTTCCCAGGCCGCGATCATGAGACCGGTGCCGACACGATCACCGACGAAGTCGACCGGCAGGCCCTCGTCCAGCCAGCGCCGTGCCTGTTCAACGTCGCCACGCTCGATGGTCACCCCGAAAGTCACAGGCGACACATTCGGCGCCGCAGCCGCCGGCTGCAGGCTCAAGGCACAGATTCCCAGTATGAAAAGGCGAGTACGCCAAGAGTTCTTCACTTCCAGCTCCCTACAGTCAGTAGCGCCTTATAGCAGAATGCAGCTCACCCGCATAAGTCATTGATGTCCATTGACAACCGACGTCCCGATGATGTCAGCCCGAGCCCGCATCTGGCTGGCGCTGACCACTTCCCTAGTGCTGCATCTCGCCTTGCTGGCGTGGCGCATGCCGGCGCCTGCGCCGACGCCCCCCATGCGACTGGAAGCGCGCCTGATGGTTCCTGAAAACCCGCCGATGCCGGAGGAAAATCCCGCGCCCGCGCCGGATATTCTCGAGAAGAACACGATCGCTCCGGACACCCCAGCACCGCCCAGAACCGCGCCCAGCCCTGCCGTGCCCGACGCCAGGCCGGGGCGCCTCAAGGCCGCCGAGGAACAGCAGGCGGTGCGCAAGCTCTCCGAACATGTTCTCTACCCGCAAAGCGCGGTGGAGGCCGGTCATGAAGGTACGGTACACCTCTTGCTCAAGCTCGATACTACAGGCCGCATACTGCATGCCAGCGTGGCAGCCGGCAGCGGCCACCCCGAGCTCGACCACGCCGCCCTGCAAGCCGCCCTGCGCGCCGGCCGCCTCAATGTCGGCGGCCGCAGCGAACTCATCCTGCCGATTACCTTCCGCCTGCAATGAAAGCGCTCACTTTTATCCTGTCCCTTGTCGTTTCTGCATCGGCCTGGTCCAGCGAAAACCTGCCTCCGCGCGTCACCCAGGCACTCAAGAGTGCTGGCATTCCGGCCGCCAGCGTCGCGGTCGTGGTCCAGGAAGCCGGGTCCAGGCGTCCCTGGCTGCAGCACAACGCCGACCAGGCCATGAATCCAGCCTCGGTGATGAAGCTCGTCACCACCTACGCCGGGCTCGACATCCTCGGCCCCGCCTACACCTGGCAGACCACGGCCTACAGCCTGACACCGCCCATCGACGGCGTGCTGTACGGCGACCTGTATCTCAAGGGCAGCGGCGATCCGCGCCTGACCTTCGAACAGTTCTGGCTGCTGCTGCGCCAGTTGCGCGCCGCCGGCCTGCGCGAAATCCGCGGCGGCCTCATGCTCGACCGCAACGCCTTTGCGCTCGGTCCGGCCGATGCAACCACCGTCAATGGCGGCGGCGCACCCTTCGACGACCAGCCCTTGCGCCCCTACAACGTCAAACCCGACGCCCTGCTCCTGAACTGGAAAAGCGTGCGCCTGCAACTGGGTGTGGGCGGCGACAAGCTGGCCATCCAGGCCGAGCCGCAGCCGGCCAATCTCTACCTGATCAGCCAGGTCAACCTGACCGACGGTGATTGCGGCGACTGGCGCAGTCGCCTGCGCGCCGACGTGAGCACCCACCCGGACCGCTTCCATCTGGTCATCACGGGCAGTTATCCGCGCAGCTGCGGCCGCCAGTCCTGGCACCTCGGCGTACTCGACCATCCGCAATACATCTACGGCGTTTTCCGCCAGCTCTGGGAGGAGCTCGGCGGCAGCATTGCCGGCGGCCCGGGCGATGCCGCCGTGCCCGGCGGCGCAAGCCTGCTCGCCAGCATCGACTCCCCCCCGCTGGCGGAGCAGATTCGCGACATCAACAAGTTCAGCAACAATGTGATGGCGCGCCAGCTCTACCTCAGCCTGGGCGATGGCAGCACGGCAGGCGCCGCAAATGCGCTGCGCCAGTGGCTGGATAGGAAGTCGCTGCGTATGCCGGAACTGGTGGTGGACAACGGCTCCGGCCTCTCGCGCCAGGAGCGCATCAGCGCAAGCAGCCTGGCAGCCATGCTCAACAGTGCCTGGCAGAGTCCGCTCATGCCGGAGTTCATTGCCTCCATGCCGATCACCGGCGTGGATGGCACCATGAAAAAGCGTCTGCGCGACAACGGTGCCATGGGCAAGGGCCACATCAAGACCGGCAGCCTTGAGGGCGTCAAGACGATTGCCGGCTATGTGCGCGACAGGAAGGGCCGCTGGCAGATCGTGGCCTGCCTCATCAACCACCCGAACGCCGCCGCCGGGCAGGCGGCCCAGGACGCGCTGCTCAGCTGGCTGGCCGAGGGGGCACCCGAGCGCTGAGGCAAGCGGGTGCCGGGCCTATCCAGCCGCGCTCGGCTCAGCGCACCACCAGCTCCGCAATCGCCTGATTGACCGTGGCGATGCCCTGCAAGGACAGGCGGGCCATGGCGGTCGCGTCAAGATCCACCTCCTTTTCGACCTTCTTGACCTTGTTGGCGCCCTGCCCCATGAGGTTTTGCATGGTGCCAACCATGCGGCTGGTCATGTCCTTGTCACTGTCGAACTCGCTGACGGTACGGAAGTTTGCGAATTGCCCGTCAAGGAAGACCGCCCTGGAAGTGCGTACGATGCCGCCGTTGACATGCGTCTGGATCAGGAGCTCGGTGGCGTTGCCGACACTGAGCTGCGACGAGGCGGCCGCCGCAGAGGCGCGCTTCCAGATGCTGGAGCCGGAGCCCGAGGTTTCGTGCGCGGCGATATTGATCTCCTGCGTCACCGACATGCCTTCGAGGTTCTTGCCACCCCACTCGATGCGCTTGCTGATATTGCCCGCACCGATGCCTGCCCAGCCGCGCGGCACCAGCTTCATGCCCGTCGGCGCCATCACCAGGAAGCGACGCTGGACATGGCCGAGATTGCTTTCGCTGAACACCGGCAGGCCCGGCTGGCTGGCGTTTTCGGTGGCATCGTAAACAGCGCCGCCTTCGGGCGGCGCATACTGCATGTCGACACCACTCGCCGCCATGCGCGCCTTGAAGTCCTCAAATGCCTTGTCCGCGATGAGCTGATAGGCCGCCACATCAATGTTCGGTACCGTGTAATTGACGCTGGCGCGGGTGGAACCATAGTCGCTGCCCAGAAAGTAGCCGCCACGGGTGCTGGCGCTGACCTTGCCGCCGATCTCGAAAAGCAGGCGGAACTCGCTCAGATAAACCTTCCTGCCCTTGAGGTTGAGATTGCCATCCAGCAGGCCGGCGGTATCCAGCGTCCTGACCGGCGCCTGCAAGGCTTCAGCCACGACGGGCGGCGACATCGGCGTGACCTTGATGGTGCCGCTGGCCGGTGCTCCCGCCACCTGCTGAAACTCCGCCGCGCTCAACGTCCTGCCGGCGCCGCCGGACTCGCACTGCTTGGCCCTGGCCAGTTGATCGAGAAAGTCCTTGCGTGCAGCCGCCTTGCTTGCCGCAGCTCTGGCGGCCTCGTCCGGCCCCAGCTTGTCTTCCACCACCTGTTGCGCAGCAACGCCGGCGAGCTTGGCGGCAAGGCCGCCGAAGGCGCCAAACATGCTGCCGGCCACTTGGCCGGTCGCCACCTGCGTACCCACATTGGTGGCCCCGCCCGCAGCGGCCTGACCCAGCGTACGCTCGCTGTTGCCAGCCTCGACAAGCTTCTGCATATTGCCCTGCTCGGCGGCGATCGCCGCGCAGTCGAGGCCTGCGTCACCGGCTTGTACCCGCTCCTGAGCTGCGGCCTGCTGCAGGAAAGCGCAGGTAAGAAGAACTGCAAACAAACATCGCTTCATGGTTAGCCTCAACATGCCAATGGAATGAGACAAAAACCGAGCATGAAACATGCCGATATCCGAAAAGGCTGCACCCGCCGCGCCCGGCCGGCCACGGCGCGCCGCGGGGCCCGCGCCTCACCCTCTGCTGTCAAAACCACCGACAGGCAGCGCGGCACAAGAATACCTTACACATCACTGGCAGACCATGTTTGTCCTAGACAAATAATGGACAACCCCATAGAATGACCTCAATTGCCGTTTTTAATACTTTAAAGAACACGTGACTTCCCGGAACAACCGCCCTGCCTCAAGCCTCGCACCTCATGCCTCAGCGGCGCTTGCGCCGCGCTGGGCCTGGGGTCTGGCAGCGGGCTGGTTGCTCTACAGCGTTGCCATGCTGGCCTGGATGGACAGCAACAGTGTGCTCGGGCAGCTTGCCTGTCTGGGCAGGTAAGCCCAACTACGGAGTCGACCATGGACCGCGATCACGCCCTGCACGCCCACTACTGCGAAGCTGATCGCATCATGCTCGGCACCCTGCTGTTTCTGTTTGTCGCCAGCCTCGGGCTCAGCCTGTGGCAGGACAACTGGCTGCCGACCCTGCTGATCGGCCTGCCAGCCATCGCCATTCCCGCCCTGCTGGTACGCAGTGCATCGGGCAGCCTGCCCACCCGCCTCACCATCGCCTCCGCCTTCATGGTCTTTTCTGCGCTGCATATTCATCTGAGCGCAGGACTGATTGAAGTGCACTTCGGAATCTTCGTGCTGCTGGCCTTCCTTCTGTACTACCGCGACTGGCGCACCGTGGTAATCGCCGCCGGCGTCATCGCAGTCCATCACGTCAGTTTCTACTACCTCCAGCAGGCGCGCTTTGGCGTCTATGTCCTGCCGCAGGCCAACGGCTTCGGCATCATCATCCTGCACGCACTCTATGTCGTGCTGGA
>JAIEOJ010000144.1 GCA_019750575.1 Rhodocyclaceae bacterium | reverse complement strand
ACTTCATTGATGATGCGGTTCGACACCTTGCCGAGCAGGCTGTGCGGCAGTTCCGACCAGTGTGCGGTCATGAAGTCGGTGGTCGATACCGAGCGCAGCGCCACCACGTATTCGTAGGTGCGGCCATCGCCCATCACGCCGACGCTCTTGACCGGTAGGAAGACGGCGAAGGCCTGCGAGGTCTTCTCGTACCAGCCAGCGGCGCGCAGCTCGTCGATGAAGATGGCGTCGGCACGACGCAGCAGATCAGCAAACTCCTGCTTCACTTCGCCGAGAATGCGTACGCCCAGACCCGGGCCGGGGAAAGGATGGCGATAGACCATCTCATGCGCCAAGCCAAGCGCAACGCCCAGCTCGCGCACTTCGTCCTTGAACAGTTCGCGCAGCGGCTCAAGCAGCTTGAGGTTCAGCGTCTCGGGCAGGCCGCCGACGTTGTGGTGACTCTTGATGGTGTGCGCCTTGCCGGTCTTGGCACCGGCGGACTCAATCACGTCCGGGTAAATCGTGCCCTGCGCCAGCCACTTGGCCTTGGGCAGCTTCCTGGCCTCGGCCTGAAAGACTTCGACGAACTCGCGGCCGATGATCTTGCGCTTGGCTTCCGGATCGGACACGCCCTTGAGATGGCCCATGAACTGTTCGGTCGCATCGACATGAATGACCTTGACGCCGAGATTGCGCGCGAAGGTTTCCATTACTTGCGCACCTTCATTCAGGCGCAGCAGACCGTTGTCGACGAAGACGCAGGTGAGCTGGTCGCCGATGGCACGATGGATCAGTGCCGCAGCCACGGAGGAATCCACACCGCCGGAGAGGCCGAGAATGACTTCGTCCGAACCGACTTGTTCACGGATGCGCACAACGGCTTCGTCGATATAGCCGGGCATGGTCCAGTCATTGCCGCAGCCGCAGATGTCGTGCACGAAGCGCGCGATCATCTCCTTGCCCTTCGGCGTATGCGTCACTTCGGGGTGAAACTGCACGGCATAGAACTTGCGCTGCTCGTCGGCAATCGCGGCGATCGGCGTGGATTCGTTGCTGGCGATCACCTGGAAGCCCGGCGGCAGTTGCGTGACCTTGTCGCCGTGGCTCATCCATACATCGATGCCGGGCTCGCCGGAAGCAGTCTTGCGATCCTCGATCATGCGGAACAGCGGCGAATCGTTGTGCGCGGCGATCTCGGCATAGCCAAACTCGCGCTTGGAGGAGCTCTCCACCTTGCCGCCCAGTTGCTGCGCCATGGTCTGCATGCCGTAGCAAATGCCCAGCACAGGCACCCCGAGCTCGAACACGACTTGCGGCGCACGCCAGTCCAGGGCCTCGTACACCGAGTTCGGGCCACCCGAAAGAATGATGCCGGCCGGATTGAATTCACGGATGAATTCCGGCGTCACGTCGTAGGAATGCAGTTCGCAATACACCTGCTGTTCGCGGACGCGACGGGCGATCAGCTGGGTGACCTGGGAACCGAAATCGAGGATGAGAATCTTCTGGTGGCTGGACATGATTTTGAATCGTGATCGTTTAATCGGTACGACACTAGAAATGAGAAAGGCGGCCGCAGCCGCCTTGCCGGAATGAGCCAGGCTCAGTCCATGTGATAGTTCGGCGCTTCCTTGGTGATGGTCACGTCGTGCACATGCGATTCGCGGATGCCGGCCGAGGTGATCTCGACAAACTCGGCATTGGCGCGCATGTGATCGATGCTCGGCGAACCGACATAGCCCATGGTGGCGCGCAGGCCACCCATGAGTTGGTGGATCACCGCACCGACCGGCCCCTTGTAGGCGACGCGACCTTCAATCCCCTCGGGGACCAGCTTGTCGGCATTGCTGCCGTCGGATTCCTGGAAGTAGCGATCGGAAGAACCATCCTTCATTGCACCCAGGCTACCCATGCCACGGTAGGCCTTGTACGAGCGGCCCTGGAACAGCACGGTTTCGCCCGGTGCCTCTTCGGTACCGGCAAACAGTCCGCCCAGCATGACGGCATTGGCGCCCGCCGCGATGGCCTTGGAAATATCACCCGAGTAGCGGATGCCGCCGTCGGCGATCATCGGCACGCCGGTCCTGGCCAGCGCGGTGGCGACATTGTCGACCGCGGTGATCTGCGGCACGCCGACACCGGCGACGATACGGGTGGTACAGATCGAACCCGGGCCGATGCCGACCTTGACGCCATCGGCGCCATGATCGACGAGTGCCAGCGCAGCGGATGCGGTGGCGATGTTGCCGCCGATGACCTGAACCTGCGGGTAGTTCTTCTTGACCCATTCAACGCGCTTCAGCACGCCTTCGGAATGGCCGTGGGCGGTATCGACGACGATGACATCAACACCGGCTTCAGCCAGCAGTTCGACACGCAGCTCGGTGCCCTCGCCCACGCCGACAGCGGCGCCGACGCGCAGACGACCCATGTCATCCTTGCTTGCAAACGGATGCTCGGTGGATTTCTGGATGTCCTTGACCGTGATCAGGCCCTTCAGCTCGAAGGCATCATTGACCACCAGCACACGCTCGAGGCGGTGCTTGTGCATCAGCAGCTTGCCCTCTTCGGGATTGGTGCCTTCGCGCACGGTGACGAGGCGTTCGGCCGGCGTCATGATGGCGCTGACCGGCTGGTCGAGATTGGTTTCGAAACGCAGATCGCGATTGGTGACGATACCGACGACCTTCTTGCCTTCGACGACAGGCAAACCGGAGAAGCCGTGGGTGCGGGTCAGGGCGATCACCTCGCGCACCAGCATGGTCGGCGGAACCGTGATCGGATCCTTGAGCACGCCGGACTCGTAACGCTTGACCTTGGCCACCTCGGCGGCCTGCTCGGCCGGCTTGAGGTTCTTGTGCACGATGCCGATGCCGCCTTCCTGGGCCAGTGCAATGGCCAGGCGGGCTTCGGTCACGGTATCCATGGCGGCGGATACCAGGGGAATGTTCAGGGAAATCTCGCGAGTCAGTTTTGTGGCCAGGCTGACATCACGGGGAAGCACGCTCGAATGAGCGGGAATGAGGAGGACGTCATCAAACGTCAACGCCTTCTGAACCACACGCATCTTGTTATCCTTTGCGGCAAAAACGCATTATACGCAGGTCAGACTACGCTGGCAAACGCCATCCTGCGCGGGTTTGCCCCGATCAGGCACCCGTTTTGGAGGCTTTTCTGGCTTTCTTCTCGGCAACCCGTGCCTTGCGCATTTCCTTCGGGTCCGCAATCAGGGGGCGATAGATCTCGACACGGTCGCGATCACGCAGGACCACCTCCGGCTTGACCTGCTTGCCGTAGATACCGAAGCGGCCGGTTTCGAGGCTCAAGGCATGCCTGGCGAGCAGGCCTGATGCCGTTACTGCCTGCCCCAGCGTGGTTCCGGCCGGCAAGACCAGACTCAGCAACTCCTGCGTGTCAGGCAGCGCGTAAACAACCTGGATGGTGATATTTTCAGCCATAGACGACCTGTGCCCGCTTGACGAAGGACTCGACGAAAGTGTTCGCGATGTGGTTGAACACTGGCCCCAGCACCTTCTCCAGCATGGCGCTGGAAAACTCGTAATGCAGCCTGAACTCGATCTTGCACGCCGTATCGCCGAGCGCCACAAAGCGCCAGCTGCCATCCATGCGCTTGAAGGGCCCGTCCTTCAGCACCATGTCCATGCGCGTCGGCGCCTGCTTGGTGTTGGCCGTGGCGAAGTGCGACTTGAGGCCGTGGTAACTGATATGTATGGTCGCCACCGTGGTCGTATCGGTGCGTTCATGCAAGTCGATGCCGCCACACCAGGGCAGAAACTTGGGATAGTCCTCGACCTGATCGACCAGTTCGAACATCTGCGCCGGGGTGCGTTCGATCAATACGGATTTTTCAACAACAGCCATGGATTGCGGGTAGGTTAGAATTGCGCAATTCTACCGCGTCACAGCAAGCGCAAGCCTCCATGAGCATCGCCGAAAACAAGAAGGCCTTTCACGACTACTTCATCGAGGAGCGATTCGAGGCCGGCCTCGTCCTCGAAGGCTGGGAGGCCAAGGCCATCCGCGCCGGCCGCTCCAACCTCAAGGAGTCCTATGTGGTCCTCAAGGGCGCCGAGGTCTTCCTGATCGGCTGCCATATCAGCCCGCTGACCACCGCCTCGACTCACGTCCATACCGATCCCACGCGCAGCCGCAAGCTGCTGCTGAACAAGAAGGAAATCAACAAGCTGATCGGCAGCGTCGAGCGGGCCGGTTACGCCCTGGTGCCGCTGGACCTGCATTTCAAGCGGGGCAGGATCAAGCTCGAGATCGGCCTGGCCAAGGGCAAGAAACAGTACGACAAGCGCGAAACCGAGAAACAGCGCGACTGGGACAGGGAAAAAGCCCGCCTGATGCGCAGTAAAGTGTAGTTTATTCACTTGGCCATTCTGTAGTCAGAAATGTGACTTGCGATAGCTGCCGGTTTGGGATATAAAACCCTCCTTTCTTTGATGGAATCTGGAAGCAATGGCTGAAGATCTGCTGCACAAGAAGCAATTCCCCGCCTATGTCCCCAAGAAGGGTGAGGAGTACATGAGCGCAAAGCAACTCGCTCATTTCCGGGCCATTCTGAGTTCGCTGAAGGAAGAGCTGAGCGAGGACATCGACCGCACGGTGCACACCATGCAGGATGAGGCGACCGT
>JAIEOJ010000322.1 GCA_019750575.1 Rhodocyclaceae bacterium | reverse complement strand
CTTGAGGCCGATGAGGCCGGCTTGCTGGAGGCGCTTGAGCGTTGGGAAGTGCTCGAGGCCAAGAACGTCTAGAGCGCGAAGATCTGCTCGTAGGTGCGTATGCCGCTGGCGGCAACGAAATTGAAGCGTGTCGCGGCCTGTTCGGTGGCCTGCTGGAGATTGTCGGCAAGCGCCTGCTGCGTTTGCTGCTGGGCTTCCAGCTCACTGGCCTGACGACTCAGATTGGCTACGGCCTGATTGAGGTTGCTGTTGCCTTCAAGTTGGCGGCGGCTGGACTGCTCAACCCGCCGGCCGACGTCGGCCAGTGCATTGCCCACCGCCTGCGGGTCGTTCTGCAGGGCCTGCTCGAAACGCTGCCGGTCTATGTTCAGTGTGCCGTCCTGGCTGCGGTTGATGCCGATGTTGCGCAGGGCCTCGCTGCTGGCGTTATTGAGCGTGCGGCTGAGTTCGCTGGCGGCGATGTTGGCGCGTCCATCGCCTGAGAGGGCGCCATCGGTATTGCCTTCTTCCGTGCCGGGGGTGCCATTGACCGTACGGTTGGCCGTGCCTTGCGCATTGTTGAAGGCGCTGACGAATGCCTCGGCGGCGGCGCGGGTATCTTCCGGCGTGTCGGTGTTCTCGGTGGCGGTCAGTGCGCGGCTGCTGTCCTGCAATTGCGCGACCGCGGAGCGGACCTGACCGAAGGCGGAGAGGCGTACCTCGGTCGAGGAGCGTTGTGCTTCGACCCGCTGGCTGGCCTGGTCCAGCGCCCGGCTGACGGCATCGGCAGCGGCCGGCGCGCGCGAGCGCTCGCTCTGCCCGGCAGAGGCAGACAGCTGTGATGCACCAAGGCTGGAGACAATGTCGGTGAGGGTCATGGATAGGTGTCGGCTCCCTGACACACTATAGCAAGTGGCGGCCGGGTCTGCCGCGGTTACGCACTCAATCCGGTTCGGACGGCGCAGCCGGGGCGGCGGATGGTGCCTCTATGCCGAGCTTGCGGTACAGGGTCTCGTGGCTGATGTGCAGCAGGTCGCAGATGGCCTTGTAATCGTCGGGCAGGGCCGCATCATCCCAGCCATTGGCCGAGTGGCGGGCGAGGTCCACGGCCAGGCGGACATTGCGTTCGCGTGCGCTTTCTTCGCTGTCGCCATGGTTCATCATGTTGATCAGCAGGGTGGGCAGGTGCCAGGCGCGGGCCAGGTCGATCTGCAAGTCGTGCAGGGTGATGCCGTAGATCTGGTTCTGTGCGGCAAAACTGCGCAGATTGCGGTCGGCCGTCTGCAGTTCGCGTACCTGAAGGGCAAGGCTCGGGGCAAAACTCCACATCAGGAGTTCGGCGGTACCGTGGAGCAGGGCGGCGACCGTGATCTCGTCAACATCCAGGTCCTTGCGCATCAGGCCCCAGTCGCGCGCATAGTGCGCTGCCAGGCGTGCGCGCTGGATGGACTTGAGCAGGCCGAGCAGGGCCTTGGGATGCTCCTTGAGCTGGTCCTCGACCAGCGGGATATTGCTGAAATCGCGGAAAAAAGGCACCACGCCTATCATCATCAGCGCCCGTTCTATGGTCGTGATGTCGGTGGTCTGGCGGCGGCGGCGGGTGCTTTCGATATAGGCCATGACACGCAGGGTCATCAGCGGGTCGCCGAGGATGACGGCGGAAAGCTTGCGCGCATTGACGCTGTCGGCCTGATCCCGCAATTTGTCCAGTTCGCTGACGGTATGACGCAGCACGGGAATGTCCGCTTCGCGGAAAAACATTACCCATGAGTCGAGGTCAGGCAGCGGAGTCTTGATCATCTCTTGGTTAAGTCAATGATTTTGCGTTATTTTGTGGTTTTCCAAGCTAGGAAAAATGGACGTTTTCAGAGTGTGACAGAAAGCCACGGCGGCGTGGCGACTGATAGAGGCAGATTCGCGGCCCATTTCGGCCGGCTTTGCCGCCGCCCAGGTGCCGTAGCGGGCTGGCCGCTTCCCGCCGCTTGCGCCGGGGTCGTGAAAATCCGTGACTTTGCCTTGTGCTGACGGGCTTTGGGCGCTATAATCGCGGGCTTTCCACCTTGCTCTACCCGTACGCATGCGGGAGGGCTTCATATCCAAAAGGAGATTTCATGCGCCATTACGAAGTTGTTTTCATCGTCCATCCGGACCAGTCGGAACAGGTCCCGGCGATGATCGAGCGCTACAAGACGCTCGTGACCGGCCGTGCCGGTCAGATCCACCGTCTGGAAGACTGGGGTCGCCGTCAGATGGCTTACCCGATCCAGAAGGTGCACAAGGCCCACTACGTGCTGATGAACATCGAGTGCGACAGCGAAACGCTGGCTGAACTCGAAAGCGCTTTCAAGTTCAACGATGCAGTGCTGCGCCACCTCACCATCAAGATGGACAAGGCCGTGACCGTGCCGTCGCCGATGATGAAGGAAGAGAAGGCCCGCTCGGTCGTTACCGCCACCGAAGCCAAGCCGGAGGCTGCTGCTGCCGAGTGAGGCATTGATGGACGCGACGTCTCGGAATCTGCTCAAGCTGGACGGGCAGGTGCTTGAAAGAGGCGCCGTACGCTACACCCCCGCCGGCATACCGGTGATCGAATTCAGACTGCAGCACGAGTCCGAACAGATGGAAGGGGGAGGCAAGCGAAAAGTGGATTGCGAAATCGCCTGTGTTGCACTCGGGCCACTTGCAAATCTGCTCTCCGGCATGACTGCCGGCAGCTTGTGTAGCGCAACGGGATTTATCGCGGCCAAAAGCCTCAGGAACAGAAGCCTGGTACTGCACGTAACCGCTATCGAATTCAAGGAAGGAATTTAATCATGGCATTCAAGCCTAAAGCTGGCGCAAAGCGCAAAGACGACAAGGGCCGCAACAGCGCGTTCAAGCGTCGCAAGTTCTGCCGTTTCACCGCAGAAAAGATCGAACAAGTCGACTACAAGGATGTGGACATCCTGAAGGACTTCATCACCGAAAACGCCAAGATCATGCCGGCACGCATCACCGGCACCAAGACTGGCTACCAGCGTCAGCTGGGCACCGCCATCAAGCGTGCGCGCTTCCTGGCGCTGCTGCCCTACACCGACCTGCACCAGTAAGCTGAGGAGACAAGACCATGCAAATTATTCTGATGGAAAAAGTGGTTAACCTCGGCGGCCTCGGCGATGTGGTCAAGGTCAAGGACGGCTACGCCCGCAACTTCCTGATCCCGCAAGGCAAGGCCAAGCGCGTGACCCCGGAAAACCTGGCGGCTTTCGAAGCCCGCCGCGCCGAACTGGAAAAGGCTGCCGCTGAAAAGCTGGCTGCCGCACAAGCCGAAGGCGAAAAGCTCAACGGTCAGAACGTCCAGGTCGCCCGCAAGGCCGGCGTGGATGGCCGTCTGTTCGGCTCGGTCGGCAATGCCGACATCGCTGATGCGCTGAACGCCAAGGGTTTCAAGATCGACAAGTCCTTCGTCCGCATGCCCAACGGCCTGCTCAAGATGATTGGCGAATCGTCGGTGCAGATCGCACTGCACACCGATGTTGTCGTCGAAGTCACCGTGACCATCGTCGCCGAGCAGTAATCCGCTTCGCTACGCGTCACACGAAAAGCCGTCCGGGGTTTGCTCCCCGGGCGGCTTTTTCATTTGCGGCCGGTTTCCGCTCTTGTATCATCGCGTCCATGCCAAAAAAGAAGCTTCCTGCCAAAGCCGAACGCCACGGGCCGCGCCTGCGCGTACTGTTCAGCGAGCTGACCGCGCTGGGCCCCGGTCGGGCCGAACTGATGGAGCGTATTGCACGCACCGGATCGATTTCGGCTGCCGCACGCGAGATGGGCATGTCCTACCGCCGCGCCTGGCTGCTGGTCGAGGCGAGCAATGCGGCTTTCATCGAGCCCCTGGTGGCTACCAGCACCGGCGGTAGCGGTGGTGGCGGCGCCCAGCTGACCGAGTTCGGCATGGCCATTCTGGCCCGCTACCGGGCCATGGAACTCAAGGCGGCGCAAGCCCTGGCGACTGATTTCGCCGAATTCAGCAAGTTCATGGTGCCCTCATCCCGCTCCACGTCCGACGAGGCGTAGGGCGCCCGGCTCATTCGAGCGGTGCAACGCCCTTGATCTGGGCGTAGATCGTCTGCCCCAGCTTCAATTGCAAGGCGCGCGCCGAGCGCGTCGTGATGCGCGACAGCAGCAGCGGGCCGTTGTCCAGCGCCAGCCTGACCAGCGTGCGGCCGGGCGCGGTTTCCTCCATGCCCACGACTTCGCTCTGCAGCGTATTGAGTATGCTGCTCTCGCGGCTGCCCGGATTCAGGCTCAGGCTGATGTCGCGCGCCAGCAGGCGCAGACGTACCGCACTGCCGACGGGTTTGTCGATGTAGCGCACCCACAGTCGATGCGCGCCGATGCTGACCTGGGTGAGGTGATCGTGACTGTCATGCAGTTCTATGCGCGCCGGCAGCAGGGTGAATACGCCTTCCTCCTGCGTCAAGGGCAGCTGCAGATAGGGAAATACCTCCATCGCCGAGCCCGAGCGCACGATGTGGCCATTGCCGAGCTGGACAATATGATCGGCGAGGCGCGCGACTTCCTCCGGTGCGTGACTGACGTAGATCACCGGGATGTCGAGTTCCTGATGCAGGGCATCGAGATAGGGCAGGAGCTCGCTCTTGCGCTGCGCATCGAGCGC
>JAIEOJ010000162.1 GCA_019750575.1 Rhodocyclaceae bacterium | reverse complement strand
CTGGCTCGTTTCGAGCTGCGCGACATGCCGCCCATGGTGGCCGGTGCAGCGCGCATTCGCGTCACCTTCCAGGTCGATGCCGATGGCCTGCTGTCGGTCAGCGCCCGCGAGCAGACCAGCGGCAAGGAGGCTCACGTCGAGGTCAAGCCGTCCTACGGCCTCTCCGACGACGAAATCGCCGGCATGCTCAAGGACGGCTTCAGCCATGCCGCCAGCGACGTGCAGCGGCGTGCCCTGCGCGAGGCGCAGGTCGAGGCACAGCGCCTGCTCGAAGCCATCAATGCGGCCTTGCAGGAGGACGCGCATCTGCTCGCAGCCGATGAACGCCAGCGCGTCGATGCCGATATCGCCAAGCTCAATGCCGTGATCGAAGGCGATGACAAGGCGGCCATCGATGCCGCCGTGCATCAGCTATCCCACACCACGGAAGACTTTGCCGCCCGCCGCATGGACCAGAGCGTGAAGCGCGCGCTGGCCGGCAAGAAACTCGAAGAACTGGATCTGTAAAATCGCCATGACCCAAATCGTTATCCTCCCCCACGTTGAACTGTGCCCCGAGGGTGCAGTGATTGAAGCCGCACCGGGTACCAGCCTGTGCGATGCCCTGCTCGAAAACGATATCGATATCGAGCATGCCTGCGAGAAGTCCTGCGCCTGCACCACCTGCCACGTCATCGTACGTGAAGGCTTCAATGCGCTGGAACCGAGCGAGGAACTGGAAGACGATCTGCTCGACAAGGCCTGGGGCCTGGAGCCGAACTCTCGCCTGTCCTGTCAGGTGATCCTCAACGAGACGCCGCTGGTCGTGGAAATTCCCAAGTACACCATCAACATGGCCAAGGAAGGACACACAAAGAAGTGAGCCTATCCCCCCAGCCCCCTTTCCGGAGAAAGGGGGTGACTGCGGTTCGCAGCTGCGCTGCTCCCAGGTATGGGGTTCTTCGTGGCATGCCCGGGGCGGGTGTTCGCTCCGCGAACTTTCCGTCTCGCCTTGGGGCGGCCCAGCGGCGAGACTACGCTTGATCAATACGGAGGCTGTATGAAGTGGACCGATACCCTCGACATCGCGATTGAACTGTCCGAAGCCCATCCCGACGTCGATCCGACCAAGATCAACTTTGTCGATCTGATGAACTGGACCATGGCCTTGCCCGGCTTCGACGATGACAAGAGCCGTTGCGGCGAGAAGATTCTCGAAGCGATCCAGATGGCCTGGATCGAGGAAGTTTCCTGATCACTCCTTGAGTGGAGGCCCGGCCAGGGTGGATTCGGGGAGCAGGTCGTAGAACGCCTCGGCAATGCGCCGCGTGCGCTCCGCGCCGGTGGTTTCCTCCAGGACTTCGCGGCAGTCGCCGAAGACGATCAGCAGTTCCTCGCGCGTCGTCGCAGTGCGCAGGATATTCCTCAGCGCATCGCTGCGCGGGCCGAACATGCGTTCCATCTGGTCCAGGAGGTAGAGACGTGCCAGCGCCAGCGAGCGCCGCTGTTTGCCGACCAGGCTGGCGGGCGCGGCTGGCGTAACAGGTACGGCGGGGGCAAGGCTCTGCGCGTAGGCGGTGTAAGCCTGTACTGTCGGGACTGCCTGTTGCGACATCGACTGAATTTTCAACTTGGTCTGGCCGATGGCGTCCAGCGTATGCTGCGTAGTCTTGCGGCTGGCCGCCAGCGCAGCAGTGAGCGCGCGGCTTTCGGTGTCCGCGGTGTAGTGACGACGGCGGATCAGCCCGTTAGTCAGCAGCGACTCGAGGATGAGCATGCCATCCTGCAGTCCGACCATCTTGCGCTGCAGACGGGCAACCTCCGACTTGCCGTCCACCATCAGCAGGATGGCACGTGCGGTCATCGGTAGTTTCAGCGTGCGATGCGCGATTTCGGCCTGACCGATATCGGTGCGTTCGAGAACCCAGTCCGCTTCCAAGGGGCTTTCCATCAACATAAGCGGGTACGATAGCCGGGTACTGTTGCAGTTACGTGAATTGCCCTGATGCGATGCTAGACAGCCACTGCCATCTCGATGCCGCCGAGTTCGACGCCGACCGCGATGCGGTGCATGCGCGCGCCCTGGCCGCGGGCGTCAGCGGCATCGTCATTCCGGCGGTCGAACGTGCCAACTTCGGCGCCGTGGCGGCGCTGTGCCGCGACTATCCGGCCTGTTACCCCGCCTACGGCATCCACCCCATGTATGTGGCGCGTGCCGAGGAGGAAGACCTGCAGGCCCTGCGCGCAACACTGCAGCGCGAGCGCGCCGTGGCGGTTGGCGAAATCGGCCTCGACAACTTCATTCCCGATCCGGATGTGGCCAGGCAGACGCATTTCTTCACCGAGCAGCTCAAGATTGCACGCGAGTTCGAGCTGCCGGTGATCCTGCATGTGCGCAAGTCCTGCGATGCGATCCTGCGCGAGCTGCGCAAATACAGGGTGCGTGGCGGCATTGCGCATGCCTTCAATGGCAGCCCTCAGCAGGCTGAGGCGTTCATCAAGCTGGGGTTCAAGCTCGGCTTCGGCGGTGCCATGACCTGGGGCAGGGCGCTGAAGATCCGCGAACTGGCCGCAACGTTGCCGCTGGAGGCCATCGTGCTCGAAACCGATGCGCCGGACATGGCGCCGGAATGGTTGGGCCATCACGGTCGCAACGAACCGGCAGAGCTGCCGCGCATTGCCGCAGTGCTGGCCGAGCTGCGCGGCATCAGCCTGGCCGAGCTGTGCGAACAGACGCTGGCAAATACCCGCGCCGCGCTCAACATGCCTGCCTAGGCCCCGGTTCACGTGCGCTTCGCCTCCAATCCGCGTGCCTTCGCGGCCCTGATCTTTCTGACCGTGGCCTGGGGCTACACTTGGGTGCTTGCCAAGATCGCCCTCAACGAAGTGGCCCCCTTTGCCTTCGCTGCGCAGCGTTCGCTTGCCGGCGCGGTCTGCCTGTTCGTGGCCCTGCCGCTGATGGGCCACTCCCTGCGCCTGCGCGGCTGGCGGCCGACACTCGTGATCGGCGCGATCCAGACCGGACTCTTCTTTATCCTGCAGACTTGGACACTGGTCGAAGCCGGGCCGGGCAAGACCGCCGTGCTCATCTACACCATGCCGATCTGGACCCTGTTCCTCGGCCGCCTCATCATCGGCGAGCGCATTGCCGGGGCGCAGTGGCTGGCCGCGCTGATCACTCTCGTCGGCCTGATCCTCATCATCGAGCCCTGGGACCTGCATGCCAGCAAGCTTGCCATCGGCCTGGGCGTCGCTGCTGCCGCCAGCTGGGCCTGGGGCACGGTGCTGGTCAAGAAGTGGCGCGCCGAGCTGAATGCCGACCTGCTCACCTTTACTGCCTGGCAGATGATGTTTGGCGCCCTGCTGCTGTATGGCGTGGCATGGACGGTGCCGGAGCCGGCGACGCACTGGTCGCTGCATTACATCGGCATACTGGCGGTGCTCGGTGTGGTCAGCAATGCGATCTGCTGGTTTCTCTGGCTGTATGTGCTCGAACACCTGCCGGCCTGGCAGGCCAGCCTGTCCATTCTCGGTGTTCCGGTCGTCGCCTTGCTCTGCGCCCGCCTGCAACTGGACGAACATCTGCCCGCCATCGAACTGGCCGGCATCGTGCTGATCGGTTGCGGTCTGGTCCTGCTGGCCCTCATCAACTGGCGCAATGCGCGCCACTTGCGCATCCGCTAGCGATACCGATCGCCCAGCCCCGTGCGCTGGCGGTTTTTTCCGGCACGCACTGCGCAGCGCAAATAAGCGGCTGACATATCCATAGACGAAAATGGTCTCGTTGCCTGCGGTCTTTCATGCTATTTTCGAATAACGATTGATCGGCGATCACGGCAGATCGCTTCCCTATCCAAAGACCACAAGGAGAAAGTCATGACACTGCGACTCGGCGATACCGCCCCTGATTTCGAACAGGATTCCAGCCTCGGCAAGATCAGGTTCCATGAATGGCTGGGCAATAGCTGGGGCGTGCTGTTTTCGCACCCGGCCGACTTCACCCCGGTGTGCACCACCGAGCTGGGCCTGACCGCCAAGTTGAAGGGCGAATTCGAGAAGCGCGGGGTCAAGGCCATCGCACTGTCCGTAGACCCCGTCGATTCGCACCAGAAGTGGATCGCCGACATCGAGGAAACCCAGGGCTGTGCCGTGAATTTCCCGATCATTGCCGACGCCGACCGCAAGGTGTCCGAGCTCTACGACATGATCCACCCGAACGCCAACGCCACGCTGACCGTGCGTTCGCTGTTCATCATCGACCCGAACAAGAAGGTGCGCCTGATCATCACCTATCCGGCCAGCGCCGGCCGCAACTTCAACGAGGTGCTGCGCGTCATCGATTCGCTGCAACTGACCGACACCCACAGCGTCGCGACGCCGGGCAACTGGCAGGACGGTGATGATGTGGTGATCGTGCCCTCGCTGCAGGACCCGGAACTCATCAAGCAGAAGTTTCCCAAGGGCTACAAGGCCCTGAAGCCCTATCTGCGCATGACGCCGCAGCCGAACAAGTAAGTCTTGTTCCTGCGTCCCTTCTTCTGCGGAAGAGGATTGCCAAAATGTGAAAAGGCCGCCCACGGGCGGCCTTTTCACATTTTGGCAGGCCGAATTTAATCGGCCTTGTCCTTC
>JAIEOJ010000184.1 GCA_019750575.1 Rhodocyclaceae bacterium | reverse complement strand
AGATTCTGTTCGGAGCGGAAGTTGGACACGATCATGGGCAGATCGCGGATCACGAGGCCGGCGGCATACGCCTTGTCCGACTCGCAGTCTTCCTTGTTCACACCGACGTTGCCGATGTGCGGATAGGTCAGGGTGACGATCTGGCGCGTGTAGGACGGGTCGGTCAGGATTTCCTGATAACCGGTCATGGCGGTGTTGAACACCACTTCGCCGATCGTGCTGCCGGTAGCGCCTATGCCTTGCCCATAAAAGACAGTTCCGTCGGCTAAGGCAAGAATGGCGGGCGGAAACTGGGTCACGGGTGGCTCCTGGGCAGGTTTTATTGTGGCATCACCTGGAAATTTCCCATACAACTCATTGAGTTAATGAAAAATCCCTGGTTTTGCGCAGTACATGTGCAAAGCGGGACAGGCTCGTGGCCCGTCCCGCTCATCAAACCTGCGGATTGTAGCTTAAATCGCACAGTCGGGCAACGCCGACATACCCTGTTACAGCAAATTCTTGAGCCTTCAATGGCAGCGGAGTAGCTGCCAGACCCCCGCCTTATTTCAGCCCCAGCACGTCCTGCATATCGAACAGGCCGCTGGTCTTACCACGCAGATAACGTGCCGCGCGCAGCGAACCCGACGCATAGGGCATGCGACTGGCCGACTTGTGGGTGATCTCGATGCGCTCGCCGAGGCCGGCAAACAGGACGGTGTGATCGCCGACGATATCGCCGCCGCGAATGGTCGAAAAACCGATCTCCCTGGCCGGGCGCTCTCCGGTGTGGCCTTCGCGGCCATAGACCGCGTCGTCCAGCGACAGGCCCGCCGCCCTGGCCACCACCTCGCCCATGCGCAGGGCCGTGCCCGAAGGCGCATCGACCTTGTGGCGATGGTGCGCCTCGATCACTTCGATGTCGTAGCCTTCGTTGAGTATGCGTGCGGCCACATCGAGCAGCTTGAAGACGGCATTGACGCCGACCGCCATGTTCGGCGCGAACACGACCGGAATGTTCTGTGCGGCTGCCTCGATGGCGGCCTTGCCGGCTGCATCGAAACCGGTAGTGCCGATGATGATGCCGACCTTGTGCTGCTGGCAGGCCTTGAGATGTTCGAGCGTACCGTCCGGGCGCGTGAAGTCGATCAGCACATCGCAGCCCGCGAGCGAACTCAAAGCATCGGTGATCCTGACACCGCAGGCGGCACCCACAAGCTCACCGGCATCCTTGCCGATGAAGGGGCTGCCGGCATGTTCAAGCGCAGCCGCCAAGACGCCGTCTTCGGACTTGAGTACCGCTTCGATCAGCATGCGGCCCATGCGGCCGGCACTGCCGGCAATGGCGTAACGGATTTTTTCCATAGTGAAATAGCCTTTTGTTTCAGCCCCGCCTGAGGGCGGCGCAAATGCCGCGGCAGCGGCATGGTCGAGGGTGCTTACCTGGTTTCAGCCGCAGTGGCTTCAGCCGGCTTGCTCGCCGTCTTGGCCTTGGGATTCTCGATCTCCAGCGTCTGCATGGGCGGCCGTGCCGGCGTTTCGCCTGCTGCACCGGCCACCACGTCGCCACCGACGCGCACGAGGCGGTTGTCCTCGAAGTAGACGATCAGCCGACGCTGCTCAAGCTGGCCACGGCCGGGCTGGAAACGGTACACATAGTCCCAGCGATCGGTGTGGAATGCGTCCACGATCAGCGGCGTGCCGAGGATGAAGCGGACCTGATCCTTGGTCTGCCCCGGCTTCAGCTGGGCCACCATATCCTGAGACACGTAGTTGCCCTGGCGCACGTCGATCTTGAACGGGTTGAGCTTGGCCACCATTTCCGGCGTCGACGTGGCGCAGGCACACAGCGCCAGGGAAACGGCTGCAACTGGGATAAATCGTGTCATCGATGAAAGGGGGGTCAAGAAATCAGGCGCTCGCAGGGATAAACAGGGGTTTCGGCGCAGCGTCGGAGACTATATCATAGGGACTCCCCCAACCTTGCGGCACCTTAGGGCGCTGCCCAAAGTCATGGCGAACTCACAAGAACTCAAGGATATCGGCCTCAAGGCCACCACGCCCCGACTCAAGATTCTGGACCTGTTCCAGAAGGCGCACGGCAGTCCCGGCGAGCGCCACATGTCGGCGGAAGACGTTTATCGCCACCTGATCACCGAGGACATCGACATCGGTCTGGCCACGGTCTATCGCGTGCTGACCCAGTTCGAGCAGGCCGGCCTGCTCGAACGCCACTACTTCGAATCCGGCAAGGCCGTGTTCGAGCTCAACGAAGGCAAGCACCACGATCACCTGGTCTGCATGCAGTGCGGCAAGGTCGAGGAGTTCTACGATCCCGAGATCGAGAAGCGCCAGGTCAAGATCGCCAAGGAGCGCGGCTTCACCATCACCGAGCATGCGCTTTATCTCTACGCCGACTGCACCAAGGCTGACTGCGCCAACAAGAAGCCGGCCCGCCCGCGCTGAATGCCCCCATGCCCCGGTCCGTGCGTGAGGCGCGGACCGGGGTGTTTTTTTAGGGCCGGCCGCGCCCTGCCCCGTACTGGAATACGCTTTGGAAGCCCTGCTCACCTCCACCCTGCTGGTCACCATGGCCGAAATCGGCGACAAGACCCAGCTGCTGTCCTTCGTGCTCGCCGCACGCCTGCGCAAACCCGGCCCCATCATCGCCGGCATCTTTGCCGCCACCATCGTCAATCATGCGCTGGCGGGCTCCTTCGGTGTCTGGCTGTCGACCATGATCCCGGCCCACTGGCTGCCCTGGATCATCGGCGCGATCTTCATCGCCTTCGGCTTCTGGACGCTGATTCCGGACAAGCTGGATGAGGATGACACGCCCAAGGATTCCCGCATGGGCGCCTTCGTGACCACGACCATCGCCTTCTTCCTCGCCGAAATGGGCGACAAGACCCAGCTCGCCACGGTCGCACTGGGCGCGCGCTACGAGGAGGCCATCGTCTCGGTGGTGTTCGGCACCACGCTGGGCATGATGGTGGCCAATGTGCCGGCCGTGCTGATCGGACAGAAGCTGGCCGACCAGCTGCCGTTGAACATCATTCGCAAGGTTGCGGCGACGCTGTTCGTCATTACCGGCGTGGTGACGATTATCTGGGGCTAAGGCCCTCAAGGGAAAATCTCACCACCAAGACATAAAGGACATCAAGCTTCACGAAGAAGAGCAAACCCTGATTTGGGTTTTCTTGGTGCCTTCTTCGTGTCCTTTGTGTCCTTCGTGGTGAAAGGTTTTAAACCAGACCCAGCATCTCGGCTGCATGGCCGCGGGTGGTGGCGGTGATCTCGACACCGCCCAGCATGCGGGCGATTTCCTCGATGCGGCCTTGATCGTCGAGCGGGGTAACGCGGCTCTTCGTTTCATTGCCCTTCACGTCCTTGGCGATCGACCATTGCCAGTCGGCCTGCGCCGCAACTTGCGGCAAGTGAGTGACGCACAAGACCTGACGATTGCTGCCCAACTGCTTCAACAGGCGACCGACAATCTCGGCCACACGCCCGCCGATACCGACATCGACCTCGTCAAAGATCAGGGTCGGCACTTCGCCTGCCTCGCTGGCAATCACCTGAATGGCCAGACCGATGCGCGACAGCTCACCCCCGGATACCACCTTGGCAAGCGGGCGCAAGGCCTGGCCGGGGTTTGCCGCGACCAGGAACTCGATGGCTTCGAGTCCGAAGCCCGCCGGCTGATCCAGCACATTGAGTGCAATCTCGAAACGCCCGCCGCTCATGGCCAGCTCCTGCATGATCTCGGTCACGCGCTTCGACAGTTCGGCGGCCGCCTTCTTGCGGCCGCTGGAAAGCTTTTTCGCCACCGTCATGTAGGCGGCCTCGGCGGCGGCTTCCTGCGCGGCCAGTGCGGCAGGATCGGCGGCGATCTGCAGCTCCTGCAGGCGCGCGTCCAGTGCTGCCAGGGTTTCCGGCAACTCCTCGGGCGAGACGCGATGCTTGCGTGCGAGCGTCATCACGGCATCGATGCGCGCATCGAGCTCCGACAGGCGCGCCGGATCGAGATCCAGACGCTGGCGATAGCGCGACAAGGCATGCGCGGCCTCGCTCAACTGAATGCGCGCCGCCTCGATCAGATCCAGCGGTTCCTTGAGATCGGCATCGATTTCGGCCAGCGGCCGCAGCGTTGCCAGCACATGATCCAGCTGCGTGGCCGCGGCGCTTTCGCCTTCGTCCAGCGCCTCGACCGCGCCTTCGGCACCGGCCAGCAAACTCGCTGCATGCGAGAGGCGTCTTTGTTCCTGGTTGTCTTCCAGCCACTGCGTGGCGTCGAAGGCCAGTTGCTTCAGCTCATCCACCTGGAAGGACAGCATCTCGCATTCGCGGGCGCTGGCAGTGGCGTCCTTCTCGGCGCGTTCGCGCGCCTCGCGCAGCTTCTGCCAGGCGCGGAATTTTTCGCCGGTCTCGCGTGCCTGTGTCGTCAGGCCGGCATGCGCATCCAGCAGCTGACGCTGCGCATCCGCCTTGAGCAGTGAATGATGGGCATGCTGGCCGTGGATGTCGGCGAGAAAGTCGGATGCGGCCTTCAACTGCCCCAGCGTCGCCGGCGCGCCGTTGATGTAGGCGCGCGACTTGCCGGCGCTGTCGACCACGCGGCGCA
>JAIEOJ010000064.1 GCA_019750575.1 Rhodocyclaceae bacterium | reverse complement strand
CTGTGGTCTTCAGTCGCCAACCTGACCTTTATCCAGGTAGCGGACGACGGCAACCCGTTCAACGGGGCAACCAGCGCTGGCGACATCCGTATCGGCCTGGAAGCTTTTGATGGCCCTGGCGGCGTCCTCGCACACGGCTTCTATCCGCCCATCAACGGCAACAGCGCAGCCGGTGACATCCATTTCGACATTGCCGAGCAATGGAAGATCGGCTTTGGCGGCGGCGGTTTTGACATTGTTCAGGTGCTCGCGCACGAGCTCGGCCACGCCCTCGGCCTCAGCCATTCCGGCGTGGCCAACTCACTGATGAATCCGTTCTACAGCGAAGCCTTCTACGGCCCGCAGGCCGACGATATTGCCGGCATGCAGTTCATCTATGGCCCGGCGGTGCCAGTGCCCGAGCCGGACGGCGTGGCCCTGCTGCTGCTGGCGCTGGCCGGCCTGACGCTGGCACGCCGCAGGCGCATTGCGGACTGAGCGCAGACATTTGCCGCAAGCCGCATGGCTGCATGCGGCTGCGTGCATTGTCATATTCAGCCTGCTGCTGGGCAGCACAGGCAGTCACGCCATGTGGGCCGCGCTTGATGACGAGACACTGGTCGCCAGTTCGGACCTGATCGTTGTCGGCGAGTGGCAGGCGCCAAACCCGGCTTCGGCAGCGGAAAACCTGCAAGGGCGCATTGTCGTCAGCGCCGTACTCAAGGGACGGCAGGGGCTGACTGCAATCCCTGTCGCGCACAGCGCAGGCAAGGGGTTGCGCAGCAGTAACGATCTGGTTTTTCGTACCGGCGATCAGGGACTGTGGTTGCTGCGCCGGGCGCCGGGTCAGACAGACGCCTACCTGATTGACCATCCCCAGCGCTTTGTCCCGGCGGCTGGCGGAGAACAGCGCATTCGCACACTCAAGCAGCTGATCCGGCCATGATCAGCCTTGCCGGGCACGCACAATAACAAGAAATGTTGACATTCACCAACAAGTGTTTAAATTTGCACAAAACCGGGGGGTGAATAACAAAGTCCGCATTTTGAGATGTGCGGACAATGGAGTCATCATGGCAGTTCGTGATTTCGGCAAGACTGTTGCCAACCAGGCTTTCAGCGACTACATCGTCGAAGCGGTCTGGCGCAAGGGAACCGTGGTTGCAGGCATTGACCCCGCCGTACGGCGCAAGGATGCCTGCGGTGCCTGGATAGACCGCGACCAGTATGGCGTGCTTGAGGAAAACGGCAGCGGCTGGGAAATCGACCACATCTTCGCCGTGGCTCGCGGCGGCAGCGACAACCTGGGCAATCTGCAGCCGCTGCAATGGCAGAACAACCGGGCCAAGGCCGATCACGTGCCGGGGCAATGGGTGCGGGCAGTTTCCGCCTCGATCACCCCGCCGCGCGGCAGCAATCGTATTACCTGGCACGCAGCGGCGGTGGAGCCGCCGCGTATGCCCGCCATCATCCAGACTTCACGCCAGGCCGGGGCTGCGCCCGGCTGACAAAGGCGACCACCCCAGGGTCGTCGCCCGGCTGGATCAGCCCTCGATGTCGTAGTAGTAGGGCTTCTGCGGCACCTTGGATTGGGCGTTGCGACGCGCCGTTTCCAGATCCTGTTCGCCCTTGTCCCACCACAGGGCACGACCGGCCTTCTGCTCTTGCAGTTCCTGCGGGTTCTTCTCCATCCACTCGCGGATGAACTTGGTGTGTTCGGATTCGTACATTGCCATTACTGCTGCTCCAGTTGATAGGGTTGCTTATTGTTCGCGGGCGCGCTGGATGCGCACCACTTCCGGCAAACGCCGCAGGCTGCGCATGATACGCGCCAGATGCTGTCTGTCGGTCACCTGCAGGCTGAATTGCAGGATCGAGTACAGGCCGCGGTCGTCGTCCAGGTTCACGTTCATGATGTCGGCATTGTTGCCGGAAATCTCGGCGGCAACCCGGGCCAGCACGCCGCGCCGATTCTCGGCAATGATGCGGATGCCGACTTCGAACAGATGTTCCGCCTCGGGCTGCCATTCGACATCGACCCAGCCGTCGCGTTCGCCGCGCAGCTTGGCGATGGTCTTGCAGTCGTGCGTGTGCACGACCAGACCCTGGCCCTTGCGCAGGATGCCGACAATGGGATCGCCCGGGATCGGGCGGCAGCAGCGGGCCAGCAGCACGGCCGAGCCTTCGTTGCCGCGGATGACGATGGCCGAGCCGCTGCGCTCGTCGCTGTCCTCGTCCACTTCCATGCCTTCGGTCAGTTGCTTGGCAATGATGGCCGGCAACTGCTTGCCCAGGCCCACATCGGTCAGCACTTCCTTCTTCGACTTGGCGCCGGTAAGGCGCAGCAGGCGCTCCCACTGATTGGTGGTGATCTTGGCCAGCGCGTAACCGACCGAACGCAGGGCCTGCGTCACCATGCGTTCGCCCAGTGCCGCCGACTCCTCGGTGTGCTGGGTCTTGAGGAAATGGCGGATCTTGGAGCGGGCACGGCCGCTCTTCACATACGACAGCCAGGCCGGATTCGGGTTGGCATTGACCGCCGTGATGATTTCGACGCGGTCGCCGTCCTGCAGCTCGGTACGCAGGGGCATCAGCTCGGTGTTGATGCGACACGCGACGCAGCGGTGGCCGATATCGGTGTGCACGGCATAGGCGAAGTCCACCGCGGTGGCCCCGCGCGGCAGCACCAGGATCTTGCCCTGGGGGGTGAAGCAGTACACCTCGCCCGGGAACAGGTCCACCTTGACGTGTTCCAGGAACTCGGCCGAATCGACCGAGGAGGACTGGATTTCCAGCAGCGACTGCAACCATTTGTGCGTCTTCTGCTGGATTTCGGAAGCGCCGCTGTCATCCTTGTACAGCCAGTGCGAAGCCACACCGGCCTCGGCAACGTGGTGCATCTGGCGCGTCCGGATCTGCATCTCGACCGGCGTGCCGTAGGGACCGATCAGCGTCGTGTGCAGGGACTGGTAGCCATTCGCCTTGGGAATCGCGATGTAGTCCTTGAACTTGCCGGGCACCGGCTTGAACAGGCCGTGCAGCACGCCCAGGGTCAGATAGCAGCGACCGACGTCCTCGACGATGATGCGGAAACCGTAAATGTCGAGCACCTGCGAAAAGCTGAGATGCTTCTCGCGCATCTTGCGGTAGATGCCGTACACATGCTTCTCGCGGCCCATGACTTCGGCCTGGATGCCGTTGATCGGCAGATTGTCCTTGATCGCATCAAGGATCTTGCCGACCACCTCGCGGCGATTGCCGCGCGCCGCCTTGACCGCCTTGCTGAGCACGCGGTAGCGGGCCGGATAAAGGTTGCGGAAGGAGATTTCCTGCAGCTCGCGGTAGAGCTGGTTGAGACCGAGGCGATTGGCAATCGGCGCGTAGATTTCCAGCGTTTCCTTGGCCACGCGGCGACGCTTGTCCGGACGTACGGCGTCCAGGGTATTGAGGTTGTGCAGGCGATCCGACAGCTTGATCAGGATGACACGCACATCGCGCGCCATGGCCAGCAGCATCTTGCGGAAATTCTCGGCCTGGGCTTCCTGCCAGGACTGGTTCTCGACCTTTTCGAGCTTGGAGACACCATCCACGAGGTCAGCCGTGACCTGGCCAAAGCGCTGCGCCAGCTCTTCCTTGCTGACGCCGGTATCTTCCATGACGTCGTGCAGCAGGGCGGCGCACAGGGCCTGGGCATCCATATGCCATTCGGCCAGGGATTCGGCCACGGCCAGCGGATGCGAGATGTAGGGGTCGCCGCTGGAGCGGAACTGGCCTTCGTGGGCCGCGCGGCTGAAGACGAAGGCGTCGGCGATCTTGTCGACTTCTTCCGGCTTCAGATAGGAAGCCAGATGCGCCTTGAAGCGCTCGAACTCGGCGCTGACTTCTTCTATGGTCTTGGCCGGCGGATGCGCCAGACGGGTCTTGTCAGTGGCGGGTGGCAGCGGCGTAACGGCGGGTGCGTCAAACGGCGCCGGCGGAACGGCCGGCGCGGGCGGGGATGTCAGTGCGTGCGGCATTCGCATACATCCCCCGTCTCACTCAGGATTGGCTACGGGTCAGGATTTCCACGCCGACCTTGCCGGCAGCGATTTCACGCAGGGCGATCACGGTTGCCTTGTCCTTGTCCGTCTCGACCAGGGCGGAACCACCCATGGTGATCTGGCGGGCACGGTAGGTGGCGGCCAGGGTCAGCTGGAAGCGGTTGGGAATACGTTTCAGGCAATCATCTACGGTAACGCGGGCCATGGTTGTGTCCTGTCTAATCAGCGCGGGTGGCGTGGCGGGAATCGCATATCTGCGAAAAAACCTCGGGGTGGCGCGCCTTCTGTCGCGCAAAGCGCAGGCGGCTGGCCTGTACTGCGACGAGCAGGTCATTTGACGCTACATCCAAGTCTTTGTTGATTATAGCAAAGTCGAACTCGTCGACGTGACGCATTTCATCCACGGCCGCACTGAGGCGACGCGCGATGACTTCCTCACTGTCCGTGCCGCGTCCGCGCAGGCGCTGTTCGAGCGCTTGCAGCGAAGGCGGCAGGATGAAGATGCCGACCGCTTGCGGGAACTGTTTGCGCACCTGCTG
>JAIEOJ010000316.1 GCA_019750575.1 Rhodocyclaceae bacterium | reverse complement strand
AGCGGAATATAGGCGGCCTTGCCCGCTTCACAGGCGAAGGAGATGCCGACCAGTTTCGCCTGCATCTGATCGAGATCGGTGGTTTCGGTGTCGAGCGCGGTCAGTTTGGCGGCGTTGATGATGGCGAGCCATTCATCAAATTGCGCCCAGCTCGTGATGCACACATAGGCGCTGCGATCCGGTTCTTCCTCGGGCACGGCGGGGCTGGGCGCGAACAGCGGCGTGGTGTCCGGCTTGCCCTTGCTGCCGGCATCCGCCCTGGCCTCACCGTACTTGCCCTGCTGCGCCTCCTTGAGCCATGTCTTGAACTCCAGGCGGGTGAACAGTTCGACCAGCGTGGCCTGATCAACCGGCGTCGGCGTCAGGTCAGTGACCTGCTGCGCCAGCTCGAGATCGCAGACGATGGTGACGAGCTTGCGGCCCAGCGGCAGGAAGTCGAGCGCCTTCTTGAGGTTGGCGCCGACGGCGCCACCGATGCTGTCGGCATTGGCGATCACGCCGTCCAGCGTGCCGTGCTGAGTGAGCCATTTGACCGCGGTCTTGGGGCCGACCTTCTCCACGCCGGGCACGCCGTCCACGGCGTCGCCGACCAGGGTCAGGTAGTCGATGATGCGGTTCGGCGGCACGCCGAACTTGGCCTCCACGCCGGGCGTGTCGAGTATCTCGTTGCTCATGGTGTTGACCAGGGTGACCTTGTCGTCCACGAGCTGGGCCATGTCCTTGTCGCCGGTGGAGATCACGCAGGTCATGCCCTGTGCCGCAGCCTGGCGGGCGAGGGTGCCGATCACATCGTCGGCTTCAACGCCATCGACCATCAGCAGCGGCCAGCCGGCGGCGCGGATGGCGGCATGCAGTGGTTCTATCTGCGCGGCCAGATCGTCGGGCATGGGCGGGCGATGCGCCTTGTACTCCGGATACCAGTCGTCGCGGAAGGTCTTGCCCTTGGCATCAAAAACAACTGCCCGGTATTCCGCCTTTTGTTCCGCCAGCAGACGGCGTAGCATGTTGAGCACGCCATAAACGGCGCCCGTCGGCTCGCCTGCGGCATTGCGCAGGTCCGGCATGGCGTGAAAAGCACGGTACAGGTAGGACGAACCGTCGACCAGAAGAAGAGAGGACATGAAGGATGTGGAAAAGCAAGCTGCCGAAAATTGAAGACCCGCAACTCAAGGCCAAGGCCGCGAGTGGCCAGGATGCCTGGCGGGTGCTCGGCATTATGTCAGAGTTCATCGAGGCGACTGCGCGCCTGCGCGACATCAGTCCCGCCGTCAGCATCTTCGGCAGCGCCCGTACGCCGGTGGATCATCCGGATTACGCGCTGACCGAAAAGATCGCCCGCCTGCTCTCGGATGCAGGTTTCAGTGTGATTTCGGGCGGCGGCCCCGGCATCATGGAAGCCGCCAACAAGGGGGCCTACTACGGCAAGAGCCCGGCCGTGGGCCTCAACATCGAGCTGCCCATGGAGCAGCACACCAACCCCTACCAGGACATTTCGCAGACCTTCCGTCACTTTTTCCCGCGCAAGTACATGTTCGTGCGCCTGGCCTCGGCCTATGTGGTGATGCCCGGAGGTTTTGGTACGCTGGACGAGCTTATGGAAGCGCTCACTCTCGTGCAGACCAATAAGTCGCCGCGTATGCCGATTATTCTGGTGGGCAGCAAGTTCTGGGGTGGCCTGGTCGAATGGTTCCGCGAGCGCCTGGTCGAGGACAAGCTCATCAGCCCCGAGGACATGGATCTGCTGCAGGTCATCGACGATCCGGATGAGGTGGTGGCCGCCATTTTCCGGCACTACGAGACTTCCGGCTTTACCTATCTGCCGCCGGAACATGACCTCCTCTTGAACCTCTGATTTGGTAGAATTGCGTTCCTGAGACAAGGACTTCGATATGCGTCGTGTACTACCCGCCCTCCTGTTGGCGCTGGTTTTTCCCGTTTGCGCCCAGAGCGGCCCGCCGCCCGGTTCCCGTCCGCTGCCCGAAGCTCCGCCGCCACCGCCTGGCGTGGATGCGCCGGACGAGCCTCAGGTCACCATCACCAAGCGTGGTGAGGACAAGGTCGAGGAATACCGGATCAACGGCAAGCTGTACATGATCAAGGTCACGCCGCCGCATGGCGTGTCCTACTACCTTGTCGATGACAACGGGGATGGCACCTGGGCGCGCCAGCATTCGACCGATTCAGGTCTGCGCGTGCCGAAGTGGGTCATCCATAGCTGGTAACCCGTACGTTTTAATTTCTTAGCAGAGTGGCGGGCGCAGGCCCCAACCACCGACACATCATGACTGCATCAAACTTGCTGACGCCGCCGAACAAGATCCACTCCTTTCATCCGCCGTCGCGCACGCTGATGGGCCCCGGCCCGTCCGAAATGCACCCGCGCGTGATCTCTGCCATGGGCCAGCCGGTCATCGGCTACATGGATCCGATCTTCGTGCGCATGATGGATGAGCTCAAGTCCCTGCTGCGCTACGCCTACCAGACCAAGAACCCGCTGACCTTCCCGGTCTCCGGTCCCGGCTCGGTGGGCATGGAGTCCTGTTTCGTCAACCTGGTCGAGCACGGCGACAAGGTCATCGTCTGCCGCAACGGCGTGTTCGGCGGTCGCATGATCGAGAACGTCGAACGCTGCGGCGGCATCCCCATCGTCATTGAAGATGCCTGGGGTGAGCCGGTTGATCCGCAGAAGGTCGAAGACACCTTCAAGCAGCATCCGGACGCCAGGATCCTGGCTTTCGTGCATGCCGAAACCTCCACCGGCGCCCAGTCGGATGCCAAGACCCTGGTCGAGATCGCGCATCGCTACGGCGCGCTGACCATTGTCGATGCTGTCACCTCGCTGGCCGGTTCGCCCGTGCTGGTCGATGAATGGGAAATCGACGCCATCTATTCCGCCAGCCAGAAGTGCCTGTCGTGCACCCCGGGCCTGTCGCCCGTGTCCTTCTCCGAGCGTGCCATCCAGCGCGTCAAGGCGCGCAAGAGCAAGGTCGAAAGCTGGTTCATGGACCTGAACCTGGTGCTCGAATACTGGGGCAACACCAACCGCACCTATCACCACACCGCCCCGGGAAACAGCCTCTACGGTCTGCATGAATCGCTGCTGCTGCTGCGCGAGGAAGGTCTGGAGAATTCCTGGGCGCGTCATCGCCGTCACTCGCAGGCGCTCAAGGCCGGTCTTGAAGCCATGGGCTTCAAGTTCGTCGTGCGCGAAGAAGCCCGTCTGCCGCAGATGACCGCCGTATATGTGCCCGAGGGCATCGTCGAAGCCGATGTGCGCAAGACCCTGCTCAACGAGTTCAACCTTGAAATCGGCGCCGGCCTCGGCCCGCTCGCCGGCAAGATCTGGCGTTTCGGCCTGATGGGTTACTCCTGCAAGCCGGAAAACGTCATGCTCTCGCTGTCCGCGCTGGGTTCGGTCCTGTCCGACATGGGCTATCCGGTTGAAGTCGGCCAGGCCGAAGCAGCCGCGCACCACGCGTATGCCGCCATGCATGCGGATGATGCCAAGGCCAAGGCTGCACGAGTCGCCCGCAAGATCGCCTGAGTAGGGCGGCATGGCAGCGACCACGCGCAACTGCTGTGTCCTGTTCGCCGATGTGGCGGGCAGCACGCAGTTGTACGAGAAGCTCGGTGACGCAGAAGCCCTGCGCGCCATCGAGCGCTGCCTGAATCGCGTCGAACGCGCCATCGTCGCCTGTGGTGGCAAGGTCGTGAAGACCATAGGCGACGAGCTCATGGCCACCTTCGCCACCGCAGAACTGGCCTGTCACGCGGCCGGTGTGATGCATGCGCGCATCGAGGGCCTGCCCTCGGTCGCCGGCGGCAAGCTGGCCATCCGCGTCGGCTTCCACTACGGCTCGGTGCTCGTCGATGGCGGTGATGTCTTCGGCAACACCGTCAATATCGCCTCGCGCATCACCGAAGTGGCCAAGGCGCGCGAGATCATCACCAGCGCCGAGACGGCGGCGATGCTGCCCGACAATGTACGCAACAGCAGCGTCAAGCCCTTGCCCGCCATTGCTGTCAAGGGCGTCAGCACGCCGCTGGACCTGGTCGAAATCAGCTGGGCGTCGAGCCCGACCGCCAAGCTCGCCCAGACCACCTCGCCGAGTCTGAGTGCCGCTTCGGCCGCCGCCGCCGCCATGGCACCGCCGGCACCGAGCGTGGACGAAAGCCCGGCCGCGGCGAAGCTCGCCCTGCGCGTGATCCTGCGCTACGGCAAGCAGGAAATCCTCATGCGCGGCCACGCCGCCTGCGTCACCCTAGGCCGCGACACCGGCAACGACATCGTCATCCACGATCCGCGCGCCTCGCGCAGTCATGGCGCCATCGAGCTGCGCGATGGCAAGTGCATCCTGGTCGACAAGAGCTCCAACGGCACCTTCGTGTCCCCGCATGGCGAAAGCAATGTCGCCGTGAGCAAGGGCGAACTCGAACTCACTGGCCGCGGCTACATCTGCTTCGGCCACGTTTGCCCGCCCGACAGCGTAGGCAGCCT
>JAIEOJ010000299.1 GCA_019750575.1 Rhodocyclaceae bacterium | reverse complement strand
TACGACATCAAGCGCACCAGCGACGAAGAGATCAAGAAGTTCTACCGTGCCGCACCGGGCGGCATTCCGACCCAGGTCGCCTTCTCGCAGGATCGCCGCTACAACGAACTCGACGACGACCGCGCCAATGGCGTGATCCGCAGCAAGGAGCACGCCTTCTCGCAGGATGGCGGCCTTGCCGTTCTGCACGGCAACATCGCCCTCAAGGGTTGCATCGTCAAGACCGCCGGCGTGGACGAATCGATTCTCAAGTTCTCCGGCCCGGCCGTGGTGTTTGAAAGCCAGGACTCCGCCTGCGAAGGCATCCTTGGCGACAAGGTCAAGGCCGGCGATGTGGTCGTGATCCGCTACGAAGGCCCCAAGGGCGGCCCCGGCATGCAGGAAATGCTCTACCCGACCACCTTCCTCAAGTCCAAGGGCCTGGGCAAGGAATGCGCGCTGCTGACCGACGGCCGTTTCTCCGGCGGCACCTCGGGCCTGTCCATCGGCCACGCCTCGCCGGAAGCGGCCATGGGCGGTGCCATCGCGCTGATCAAGGACGGCGACATCATCGACATCGACATCCCCAACCGCACCATCGCCCTGCGCATCAGCGACGACGAACTCGCCCAGCGCCAGGCCGCCATGGAAGCCAGGGGCAGCAAGGCATGGAAGCCGGAAAACCGCGACCGCGTGGTCTCCGCCGCGCTGCGCGCCTATGCTGCGATGACCACCAGCGCCGACACCGGCGCGGTACGCGACGTCAGCCAGATCGAGAAGTAAACACAGGCACACGGGAAAAGGCCGCCTTGCAGGCGGCCTTTTTCTTTTCAGGTGCAGGCCTTTGCAAACGGATATTCCTGAGGCGACACAGGCACCGGACACGACAAGCTTGGAGTAAGATAGCTGTGGCGGTTTGCCCCTAACCCCGCTTTTCCATCACAGTGAGGAATCCATGAAATCCCTGATCGTTTCTGCAACAGCCGTTCTCGGCCTGTTGGCCGCTACACCGGCCATGGCGAATCTGGAACTCGCCAAGAAGAGCAACTGCATGGCCTGCCATTCCGTCGACAAGAAGATCGTCGGCCCCGGTTATCAGGAAATCGCCAAGAAGTATGCTGGCGACAAGACCGCCGAAGCCACGCTGGCCAAGCGCATCAAGGGTGGCACCGCCGCCAATGGCGGACAGAAGTGGGGCGCCGTGCCCATGCCGCCGAATGCGATCTCGGATGCCGATGCTGCCACGCTCGCCAAGTGGATTCTGGCCGGCGCTAAATAAGGCGGGCCTTATTTAGCGCAAGGCGCAAAGGACGTACCTATCCCCCAACCCCTTTCCCAAGGAAAGGGATGACTGGCTGGTTCGCGGGTAAAACCCGCTGCCAAAGTTTGATGCACCGCTGCCGTAAAAAAAGCCGACCCTGGGGTCGGCTTTTTTGTCGGCTGGTGCTGCCGCTACGGCAGGATCATGCGCCTTATTCGGGGCTGTCCATCATGGACTGCAGATAGTTCTGGATGCCGACCTTGTCGACCAGGTCGATCTGGGTTTCCAGCCAGTCGATGTGTTCCTCGGTGTCGTCGAGGATCATCTGCAACAGGTCGCGCGACACATAGTCGCGCACCGATTCGCAGTGGGCGATGCCGTCCTTGACGGTCTGCTGCGCGCCGGTCTCGAGCTTGAGGTCGCAGGCCAGGGCTTCGGGCACGTCCTCGCCGATCATCAGCTTGCCGAGGTCCTGCAGATTGGGCAGGCCATCGAGCATGAGGATGCGCTCGATCAGCTTGTCGGCGTGCTTCATCTCGCCGATCGATTCCTCGTATTCCTTCTTGCCGAGCTTGCTCAGGCCCCAGTGGTTGTAGATGCGCGCGTGCAGGAAGTACTGGTTGATCGCGGTCAGCTCGTTCTTGAGCTGGGCGTTGAGGAACTGGATTACTTTCTTGTCGCCCTTCATGGTCTTTCTCCGGGGAGGTTTCGATGTCGGGAGGATAGACGAAGAAAAGCAATCATGTGGTAACGATTCGCGTTACTGGGGCCTCCCTCCCGAGAAGGGAGGTGACTACGGTTCGCAGCTGCGCTGCTCCCAGATGATGGGCGCTACGTCGTAAAGCGTATGTGAAGTCGCGCCTCCGGCGCACGCTCTGCCGGGCGGTGCTGCTGACGCCCCCAAAACAAAAAAGCCGACCCGGCGGTCGGCTTCTGCGGAGCGTCGTCGGCTCAGGCGGCGACGGGGGTCAGGGTGAACACCGGGAAGGCGTTCAGGATGGAGCTGCAACCGCCACCCGTGCAGGCGGCCTCGGCCAGCATGTCGGCGGCCGTCTCGCGGCAGCAGCCGCAGCAGGTACCCACGCCCAGGCTGGCGCCCAGATCCTCGACGCTGGCGGCGCCGTTCTTGATGGCGGCCTTGATGGTGCGGTCACTGACGCCGTGGCAGACACAAACAATCATGCGATTTCCGTTTGGCTGGAATAACGATAACGGTTCTCATTGTGCCAAAAACCGGAAGTCAATGCAAGTAATTCTCAATTAGACCATTGTCATGCGGCCGGACGCGCCAGCCTTGCCAGTGGGGCATTGGGGCGGGCCCTGTCCATGGATGCCTGCAAATACAGGTGAGTCGGCCGCCCGGCGTCCGCTTTCTCCTGAATTGGCAGGGCAAACCGGGCGAACTGAGGGTTTGCAGGGAGGACGGTGCAGGGCAGAATGTCTGCTTCAAATTCCCCTCACCGGAGCAAGCCATGAAAACCCTGCCCTCGCGTGTCTCCCTGGTCGTCGCCCTCTCCGCCGCCCTCAGCCTGATGGCCTGCGGCAAGAAGGACGCCGAAGCCCCTACCCCGACGGCCGAAGCCGCCGCCCCGCAAGGCCCGCTGGTCGTCAAGCTCGGCCACTCGGCGCCGCTGACCGGCCCGCAGGCGCATATCGGCAAGGACACCGAATACGGTGCGCAAATGGCGGTGGAGGATGTCAACGCCGCCAATATCCAGATCAATGGCCGTACGCTCAAGGTCGAACTGATGGGCGAGGACGACCAGGCCGACCCCAAGCAGGGCACCATCGTGGCGCAGAAGTTCGTGGACGCCAAGGTCAATGCCGTGATCGGCCACATGAACTCCGGCACCACCCTGCCCGCCTCGGTGACCTACGCCAACGCCAATATTCCGCAGGTCAGCGCCTCGGCCACCAACCCCGAGTACACCAAGCGCGGCTACAAGACGGCCTTCCGCGTCATGACCAATGACGAGGCCCAGGGCAAGGTGCTGGGCGAGTTCGCCGCCGGAAAGCTGGCCGCCAGGAACATCGCCGTCATCGACGACAAGACCCAGTACGGCGAAGGCATCGCCACCGAATTCAGGAAGGCCGCCGAGGCCAAGGGCGCCAAGATCGTCGCCACCGAGCACACCGACGACAAGGCCGTGGACTTTGCCGCCATCCTCACCAAGATCAAGGCCACCAAGCCCGACGTCATCTTCTTCGGCGGCATGGACCCGCAGGCCGCGCCGATGTCGCTGCAGATGAAGAAGCTGGGCATCAAGGCCGTGCTGCTGATGGGCGACGGCGGCTGCACCGCCGACTTCCTCAAGAACGCTGGCGCCTCGGCCGAAGGCCAGTACTGCTCCAAGCCGGGCGTGCCCACCGAGCAGATGCCGGGCGGCCCCGCCTTCATCGAGAAGTACAAGGCCAAGTACAACGCCCCGATCCAGCTCTATGCACCCTATGCCTACGACGCCGTGATGGTCGTGGTCGAGGCCATCAAGCGCGCCGACAGCGCCGACAGCGCCGCCATCCTGGCCGAACTGCCGAAGACGCAATACAAGGGTGTAACCACCGACATCGCCTTCGACGAGAAGGGCGACATCAAGGACGCCGCCGTCACCCTCTACGTCGCCAAGGGCGGCCAGTGGGAGCAGGTCGAGACCGTCGGCGGCAAGGCGCCTGCGGCCGACGCTGCGCCGGCCCCGGCAGCTGAGGCAGCACCTGCAGCGGCCCCGGCCACGAAATAGTCACCCCCCCATGTAAAAACGGCACCTGCGGGTGCCGTTTTTTTGCCTCTAGCCTGTAACATTCGACCTCGTGGAAACCTTCGTACAGCAGCTCATCAACGGCCTGACCCTGGGCAGCATCTATGCGCTGGTCGCCCTCGGCTACACCATGGTGTATGGCATTCTCGGCCTCATCAATTTCGCCCACGGCGAAGTCGTCATGATCGGCGCCTTGGTCGCCCTGGCCGTCTACAAGGCGCTCGCCGCCACGCTGCTGCCGCCTGCCTTCATCCTGCTGATCGGCCTCGCCGTTGCCGCCGCCACCTGCATGGCGCTGGGCTGGACCATCGAGCGCATCGCCTATCGCCCCCTGCGCAATGCGCCGCGCCTGGCGCCGCTGATCACCGCCATCGGCGTCTCCATCGTGCTGCAGCAATTCGCCATGCTGTTCTGGGGGCGCAGCTATCACTCGGTGCCGGCGCTGCTGCC
>JAIEOJ010000204.1 GCA_019750575.1 Rhodocyclaceae bacterium | reverse complement strand
GAGGCCATGCTCAGGCTGTGCGATTTCTATGCGCGCGCCATCATCGCCTCCGGCGTCGCATTCGACGTGCTGTTCGGCCCGGCCTACAAGGGCATCCCGCTTGCCGCCGGCACCGCCATGATGCTGGCCCAGAACGGCCGCAACACGCCCTACGCCTACAACCGCAAGGAAGCCAAGGATCACGGCGAGGGCGGCACCCTGGTCGGCGCACCCCTCAAGGGACGTGTGCTGGTGATTGACGATGTGATTTCGGCGGGCACCTCGGTACGCGAATCGGTGGAACTGATCCGCCAGGCCGGCGCACAGGTCGCGGGTGTCGTCATTGCCCTGGACCGACAGGAACGCGGCCAGGGCAGCATCTCGGCGGTTCAGGAAGTAGAGCGAAATTACAACATTCCGGTCATTCCGGTTGCCACACTCGCCGACTTGATTGCCTATCTCGGCGACAATCCGGAACTACAACGCAACCTTGATGCCGTTTCTGCCTATCGACAGGAGTACGGCGTCTAATTACGGGATTTCACATGTCGTTCTGGCTTCGTACCGGCCTGCTGCTGATTGCCGCCCTGCCCCTGAGCGCGCAGGCCAGCACCTTTTGCTGCGAAGCCAACGGCAAGACCTACTGCGACGACGGCGTACCGCCGGCCTGCAACGGCAAGGCCTACCGGCAGCTGAACCAGAGCGGTGTAGTGATCCGGCATTACGCCGCGCCGTTGACGCCGGAACAGAAGATCCAGAAGGAAGCGGAACTGGCACGCCAGCGCGAGGAAGAAGAGAAGCGCGCCGAGCAGGAACGCCAGGACCGCAAGCTGGTCGGCAGCTACGCCAATCTCAGCGACATGGATATCGGCCACGAGCGCCAGCTCAGCGACATGAAGAAAGGCCTGCAGCAGATGGAAAAAAGGCTGGCCGAGACGGAAAAGCAGAAACAGAAACTGGCCAACGAAGCCGAGTTCTACAAGAAGGGCAATATGCCGGATGCGCTCAAGGCCCAGATCGAGCGTAATGCGCAGGACATTGAGGCACAGAAGAAGGCCATCGCAACGCGCGGCCAGGAGATTGCCGGTGCCCGGCTCCGCTTCGAGGAAGAAAAACAGCGCTACATCCGCCTGACGGCAGGCAATCCGGACCGCCTGCGCTAGATTGTTCCCGGCTCAATGAAAAAGGCGCGCCCGGTTTCCAGGGCGCGCCTTTTTCATGCGTGGGCGAATCAGCCGGCCAGCTTCTTCTTCAGCAGATCATTGACCTGTTGCGGATTGGCCTTGCCCTTGGTCGCCTTCATGGCCTGACCGACCAGCGCATTGAAAGCCTTGTCCTTGCCGGCGCGGAACTCCTCGACCGACTTCGGATTGGCCGCCAGCACCTCGTCGATGATGGCCTCGATGGCGCCGGTGTCGGTAATCTGCTTCCAGCCCTTGGCTTCGATCACGGCATCGGCGTCGCTGCCCTCGCCATTCCACAGCACCTCGAAGACATCCTTGCCGATCTTGTTGGAGATGGTGTTGTCGACGATGCGCTGCACGATGCCGGCGAGCTGCGCCGGGCTGATCGGTGCGTCGGCGATGGCCTTGTCTTCCTTGTTCAGACGGGCCGCCAGATCACCCTGGATCCAGTTGGCACAGAGCTTGGCGTTGGCCGCGCCGGTGATCGCCACCGTATCGAGGAAGTACTGTGCCATCTCGCGCGAGGACGTGATGATGTCGGCGTCATAGGCAGACAGGCCATACTCGCTGGTAAAGCGCTGATGCATTGCCTGCGGCAATTCCGGCATGGCAGCCTGGACCTCGGCCTTCCACGCGTCGGTGATCTCGACCGGCAGCAGGTCGGGATCCGGGAAATAGCGGTAGTCGTGCGCGTCTTCCTTGGTGCGCATGGTGCGCGTCTCGCCGGTATCCGGGTCGAACAGCACGGTGGCCTGCTGGATCTTGCGCCCCTCTTCCAGCTCATTGATCTGCCACTGCACTTCGTAGTTGATCGCCTGCTCGAGGAAGCGGAAGGAGTTGAGGTTCTTGATCTCGCGGCGCGTGCCGTAGGGCTCGCCGGGGCGGCGCACCGAGACGTTGGCGTCGCAACGGAAGGAGCCTTCCTGCATGTTGCCGTCACAGATGCCGATCCATTGCACCAGCTCGTGCAGCTTCCTGGCGTAAGCCACGGCTTCTGCGGCAGAACGCATGTCCGGCTCGGTCACGATCTCGAGCAAGGGCGTGCCGGCGCGGTTCAGGTCGATGCCCGACTTGCCGTGAAAGTCCTCGTGCAGGGACTTGCCCGCATCTTCCTCAAGGTGGGCACGAGTCAGGCTCACCGCCTTCTCGTTGCCATCGACATTGATGGTGATGGTGCCGCCGACCACGACCGGGAGATCCATCTGGCTGATCTGATAGCCCTTGGGCAGATCGGGATAGAAGTAGTTCTTGCGCGCAAACACCGAGCGCTCGGTGATCTTGGCGCCGATGGCGAGGCCGAACTTGATGGCGCAGACCACGGCCTCGCGGTTCAGCACCGGCAGCACGCCGGGCAGGGCCAGGCTCACGGCGTCGGCCTGCGTGTTCGGCTCGGCGCCGAAGGCGGTCGATGCGCCGCAGAAGATCTTGGACTTGGTCTGCAGCTGGGCGTGGGTCTCAAGACCGATGACGACTTCCCACTTCATATTGCTACCTCTGCCGGGCCGCCCCAAAGAGGTAGCGAGCCAAATTCATGGAAGCCGCAACGCGGCTGAACCGTAGTTGCCCCTGTCCTCGGGGCAGGGGTTAGGGGATGGGTATTCATATCCCCTCCGGCATCTGCGTGTGCCAGTTCGTCGCGAGTTGATATTGATGCGCAACGTTGAGCATCTTCGCTTCTTCAAAATAGTTGCCGATGATCTGCAGGCCGACCGGCAGCTTGCTGCCCGCCTTGTCACTGAAACCGGCCGGGATGGACATGCCGGGCAGGCCGGCCAGATTGGTCGAGATCGTGTAGATGTCGGACAGGTACATCTTGACCGGATCGCCGCTCTTTTCGCCAAAGGCGAAAGCCGTGTCGGGCGAGGCCGGGCCCATGATCACGTCACAGGACTTGAAGGCCTCGACGAAGTCGGCGGCGATCAGGCGGCGGATCTTCTGCGCCTGCAGATAGTAGGCGTCGTAGTAACCGTGCGAGAGCACATAGGTGCCGATCAGGATGCGGCGCTTCACTTCGCTGCCGAAGCCCTGGGCGCGGCTCTTGGAATACATGTCGTCGAGGTTGGCGTACTCGGGGGCGCGATAGCCGTAGCGGACGCCGTCGAAACGCGACAGGTTGCTCGAGGCCTCGGCCGGTGCGATCACGTAATAGGCAGGCACCGACAGGCCGGAATTCGGCAGGGTGATGTCAACGGTGGTCGCACCGAGCTTGCGGTACTGATCCAGCGCCGCCTCAACCACGGCACGCACGTCGTCGGACATGCCTTCACCGAAGAACTCTTTCGGCAGGCCGATGCGCAGGCCGTTCAGGGGCTTGGCGAGATCACGCGTGTAGTCCTCGCTCTCGCGTTGCAGCGAGGTCGAATCGCGTGCGTCGAAACCGGCCATGCCGTTCAGCAGCAGGGCGCAATCCTCGGCGCTCTTGGCCATGGGGCCGGCCTGGTCAAGCGACGAAGCAAAGGCAATCATGCCGTAGCGCGAGACCACGCCATAGGTCGGCTTGAGACCGGTCAGGCCGCACAGCGAGGCCGGCTGGCGGATCGAGCCGCCGGTATCGGTACCGGTCACGGCCGGTGCCAGACGCGCGGCAATCGCCGCCGCCGAGCCACCGGAGGAGCCGCCGGGCACGCGCTTCGTATCCCACGGGTTCTTGACCGGACCGAAATACGAAGTCTCGTTCGACGAGCCCATCGCGAACTCGTCCATGTTCAGCTTGCCCAGCGTGACCACGCCGGCCTGCTTGAGCTTGGTCACGACGGTCGCGTCGTAGGGGCTGACGAAGTTGTGCAGCATCTTCGAACCACAGGTGGTGAGCCAGCCTTCGGTGCAGAAGATATCCTTGTGGCCGAGCGGAATGCCGAGCAGCGGCGACTTCTCGCCGGCAGCGCGCCGCGCATCCATCTCGGCGGCCTGGGCCAGCGTCCGGGCGCGATCCAGGGTCACAAAGGCGTTGATGGCGGGGTTGAGCTTCTCGATACGGTCGAGAAACAGGGTGGAGAGCTCGACGCTGGAAACCTGTTTGGCATCCAGGGCTGCGGACAACTCACGCAGCGAGGCGTTGATCAGGTCGCTCATTCGATCACCTTGGGAACCAGATACAGACCGGCTTCGGTCTCGGGAGCGACGGCCTGGAAGGCTTCGCGGCGATTCGGCTCGGTGACGGCGTCTTCACGCAGGCGCTGGACCACGTCCACGGCATGCGC
>JAIEOJ010000134.1 GCA_019750575.1 Rhodocyclaceae bacterium | reverse complement strand
GAAATTGTCCCGGAGGGACTTCCTCCGGTCGTCGATGAATCCCTGTTCGAGGTCCGCAAGAAGATCTATCCGCGCGCGGTGGGTGGCTGGTTTGCGCGCTGGCGCTGGGGCATGGTTATCCTTACCCAGCTGCTTTTCTACGGACTCTGCTGGCTGCCGTGGAACGAGCGTCAGGCGGTACTGTTCAATATCGTCGAGCGCAAGTTCTATATCTTCGGCATCGTCTTCTGGCCGCAGGATGTTTTCTATCTCGCCATCCTGCTGATCATCTCGGCGTTTTCGCTGTTCCTGTTCACCGCGGTGGCGGGGCGTCTTTGGTGCGGCTATGCCTGCCCGCAGACGGTGTACACCGAAATTTTCCTGTGGATAGAGCGTGTCTTCGAGGGCGACCGCGTCGCCCGCATCAAGCTCGACGCCGCGCCCATGAGCGCGAACAAACTGGCGCGCAAGAGCGGCACGGTGACCAGCTGGGTGCTGCTGTCGGCGTGGACCGGCTTTACCTTTGTCGGTTATTTCACGCCCATCCGCGAGCTGTGGGACGAGGTCTGGCGTTTCAGCCTTGGTCCCTGGGAAAGCTTCTGGCTGATCTTCTACAGCGGCTTCACCTACATGAATGCCGGCCACATGCGCGAGCAGGTGTGCAAGTACATGTGTCCCTACGCCCGCTTCCAGGGAGTGATGTTCGATCCGGACACGCTGACCATCACCTACGATGCCGCGCGCGGCGAGTCGCGCGGTGCGCGCAAGAAGGGCGTGGATCCGCAGAGCATCGGCAAGGGCGACTGCGTCGACTGCCAGATATGCGTCCAGGTCTGTCCCACCGGCATCGATATCCGCGACGGTCTGCAATACGAGTGCATCGGCTGCGCCGCCTGCATCGATGCCTGCGATCAGGTCATGGAGAAGATGAACTACCCCAAGGGCCTGATCCGCTATTCGACCGAGAATGCCCTGTCGCAGCGCTGGGGATGGAGCGAGATCCTGCGCCATGTGGCGCGGCCGCGCGTGCTTGTGTATGGCGCCATCCTCACCATCGTGGTGGGCGCCTTCATGTTCGGCATCCTCACCAAGTCCTCGCTCAAGGTCAATGTGATCCGCGATCGCGGCGTGGTCGGCCGCGAGGTCGAGGGTGGGCTGGTGGAGAATGTGTATCGCCTGCAGGTGATGAATGTCGGCGAGCACTACCAGTTCTACTCGATCAAGGTCGACGGCCTGCCCGATATCGTGCTGGCCAGCGACAATGTGATCGAGCTGCCGGCCGAGTCCTCGCATATCTTCACGGTGCGTGTGCGGGTGCCGCCCGAGTCGGGCAAGGCCGGTGCAAATCCGATACGCTTCGAGGTCGAGTCGCTGCTCGGCAATGCCCGTACCACCGAGAAAGCCACCTTCCTCATCCCCCGTTGAGTTTCGAGATAAGGCCATGCATACCCTAGCCCAACGCAAACCCTGGTACCGCGAGCCCTGGCCGTGGATCCTGATGGCCGGCCCGGCGATTGTCGTGGTCGCCGGCATCATTACCGCATGGATTGCCTACACGCGCGGCGACACCGTGATCAGCGAGGATTACTATCGCAAGGGCCTCGCCGCCGCCCAGACCCTCGCCAGCAGCGAACGCGCCCATGCGCTCGGCCTCGAAGCCCGCGTGCGCCTGAGCGCAGGCGATGAGGTGAGCGTGACCCTGGCCGCAAGCGACAGCAGCTTCAAGGCTCCGTCCGAGATTCGCCTGACCCTGTCGCATCCGACCCGCGCCGGCCTCGACCAGAACCCGCGCCTGGCACTGACGGGCGGCGTCTATCAGGGACGCCTGCACCTGCCGGCTTCCGGCCACTGGCTGTTGCTGATTGAAAACGAGGAACAGGGCTGGCGCATGCTGGCCAAGGTGATTCTTCCCGCCAGCGAGGTTAAGATAGGCGCCGTAGCACCGTAAGGAAACATCACAGGGCCGGGTCGCTGCGTGCGACACGGCCAGCATGCATCACTCGCAAGGAGGCGTCATGCAGAAATGGATGTGGATACTCTGGCCGTCTTTCCTGGTCGCCGGCATTGCCGAAGGGCTGTTCTTTTCGCTGGTCAATCCGCAGGAGCTGTATTTCCTCGGCGAACCGGTGCACTACAGTGCAATCGCCACCTACTCGATCGGTTTTCTTGCCTTCTGGGCTGTGTGCGCGGTTTCAAGCTACCTGACCTGGGCCCTGCAGCGGCCGGCAGACGAGGTCAATGCGCGCAAATCCGTCGGCGGCAAGCTGGCCGCCTGAACGGACTGTTGTAGCGGGGCAGCCTCAGGCCTTTTCCGGCGCGCGGTACACCAGTACCGGAATGGTCGAGTGGGTCAGCACCTTCTGCGTTTCGCTGCCCAGCAGCAGGCCGACCAGGCCGCGCCGGCCATGCGAAGCCATGAAGATCAGGTCGCAGCCTTCGCTGCTTGCGGTTTCTATGATGCCCTCGTAGGGCAGATCATTGACCAGCGAACGTCCCGAGCTCAGCACATTCCGCGCCTGCGCGGCAGCGGCACTGCGCTCGAGGATTTCCTGCGACATCTTCTCCGTCATCTCGGCAAAGCTTTCCGGCGTGGTCGGATCGACCAGCGCACCTTCGCCGAAATAACTCACGGGATAGTCGGGGCGAACGTAGAGAAAGGTGATTCTTGCCCCGGTTTCCGCGGCAAATTGCACCGCCGAGAGCACGGTTTCATCGGACAGCGCGGAGCCGTCGGTGGGAACCAGCAGATGCTTGAACATTCTCTACCCTCCTGTCATGGATAATCCGATTATAGAAGGCCGGACTCCCGGCCGGTTGATTCAGCACAAGGCTCCATGAAAGCGCAAAACAACCAGCTTCGCAACAAACTGCTCGCCCGGGTTCTGATTCCCATGGCCCTGGTCATGATGGTCAGCGGCGTGATCGGTTACTTCCAAGCGCGGAATTTCGTCAACGCCAGTTACGACCGCTCCCTGCTCGAGGAGGCCCGCGGCCTCGCCGGTCAGGTTCAGGGCAGCGGCAAGGACGTGTTCCTCGACATGCCGCCGATTGCGGATGAAATGCTGCGCGCCGACTCGGCTGACCATATTTACTACCAGATCCGCGTGGTCGGCGGCGAGGTGATTGCCGGCGACATGGTCCTGCCTGCGCCGCCGAACACCCCGCAACGGGTGGTCTACTATGACACCCTGGTCCAGGGCGAGGCGGTGCGCGTGGTGTCCATTCCGCATACCTCCGTGCCCATGGATCCGCCCATCGTGATCCAGTTCGCCGAAACCCTGCACAAGCGCAAGGTGCTGGCCAATGAAATCGTCGTGGCGGTGATTGCGCCGCAGTTTGCGCTGATGATCCTGGCCTGGTTTGCGATCCAGCAGGGCATCAAGGTTGGCTTGCAGCCGCTCCAGATCATCACCCGCGGCATCGAGCAGCGCTCGCCATCCGATCTTGCGCCTCTGCCGGTGGAGAACATGCCGCAGGAATTGCTGCCCCTGATGTCGGCCTTCAATGCCATGCTGCTGCGGCTTGGCAATGCGGCCGATGCACAGAAGCGCTTTGTTGCCGATGCCGCCCATCAATTGCGCACGCCGCTGGCAGCGCTGCGCATCCAGCTTGAGCGCGCCCTGCGCGAACCCGATCCGGCAATGCGCGAGAGCCTGCTGCAGCAGCTGGTGGCGGCCATCGAGCGCACCGCGCGCCTGTCCTCGCAACTGCTGCTGCTGGCGCGCGCCGAGCCGGGCGGCACGGCGCCGCCGCCGACCGAGCACTTCGATCTGTGTGCGCTGGCCTTCAATGCCGGCAGCAACTGGATTCCGCGCGCGCTGGCGCAGAACGTCGATCTCGGCCTGGAGACGCCGGATCATCCGCTCACCGTCTGCGGCGAGCCGGTGATGGCCGGTGAGCTGGTCAACAACCTGATCGACAATGCGCTGCGCTATGGCGGCGCGCAGATCACGCTGCGCGTCACCGAACAGGGCGAATGGGTGGAGCTCTCGGTGGAGGACGATGGACCTGGTGTGCCGGCCGCCGAAGCGGAGCATATTTTCGAGCGTTTTTATCGCGTGCCGGGCAGCAAGGTGGATGGCTCCGGACTGGGCCTCGCCATCGTACGCGAGATCGCGCATGGCTGCGGTGCAAGCTGTGGCTACCGGCCGCGCGAGGGTGGCGGTGCCTGCTTCTTCGTGCGCTTTCCGAAAACCGCCTAGCGGCAGTTATTCATCAGCTGCTTGAGCCCGGCTGTATCAACCAGCTGGATATGCTTCTGCTGGACGCTGATCAGTCCTTCTTCCTGGAAGCGTGACAGGGTGCGGCTGATGGTTTCGAGCTTGAGCCCGAGATAGGAGCCGATTTCCTCGCGCGTCATGCGCAGGTGGAATTCGTTGGC
>JAIEOJ010000178.1 GCA_019750575.1 Rhodocyclaceae bacterium | reverse complement strand
ATGAAGAACATGGGGCTGGGCAAGGAGTACCGCTACGCCCACGACGAACCCGAAGCCTATGCCGCCGGCGAGAACTATTTCCCCGAGGGCATGGCCAAGCCGAACTGGTACCAGTCGGTGCCGCGCGGCCTGGAAATCAAGATTGCAGAAAAGCTGGCGCATTTGCGCGAGCTGGACCTACAAGCAAAGAAAAAATAGTCAGGAAATAACGTAAATGCTCGACATTCAACTCCTCCGTACCCAGCTCGATCATGTCACCGCCCGCCTTGCAACGCGCGGTGTGAATTTCGATGCGGCCGGCTTCCAGGCGCTCGAAGACGAGCGCAAGGGTTTGCAGACCAAGACGCAGGATCTGCAGGCCAAGCGCAATGCGCTGTCCAAGCAGGTCGGCATGCTCAAGGGCAAGGGCGAGGATGCTTCCGCCGTGCTGGCCGAAGTGGCCGGCATCGGCGACGAGCTCAAGGCCAACGAAGAGCGTCTGGCTGCGCTGCTGGCCAAGATCAACGATTTCGTCGCCGTGATTCCCAATCTGCCGCACGAGAGCGTGCCGGTCGGCGCGGACGAGCATGGCAACGTCGAAGTGCTGCGCTGGGGTACGCCCAAGCAATTTGATTTCGAGGTCAAGGACCATGTCGAGATCGGCGAGAAGCTCGGCGGCCTCGACTTCGAAACCGCCGCCAAGATCACCGGCAGCCGCTTCTCGGTGATGAAGGGTGGCATCGCCCGCCTGCATCGCGCACTTGCCCAGTTCATGCTGAACACCCATAGCGGCGATCACGGCTACACCGAAGTCTATGTGCCGTATCTGGTCAATCCCGCCAGCATGTTCGGCACCGGCCAGCTGCCCAAGTTCGAGGAAGACCTGTTCAAGGTGCCGCATGGCGAAGGTCATCTGTATCTGATCCCGACCGCCGAAGTGCCGGTTACGAATATCGTGCGTGATGAAATCATTCCCGCCGATGCGCTGCCGCTCAAGTTTGTCTGCCACACGCCCTGCTTCCGCTCCGAAGCTGGTTCGGCCGGGCGCGACACGCGCGGCATGATCCGCCAGCACCAGTTCGACAAGGTCGAGATCGTGCAGATCGTGCATCCGGAAAAGTCATGGGAAGCGCTGGAGGAACTGACCGGTCACGCAGAAACCATATTGCAAAAGCTCCAGCTGCCCTATCGCAAGATGGCCCTCTGCAGCGGCGACATGGGTTTCTCCGCGGCCAAGACCTATGACCTCGAAGTGTGGCTGCCGGCGCAGAACACCTATCGTGAAATTTCGTCGTGCTCCAACTTCGAATCCTTCCAGGCGCGCCGCATGCAGGCCCGCTTCAAGAACGCCCAGGGAAAGAACGAGCTGGCGCATACGCTCAACGGTTCGGGCCTGGCCGTTGGCCGCACCCTGGTCGCCATCCTGGAAAACTATCAGCGCGCTGACGGCAGCGTCGAGGTGCCGGAAGTGCTCCGCCCATACATGGGCGGGCTTGAAGTCATTCAAGCCGGCTGAGCCTTTACTCAAGCAATAAAAAAGCAGCCGCGAGGCTGCTTTTTTATTGGCCGCAAAGTTTTCTCGCAGTTTGCGTCTGGCCGTCTATCCTTATGAGCGCGACCTGCGCTTTTCATTCTGGAGATGAAGATGAAATCATTTGTGGTGGGTGTGGGCTTGGGCCTGGTCCTGCTCGGTTCGGCGATGGCGCAGTCCGTGGCGAACAATAACGGCCTGCTGACCGATGCCGGCGGACGCGTCCTGTACACCTTCGACAAGGATGAGGCCGGCAAGAGCAATTGCAACGGCCAGTGTGCAATCAACTGGCCGCCTTTTGCCGCCACTGCGGATACCAAGGCCGCCGCCGGCTATGGCGTGGTCACCCGCGACGATGGCACCAAGCAGTGGGCGCTGAATGGCAAGCCGCTCTACTATTTCGTCGGCGATGCCAAGCCCGGCGACAGCACGGGCGAAGGCAAGAACGGGGTGTGGCACACCGTCAAGGCAGCCAAGTAAACCGGGAGGGGCCAGGCCCCTTCAGTGCATCAGCGGCCGGTATGCCGGCTCGAAGCGCGAGAGCGTGTCATAGAAGGTGCGGATGTTCTCGACCATGATGACAGCCTCGCCACCGCGCGCCCTGCCGCTCTTGAGGCGTGCGTAGTATTCGGGCTTGGCCAGCAGGGGCAGCACCTTCTTCATTTCGTACCATGAGTTCGGGTCGCGCCCCATGCTTTCGGCAATCGCGCGGCCGCCGTTCATGTGGCCCATGCCGAGGTTGTAGGCGGCAATTGCCAGCCACAGGCGATCCGGTTCCTTGACTTCCTCGGGCAGATCGTCGGCCAGATCGGACAGATAGCGCGCGCCGCCACGTATGCTTTCGCGCGGATCGAGACGGTTCTTCACGCCCAGGCGGTCGGCGGTATCCCCGGTCAGCATCATCATGCCGCGCACGCCGGTGAAGGATGTGGCCAGCGGGTCCCACTTCGATTCCTGATAGGCCAGCGCGGCGATCAGGCGCCAGTCGATGCCAGTGATCTCCTGCGCGATCTCGAAGTCGCGGCGGTAGTTGGGCAGTTTCGTGCGCACGTCATCCAGGAAGCGTGCAATCCCGATTTCATTGATGCGGCGGATGTGCCCGAAATAGCGGTCTTCCAGGCGTGCCAGCGTGCCGTCGGCACGTGCATTCTCGACGTAGGTCAGTGCCCGGGTGTAAAGCTCGCTGTCCCCATCGAAGAAAGCCCAGCCGAGTTGAATCCGGCCCGGCAGCGTGAAGCCGATGCGCAGGTCGGGAAAGAAGTTCGAGGCAATGTCGAAATGCAGGCTGTCAGTGACCACCAGATCGGCCTTGCGCTCGGCCAGTCGTTCCAGCAGGGCAACCTCGTCGCCCTTGTCCCAGGTGTAGGTCTGGGTTTTCACGAGCAGTTGCTTGAGTATGAGGTGGGCGGGGGAGTGCTTGCCCAGGGTGATGGCGCGGCCCTGCAGGTCGCTGATGCTGTCCGGGCCGATGTTGTCGGTGTTGTAGGCGACGACGAAGCGTGATTCGCGCAAGGGCGGAGTGAAGTACAGATCGCTGTTGCCGTCGATGATGGGCATCGACATGGCGATATGGATGCGCCCGCTGCGCAGCATTTTGCCCAGCTGTTCGGGATCGCGCGCCGGGACGACGCGCAGCTTCACGCCCAGGGACTGGGCGAAGCCGGCAGCCAGATCGTATTCGTAGCCGCTCGCGGTGCCGTCTTCCATCTGATAGAAGGCAGGTGTCTCGCGTATGCCCACCACAAGCTCTCCGAGATGGGCCGGAGGGGCAATGCGGGAGCATGCAGCCAGACACAGGAAGGACAGGAACAGCAGAACAAACGCATGCAGCCGGACCGTCAGCGGCGCGGCTACCCGCGCTCGATGGGTGGGGAACATGCACGCTCCTCACGATGGCAGGACGGGCATTCTGCCATATTCATGCGGCATCAGACGACTGTCCCCGCCGCCTCGATCGGTGATACAATTGCGCCCCTGCGCGGAGAGGTGGCAGAGTGGTCGAATGTACCTGACTCGAAATCAGGCGTACTGAAAGGTACCGTGGGTTCGAATCCCACCCTCTCCGCCAATTAAACAGCCACCCTGCTTTTTCAGTTGGGTGGCTTTTTAATTGGTGCAGCCGGGGGTTAAGCAGAGCCTACCTGGGTTCGACTATGCAAGCACCGCCCGCATGGACGCGCATAGCGCGGTCCGCCGTCTCACAGGGATTTCCGTTGGTCACAGCGGATGGCTGGACCGGCCTAAGCCGGGGCGGTCATCCCATGGGGAATCCCTTCGGTCACAATCCCACCCTCGGTCAGGTTCAATGGCCTTCGCCTGCCTGAAGCCCCGCGTTCTGAAACAAACATACCGTCGTAAAATTTTCCATCAAAGTTTCATTTAAGCCAGTGTAATGGTGCATGACTTTGAAATAAAAGAGAAAAGATTTTCTGGCACGGCCCCTGCTATGAGAATGTCATCCTCAGTTGGAGACACTCCATGAAGTCCTTTGGCCTGACCCTGAAACTCATGCTGGCTGCACTGTGCAGCCTCTTCATCCTGTCCGCCAATGCGCTGGCCAGTCCGGTGCTGCTCAAGGAAGTCGGCCTCTCCAGCGGTCTGACAACCGGCAGCCTGTCCCTGCCGGTATCGTCGTCGCCGCTGAATTACTTTGCCGGTCTGCAGAATATCCAGATCAACAATGATGATGTGCTGCAGGCTTACTGTATCGACCCCTTCCAGTTCTCGCCGACCAGCAATGCCAGCTATCAGGTGGGCAATGATTTCAGCGGCTATTTCGGTGCGGATGCTGCGGATATCGG
>JAIEOJ010000291.1 GCA_019750575.1 Rhodocyclaceae bacterium | reverse complement strand
CAATGGCGATGAAGCCCCACAGCGTGGACTTGAAACCCTTCTCGATATTGTCGGCGCCGAGGCTGGGGCCGATGGTGCGCTCCTCGACGATTTCCATCGGCGCGGCCAGCGAACCGGCGCGCAGCAGCAGGGCCACGTCACTGGCCTCCTGCGAGCTCATGCGGCCGGAGATCTGCACGCGCCCGCCGCCGATTTCGGTATTGATGCGCGGCGCAGTGACCACTTCACCCTTGCCCTTTTCGATCAGCAGGATGGCCATGCGCTTGCCGACATTCTCGCGGGTTATGTCCTTGAAAATGCGAGCGCCGGCCGAGTCCAGCGTCAGGTGCACCGCCGGTTCGTGGGTTTGTCCGTCGAAGCCGGGCTGCGCATCGGTGAGGCGGTCGCCGGTCAGCACGACCTGCTTCTTCACCAGCAGGCCGTAGCCGCCGCGTTCGGTGTAGTACTCGGTGCCGGCCGGCGGCAGGCCACGTGCAGCCTGTTCCATCACGGCCGGATTCTGGCTGTTCTCGTCATCCACCATGCGGATTTCCAGGGTGGCGGTACGGCCGAGGATGTCCTTGGCCTTGGCCGTGTCCTGCACACCCGGCAGTTGCACCACGATGCGGTCGGCGCCCTGTTGCTGGATGATGGGCTCGGCCACGCCGAGTTCATTGATGCGGTTGTGCAGGGTGCTGATGTTCTGCTTGATCGAGTCAGCCTGCAGCTTGAGCTGGGCTTCCGGCTTGAGGCTTGCCACCAGCTTCAGGTCGGCGCCCTCGGCCTGCTCGAGCGTGGCGAGCTCGGGCATGCTGGTGCCGAGCAGGTTCTTGACGCGCTCGCGCGTTTCCGCGTCGCGGAAACGGATGGCCAGGGTATTGCCATCGCGGCTGATGCCGGCATGACGCAGGCTCTTGTCGCGCAGCAGGGTGCGGATGTCGGCCGCCATGGAATCGAGACGCTTGGTCACGGCCCCCTTCATGTCCACCTGCAGCAGGAAGTGCACACCGCCACGCAGGTCCAGGCCCAGGTACATGGGCAGGGCGTGCAGCGAGGTCAGCCATTGCGGCGAGCTGGAGAGCAGGTTGAGCGCAACGCTGTAGCTGCCGTCGGCTGGAATCGGATTCAGCGCCTTCTCGATGGCATCCTTGGCCTTGAGCTGGTCATCGGTGCTGCCGAAGCGCACGCGGATGCTGTTCATGTCGGTAAACAGGCCCTGATGGACGATACCGGCATTCTTGACTGCATCCTCGACGCGGCCTAATAGGGCGGCATCGACCTTGACGGTGGCCTTGACGCTGCTGACCTGAACCGCCGGCGATTCGCCGAAGAAGTTGGGCAGGGTGTAGAGCAGGCCCAGCACCAGCGTGATGGCAACCAGGAGGTTTTTCCAGAGCGGATAACGATTCATGGAATCAGTGGAACCTTAGGGGGCAAAGTGAATCAGGCCGGCGGGCGGTGCCCGGCGGCCTGGATGTCCTTCTTAGAGGTGCTTGAGCGTGCCCTTGGGCAGCACGGTCGAGATGGCGTGGCGTTGAACCTGGATTTCCACACCCTTGGCGATTTCCAGCGTGTTGTAGTTGTCGCCGATCTTGCTGATGCGGCCGGTGATGCCGCCGGAGGTAACGACTTCGTCGCCCTTCTGCAGTTCGGACACCAGCTTCTGGTGTTCCTTGTGCTTCTTCATCTGGGGACGGAACATCAGGAAGTAGACAGCGACAACCATGATGACGGGCAGGGCCAGATCCATCATGCCCAGGGAGGGCTGGGCGCTGGCGGCAGCCTGCGCGTAAGCGTTTGAAATCAGCACATGAAGCTCCTGAAATTATTGGTAAAAGGACAGCCCCCGAGTATATCAGCTAAGCCCTGTCGGGCCGCGGCCGTGCCTGAGGCTGAAATAAGATGGGGCAGTTGCCCCGTGGTTCAATCGCCCGCCTTTATCTGGGCCCGCTGACGGTGGAATTCAAGCTGCCAGGCCGAGAAAGTGTCGGCGTCAATGGCGGCGCGGATCTCGCGCATCAGTTCCTGGTAGTAGTAGAGGTTGTGAATCGTGTTGAGACGTGCGCCGAGGATCTCGCCGATGCGATGCAGGTGGTGCAGATAGGCGCGCGTGAAGTTGCGGCAGGTATAGCAGCCGCATGATTCGTCCAGCGGGCGCGTGTCGGTCTTGTACGTGGCGTTCTTGATCTTGACGTCGCCCCAGCGCGTGAACAACCAGCCATTCCGCGCATTGCGCGTCGGCATCACGCAGTCGAACATGTCGATGCCGTGGCTCACTGAATACACGATGTCCTCCGGCGTGCCCACGCCCATCAGATAGTGCGGCTTGTTGGCCGGCAGCTGCGGCGCGGTATGCGCGAGGATGCGCTCCATGTCTTCCTTGGGCTCGCCGACCGACAGGCCGCCGATGGCGAAGCCGTCGAAGCCGATGTCGTTGAGCGCATTCAGCGACTCGTCGCGCAGATGCTCATGCATGCCGCCCTGGACGATGCCGAACAGGGCGTTGGTGTTCTCCAGCCTGTCGTGTTCGTCGCGCGAACGACGCGCCCAGCGCAGGGACAGGCGCATCGAATCGGCCGCCTGCTTCTCGTCCGCCGGGTAGGGCGTGCATTCGTCGAAGATCATGACGATGTCCGAGTTCAGCACCTTCTGGATCTGCATCGAATCCTCGGGCCGCATGAACAGGCGGTCGCCGTTGATCGGCGACTGGAACTTCACGCCGTCCTCGGTGATCTTGCGCAGATCGCCGAGCGAGAACACCTGGAAGCCGCCCGAGTCGGTGAGGATGGGCTTGTCCCAGGCCATGAACTTGTGCAGGCCCTGGTGCGCATTGATGATGTCGAGCCCCGGCCGCAACCACAGGTGGAAGGTGTTGCCGAGCACGATCTGCGCACCGATCTCTTCCAGCTCGTTGGGTGCCATGGCCTTGACCGTGCCGTAGGTGCCGACCGGCATGAACACCGGTGTTTCCACCGTGCCGTGGGCCAGGATCAGGCGGCCGCGGCGGGCGGCGCCGTCGGTCTTGAGAAGCTCAAATTGCATCGTCAGATCATTCTTTGCCCCCTCTCCCGCTCGGCGGGAGAGGGCTGGGGTGAGGGTTGGTAAAGTTAAACTGCATCTGGATTCCTTGTCAGCAGCATGGCGTCGCCATAGCTGAAGAAGCGATATTTCTGCTCGATGGCGTGCGCATAAGCGGCCCGTATTGTCTCGCTGCCGGCAAAGGCCGACACCAGCATGAGGAGCGTGGACTTGGGCAGGTGGAAGTTCGTCAGCAGCAGGTCAGCAACCTTGAACTGGAAACCCGGCGTGATGAAGATATCGGTCTCGCCGCTGTCGGCACGGAGTTCGCCGTACTTGCGCGCTACTGACTCAAGCGTGCGCATGGTGGTCGTGCCTATCACCACGATACGGCCGCCGCGCGCCCGGGTTTGTGCGATGGCATCCACGGTCGCCTGCGACAGGATGTAGCGCTCGCTATGCATCCTGTGCTCGGCAATATTGTGTACGCGTACCGGCTGGAAAGTGCCAGCGCCGACATGCAGGGTTACATAGGCAACATCGACACCCTTGTCCTTGAGCCCGGCCAGCAAGGTCTCGTCAAAATGCAGACCGGCGGTGGGTGCCGCGACCGAGCCCTTTTCGCGGGCAAACACGGTCTGGTAGCGGGTTTCATCCGCCTCGCCAGCGGCATGTTCGATGTAGGGCGGCAGCGGCAGACGGCCGTGGGCTTCGAGCAGATCGACGGCATTGCCGGCAAAGCGCAGGCGATAGAACTCGCCGACGCGCTCGATTACCTCGACTTCGAGTGCGTCCTCAAGACGGATGCGGCTGCCGGGCTTGGGCGACTTGCTGGCGCGCACCTGGGCCAACACATCGGTTTCAGCATGCGGGTCGGTGCCATTGCCCGACAGGGGGCGCTCAACCAGCACTTCGACCTGGCCACCGCTGTCTTTCTGGCCGTAGAGCCGCGCATGCAGCACGCGCGTATCGTTCATCACCAGCAGGTCGCCAGCACGCAGCAGCCCGGGCAGATCGGTAATGTGGGCATCGCGCAGCGGCGTATCCACGACCAGCAGGCGACTCGCCGAACGCTGCGCCAGCGGCGCCTGGGCGATCAGTTCGGGCGGCAGGGGATAGTCGAAGTCGTCTAGGGTCAGGGGCATGGCAGGCGCTGCGGGTTTCGGTTGTGTGGCGCGCCGGTTTCACGGATAATGCGCGCTCCTCCGCAAGGGCCGCTATTTTACCTGCCCCTTGACTCTCATGCCGGGATGGCGGAATCGGTAGACGCAGCGGATTCAAAATCCGCCGCCGCAAGGTGT
>JAIEOJ010000254.1 GCA_019750575.1 Rhodocyclaceae bacterium | reverse complement strand
AGGGTTCCCGTACTTTTCGTGCTGAATTTGGCGGTTGGTTAAGACGCCGCTCAACCATGCGGGTTTGATGGGTGTTTGGCATCACCTGCATCCCAAACTTGCTTAGTTGAGGCAGCGTTCCCTCCCCTTCACCAGCCTATAGACCTTTTGGAGGAACCGTTACCCGACTGATCTGGATTTTGATTGGCGTCACAGAGGAAGCTGGTGCCGGCGGTGCAGCCAGTTCCTGGCGTGCTTGCCTGATTACCGAAAGCCCGCCTGACAGCGCAAGCGCTGCCATGACGGCGGCTACCGCCAAATCCGGCCAACCACTGCTCGTTCCGGCAACACCCACTGCAGCCAGCATCACGGCAACATTGCCGATGGCGTCGTTACGACTGCACAACCACACTGAGCGCATATTGGCGTCGCCATCGCGGAAGGCATATAGCATTGCAGCCACACCGCCATTGACGATAAGCGCAAGAATCGCCACTGCGCCCATGGTAAAGGGCTCCGGGACTGCACCGGAAAATAGACTGAATACGGTCTTGCCGATGACAAAGGTTCCGTAGCCCGCCATTGTGAAGCCCTTCACCAGGGCTGCACGGGAACGCCACATCAATCCCATCGACAAGACGGCAAGCGAAATCCCGTAGTTGGCGGCGTCACCTGCAAAGTCGACGGCATCAGCCAGTAGAGAGACTGATCCAGAATGGAGTCCCGCCCCGAGTTCGACAATAAACATTGCCGCGTTTAGTACGAGCGCCACCCACAGCGCCTTGCGAAAGCGCGGGCTGACGCTAGTTGTGCTGCATGTTGATTTGCGCCGAAATCTGACCCACTAAGCCCAGTAATTTGCATCGAAAATTGACCCACGTTTAGACCACACTGCCTGCTCCGAGATGAGCAGGAGAATGGAGTGATCGACGTGGCTTTATTGAGCATTATTCGACGCTGGCACCTACGTGACCAGGTCTCTTTGAGAGAGATCGCCAGACGGCTCGGCGTCTCTCGAAACACCGTCCGGAAGTATCTGAGAACCGATACGACGGAACCCAACTATTCGACTCGACGGACACCAAGCGCCCTAGATTCCTATGCCTTCAAGCTTTCGGTCTGGCTGAAGACCGAGGCGAACAAACCCCGCAAGCAGCGCAGAACCTTGAAGCAAATGCACGCAGATCTGTGCTCGCTTGGATTCAATGGATCGTATGACCGCGTTGCCGCCTTTGCTAGGCAATGGAAGGTGGATCAGTTAGACCGGGTCAAGGCTGCGAGCAAAGGAACACCCTGGATTCGAACTTTGAGGGTGGGTCAAATTTCAGTGCAAATCTAGGGTCAAGATTCGACGCAATTCAACATGGAACGTGCCACATCGGTGTCCTCGATGCGCAGGATGAAAGTGCCGCCATGGCGACGGGCATAGGCCCAGGAAAACAGCGCGGTGCGGGCGCCGCCAATGTGCAGGAAGCCGGTCGGGCTGGGGGCGAAACGGGTACGAACAGTCATGGCACAGGCCTGTTACGGCAAAAGCCGCGATTTTACTGCATGGCCAGCCGGTCCGACACGGTGCTGCCGACCCGCGCTAACCGGCACCGGGCGCCCGCGTCACCCATACGTCACATTTACGTAACGTGAACGTCATGAATGATCGATAACTTTCCATGAACATTATCGATTGGGTCATTCATGCTGACACTGACATTTGTCGACAGCTATCTGGCGGTCGTGGATCACGGTGGAATACGCGAGGCTGCCCGTGCCAAGGGTGTATCGCAAGCAGCCATCTCGCAGCACGTGCGCAAGCTCGAAGCGGAGCTTGGCGCCCCCCTGCTGCACCGCTCACATGCTGCCTGCACGCCCACACGACACGGCCACATCTTCCTGCCGCTGGCACGCAGCCTGGTTTCGCTTGCCGGACGTGCCAGCAGACTGTTCGATGAGAAACACCTGCGCATCGGCGCCAGCAGCAATATCGGCGTCTACTTTCTGCCCCGCCTTCTCAATCTTTACTCGCAGACCCATTCTGATGAGCCTCGCCTTGAGGTGACCCTCGGCAGCAATCCCGACCTGATCGAAAAATTCAAGGAGGGCCAGTTCGACGTGGCGCTGACCGAATGGTGGGAGGACGACGCACGCTTTGTTTCCGAGGTCTGGCATCGGGAGGAGATGGTTGTCATCGCCCCGCCCGGCCATCCGCTCGCCAGCCAAGCGTACGCCGGCCTGGCCGAGCTGAACCGTTATCCCCTGATTGCAGGTGAGTCGGGGACAGGCACCGCGCATCTGCTCCGCACCTGCTTCGACGAGGCATCGATGCCTGCCCCCCATCTCGTGCTCGGCAGTACCGAAGCCGTAAAGCAGGCGGTCATGAACGGACTGGGGGTATCCATCGTGCTGGCCGGCGCCGTGCGACGCGAGGCTGCCACCGGCGAACTGGTGGCGCTACCGATATCACGGGAAAAGACCTGCAAGGCCTTTCACATCTCTGTTCCGGCGAACCTGCCGGACACCACGGCCAGTGCCGGCTTTATGCGCTTTGTCCGCCACCAGGGAGCACTCCATGCTTAACCTTCGCAATCTATCCAAAAGCTACGCAGCCGATGCCGTTGCTCTTGCCCCCACCAACCTGAGAATCGAACGCGGCAGCTTTACCGTCCTGCTCGGACAATCCGGCGCCGGCAAGTCAACCCTGCTGCGCTGCATGAACCTGCTGGAAACCCCAAGCGTCGGGGAAGTGGTTTCCGACACACTCGGCATTCTGGACAGTCCGGCCAAAATCCGTGCCCATCGCCGCAAGACGGCAATGATCTTTCAGCAGCACCAACTGCTGCCGCGCCTGACAAGCCTGCAAAATGCACTGCTGGGACGCATCGGCAACCACGGCATGCTGCGCATGCTATTGCCGCTGCCGGAAGCCGAATGCCAGCTGGCACTCGACGCACTCGAACGTGTCGGCCTGCTGGAAAAGGCCGGCACCCAGGTTCGCCATTTGTCCGGCGGGCAGCAGCAGCGTGTCGGCATTGCCCGCGCGCTGGTACAGCAACCCGACATGATTCTCGCCGACGAACCGGTGGCCAGCCTTGACCCGGCCAGTGCCGACCGCGTGCTCGGCCTGCTGCGCGAAATCTGCCGTGAACGGCGCATCGCCGTGGTGGCCAGCCTGCACCAGGTGGATCTGGCGCGCCGCTTTGCCGACCGCATTGTCGGCCTAGAACATGGCCACATCGTGTTGGACACGGTGCCAGCCACGCTGGACGACGCGCAGCTCAGCCGGCTCTACACCACAGCCAGAGCTCCCGCCACACCGACCCATTTTGCCCCTGCGATCGCTGCCTGATCGTTCATCTACCAGGAGAACACCATGCTTCGCCACCTGAAATCCGCATTCCTCACCCTGTTGCTCGCCACCGCCGCCGCCCATGCGGCCGATCCCAACCCCAAGAAACTGCGGGTTGCCCTGCTGCCCGACGAAAACGCCTCGGTCGTCATCAAGAACAACGCACCGCTGGAAAAATACCTGGAAGAGAAGGTCGGTTTGCCGATCGAACTGGTTGTCACCACCGACTATTCATCGATGATCGAGGCCATGCGCCACGGCCGTCTCGAAATGGCCTATTTCGGCCCGCTCTCCTATGTACTTGCAAGGTCGAAGAGCGCAATTGAGCCGTTCGCCGCCCTCAAGCAAAAAGGCACGACGACCTATCAGTCTGTCGTCATCGGCAACATTGCCGCCGGTGTGAATACGCTCGCCGATGCCAAGGGCCGCAACGTGGCCTATGGCGACAAGGCCTCGACCTCATCCCATCTGATTCCCAAGTCCATGCTTTCGGCAGCCGGGCTGCAGGCTGGCAGCGACTACAAGGAAAACTTTGCCGGCGCACATGATGCCGTGGCCATGTCGGTGCAAAACGGCCATGCCCAGGTTGGCGGCCTGTCGAAGCCGATCTTCGAGTCCATGGTCGAGCGCAAGCTGATCGACCCGGCCAAGGTCAAGGTGATTGCCGAATCGAAGCCCTTCCCCCAGTACCCTTGGGTCATGCGCTCCGACCTCAATCCCGAGCTCAAGGCCAAGATCCGTGACGCCTTCCTCGCCCTCAACGATCCGGCCGTGCTCAAGCCCTTCAAGGCCGATGGTTTCGGACCGATCAGCGACAAGGACTACGATGTCGTGCGCGATCTGGCAAAGATCCTGAATCTCGATCTGAGCAAGTTCTGAGATGAGCAACGTCTGTAACGCCGGCCA
>JAIEOJ010000207.1 GCA_019750575.1 Rhodocyclaceae bacterium | reverse complement strand
CACGGCCGCGCCGCCGAGGCGATACTCGGCCGCTTTCTCGCCCACTTCCCCGGCCAGAGCTTCCCGGAACCGGCGGCCGTGCTGGCGCTGGACGAATCGGTGATGCGCGCCTGCGGCTTTTCCGCCGCCAAGACCGCGACCTTGCGCGGGATTGCCCAGGGGGTTGTGGACGGCATCGTGCCGACACGGGCCGAGGCCGAGGCCTTGAGCGACGACGCCCTGGTCGCACGCCTCACCACCCTGCGCGGCGTCGGGCGCTGGACCGTGGAAATGCTGCTGATGTTCACCCTGCTGCGCCCGGATGTGCTGCCCATCGACGACTTTGGCGTGCGCGAAGGCTGGAAGGTACTCAAAGGCCTTGAGCACCAGCCAAGGCCGAAAATGCTGGCTGAAACCGGGCAGGCCTGGGCCCCCTACCGCTCCACCGCAGCCTGGTATCTGTGGCGGGCGCTGGAGCTGTCGCGCCAGAAATAGCGATCAGGCGCCGGCGCTGCTCGGGCGCAGCAAGGCCAGATGTTCCGCTTCCAGAAACATCCACTCCCCTTCCGCCAGGCCCAGGGCCTCCAGCCGCAGCTCGCCGATCGCCACGCGGCATAGCGCAGTGCAATGGTTGCCGGCAGCGACCAGCATGCGTTTGACCTGATGGTATTTGCCTTGCTCGAGCGCAATTTCGATGCGGTGCTCGTCCAGCTTGCGGCAATGGGTGGCCGCCAGCGGCTCCGCTTCATCGACCAGTTTCACCCCACTCCGCAAGGCCATGAGCAAGTCGTCCGTGACCGGCTCGAAGGTGGTGGCGACATACAGTTTGGGGATATGCCGCTTGGGTGAACTCTGGGTGTGAATGAAGGCGCCGTCATCTGACAACAGGATCAGCCCGGTGGTGTCATGGTCGAGCCGACCGACCGACTGCACATCGCGCAAGCGCATGGGATCCGGCAGCAGGTCGATGATGGGCGGATGATGGCTGGGCTTGCGTGAACACTCGTGGCCGGCCGGCTTGTTCATGGCGATGTACACGTGCTCGCGGTAGGTCCACTTTGCGTCGAACAAGCTGAGTACCAGCCCCTGCGTCTCGACGGCGGTGTGGTAATCATCCACGACCACGCCATTGACGGCGACTTCGCCGTCCTCAATCAGTTGGCGGCAGTATTTGCGGGTGCCGAAGCCCTGCGATTGCAGGATGCGGTCTAGCTGTATGGAAGGCATAGCAACTCTCTAGATACGTTGCCATAGCAGGCAACGGTTATTGGCGGGCATGCTGTAATCCTGCACGAGCTGGAAACCAAGCGCCTCCGCCTGTGCGTTCACTGCCTCGAAATCGCGGATGCCGCGATGCGCCTGGTCGGCCTTGAGGGTGGCATCGAAAGCCGCATTGCTCGCGCTGGTGAATTGCCCGCCGTAGTTGAACGGCCCGTAGATGGCGAGCTTTGCATTGCCCTCGAGCACAAGGGGCAACTGCGCAAACAGGCGTTCGACCTCCGGCCAGCTCATGATGTGCAGGGTATTGGCGCTGAACACGGCGTCGAAGCGCTGGTTCAGCAGCGACCAGTCGTCATTGGCATCCAGGACAAGCGGCTCGGGGGTATTCGGCAGGTCTTCCTCGCCCAGCCACTGGCGTATGCCGGGCAGATAAGCGGCACGATCAGAACACTGCCAGCGCAGGTGCGGCATGGCGGCGGCGAAGTGCACCGCATGCTGGCCGGTGCCGCTGCCGATCTCCAGCACGCGGCGCCGATCGCTGAAATGCGGCTTCAGAACGTCGAGTATGGGATCGCGATTGCGCTCGCTGGCCGGCGAGTAGGGCTTGGGCATGTGGCTACAGCGTCCGTGTCATGCGGATATGGGGGATGCCCGCTTCCATGAACTCCGGGCCCACGGCGACAAAGCCATAACGCGCATAAAAGCCGGCCGCATGCGACTGCGCATGGAGTTCAAGGTGCGGCATGCGACAGGACTGGGCCAGCTGCAGCAGGCGTTCGAACATGGCGCTGCCGACATCGTGATGGCGCCAGTCAGGCAGAACCGCCATGCGACCGATATGTCCATCAGGCAGCAGCCGGCCTGTGCCTATGGGCAGGCCGTGGGCATTGCGGGCGATGACATGGCGGCTGGGCGCATCGTAACCGTCCCACTCCATGTCCTCCGGCACCTGCTGTTCGCGCACGAAGACCGCCTCGCGCACCGGCCGTGCCGCCGCCTGCAGTTCGCTCCAGTTGTTGTCCTCGACCGCGAACTCGACGATATTCACCGGCGTGTAAACCGGTACGAGATCGAAGAGATCGATCACGTCGGCATTGCGCATGCGGATGCAGCCGTGCGATTCGGCCACGCCCATGGGTGCGGAGTCGGGACAGCCGTGAATGTAGATGTAACGCCGCATGGTGTCGACCAGGCCGAGGCGGTTGATGCCGCGCTCGGTACCCGAGAGCCAGAGGATGCGGCTGAGTATCCAGTCGCGGCCCGGATCATCTGTCGCCGGCGTCCATGTCTCACCGGTCGGGCGACGTCCCTTGAACACCGTGGCGGGCGGCATGCCGGCTCCGATCCTGGCGCGGATGAGATGCCGGCCGGTCGGCGTGCATTCGCTGCCGCGCAACTCCCCTGCCCCGTTCTTCGATGTCGATACCGGATAGCGGCGTATCAGCATGCCGTCGGCAGCAATCAGCTCCAGCGTCTGCGCCGGCAGGCTGATGCGGATGTGCACGCTGCCGGTCATGCGCTCAGGGTCTTGCTGCGCCGCGCGGCAAAAAAGGAGGACAGCAGCGCACCGCACTCGCCGGCAAGCACGCCACCTTCGATTTCGGCGTGATGGTTGAGGCGTTCTTCCGTGTACAGATTGATCACGCTGCCGGCCACGCCGGTCTTGGGATCGGTGGCACCGAACACCACGCGCGCAATGCGCGCATGCATGATGGCGCCGCTGCACATGGCGCAGGGCTCTAGCGTGACGTAAAGGGTACAGCCCGGCAGCCGGTAGTTGCCCAGCCGCTGCGCCGCATCGCGCAGCGCCATGACTTCGGCATGCGCAGTCGGATCGTGCTTGCCGATGGGCTGGTTGTAGCCCCGCCCGACAATATCGCCGTCCTTGACCACGACGGCACCGACCGGCACCTCGCCAATGCTGCCGGCGGTACGGGCCAGTTCGAGCGCGATACGCATGTAGTCTTCGTCCATGGCCCGATTCTACCAAGCTGCGGCAGGCCGACAAAACAAAGCCCCGCATTTGCGGGGCTTTGTACTTGCTTAGATTGACTTGAAGCTTCTCAGGCTGCCTTGGCTTCGTCGTCCTCGACCGAGCTGCGGATCAGGTAGTCGAAGGCGGCCAGTGCGGCCTTGGAGCCCTCGCCCATGGCGATGATGATCTGCTTGTACGGCACGGTCGTCACGTCGCCGGCGGCGAACACGCCGGTGCCGGAAGTCTGGCCCTTGGCGTCGACTTCGACTTCGCCGAACTTGGACAGATTGATCGAACCCTTGAGGAAATCGGAGTTCGGCAACAGGCCGATCTGCACGAAGACACCGTCGAGTGCGAGCTTCTTCTCCTCGCCAGTGGCGCGGTCCTTGTACACCAGACCGTTGACCTTGCCGTCGGCACCGGTGACTTCGGTCGTCTGGGCATTGGTGACGACCCTGACGTTGGGCAGGCTGTAGAGCTTTTTCTGCAGCACGGCATCGGCCTTCAGTTGCGAAGCGTATTCAAGCACCACCACCGAGCCGACGATGCCGGCCAGGTCGATTGCCGCTTCCACGCCCGAGTTGCCGCCGCCGACCACTGCCACCGGCTTGCCCTTGAACAGGGGGCCGTCGCAGTGCGGGCAGTAGGCCACGCCATGACCGCGGTATTCGCGTTCGCCCGGTACACCCAGTTCGCGCCAGCGTGCGCCGGTGGAGATGATCACGCTCTTGGACTTGAGCACGCCGCCGTTTTCCAGCCTGACCTCGACCAGACCGCCGGCCTTGGCGGCCGGGGTGATGCCGGCTACACGCTGCAGGTTCATGATGTCCACGTCATACATCTTGACGTGGTTTTCCATGGCAGCGACGAGCTTGGGCCCTTCGGTGTAATCAACCGAGATGAAGTTCTCGATGCCCAGCGTGTCCATGACTTGACCGCCGAAGCGCTCGGCCACGAGGCCGGTGCGGATGCCCTTGCGCGCCGAGTAGATGGCGGCAGCCGAACCGGCCGG
>JAIEOJ010000009.1 GCA_019750575.1 Rhodocyclaceae bacterium | reverse complement strand
GGCATCCGCGTCCATGCCAGCCACGGCTACGCCATTGCCCGCCTGCCGGAACTGATGCGGCCCGAGGACAATGTGCGCATCGACCTGCAGTATCTGGGCAGCATCGACGCCCTGGCCTCGCTGGCGCACGGCAATTGCGACCTGTGCGGTTTCCATGTGCCGCAGCGGCCGCTCAACGACGTGCTGCGCGAGCGCCTGACCCGTTATCTCAAGCCGCGCGACTTCAAGGCGATCAAGCTGGTCAGCCGGGTGCAGGGTCTGTATGTGGCACCGGGCAATCCCAAGAAGATCCATACCCTTGCCGATCTGGCGCGCCCCGATGTGCGTTTCATCAATCGGCAGCAGAACTCGGGCACACGTTTCCTGCTCGATCTGATGCTGGAAGAGGCGAAGCTGCCATCAGCCAAGATTCACGGTTACGAATCGGTGGAGTTCACCCATGCCGCCGTGGCGGCCTTCATCGCCAGCGGCATGGCCGATGTGGGTTTCGGGGTGCAGGCGGCAGCGGCCCAGTTCAATCTCGAGTTCATTCCGCTGGCCCACGAGAACTACTGCCTCGCCGGTGCCAAGAGCACCTGGGAGACGCCGTCGGTCAAGCTGCTGCTCGACAAGATCTGCAGTGAGGAATTCCCGGCCCTGATTGCCAACCTGCCCGGCTACGATGCCAGCGGGGCTGGCAGCTGGCTGAATCTGAAGGACTTCAGCCTGGGCTGAGCCGGCCGCAGCCTTCAGCCTTCAGCCTGCCGGCTAGCCGCTGTGCCTGGCCAGGTGGCTCGTGTTCTTGCCCGCGTGCTTGGCCATGTACATGGCCTCGTCGGCGGCGTTCACCAGCTGATCGGGGGATTGCGTTTGCGTCCCGTCATGGAAGGCGATGCCGACACTGGCCGTCAGGTGGACCGAGGCCTTGCCCAGCGCGAAGATCTGATCGGTTTCCTTGAGAATCTTGGTGGCGACTTCGCTGGCGTCGCTTTCCTGGGCCAGGCCTTCGAGGATGACGACGAACTCGTCGCCGGCGAGGCGCGCCACCATGTCGGTCTTGCGCAGGCAGCTGGCGATGCGCATGGCAAACTGGCGCAGCACTTCGTCCCCCGCCTCGTGTCCATGCGTGTCGTTGACCGCCTTGAATCCGTCAAGATCGAGGAAGAGCAAGGCCATGTTCTGTCTTTCGCGCTCGGCGCGGGCCATGGCCTTGGGCAGTTCCTCGTGGAAGGCGCGACGATTCGGCAAGCCGGTCAGGGTATCGACCAGCACCATCTTCTGCAGCTGTTCCTTGACGGCGTTCTGTTCGAGCAGCGCGCTCTGCAACTGATCGGCGGCGGCGCGCAATTCGGCGGTGCGTTCGTTGACCTGCTGTTCGAGTGACTGGTTGAGTGCCGCCAGTGCATGGCGTTGGCGTTTCTCCTGCGCTATCAGGCTGCTCAGCGTGTTCGACAGCAGATGCACTTCGCGGTAGCCGCTCACCGCCGGCAGCGGCGTATCGGCATCCTCTCGCGTGCGCTGTTCAATTGCGGCGCTGAGTTGCTCGAGCGGCTGGGTCAGGCGTCGCGCCAGCATGCCGGCCAGTACGGCGAGCAGGATGGCGACCGCGAAGACGGCCAGCAGCAGGCTGCGTTCAAGCACCGCATATTCGCGTAGCGCAACCTGCAGCGGCTGGCGGATCAGGATGGTCCAGCCCATGCCGGTATCCGGTCTGTCACTGGTGCGCGCATAGCCGGTGATGAACTCGCCGTCAGGCCAGTGTTCCTGGACCGCACCGCTGAGCCCGCTCTGTGCATTGCGGAAGCTCGGAATATCGATCTTCAATTCTTCGTAGTTGCCGGGCCCGAGCAGGATGGTGCCATCCTTGCGCACGATCAGGATCTCGACCTGGTAGTCCTGCTGGGTTTTATCCAGCAGGCGTGCGGCGATATCGCGCGCCCAGCCCCAGGACAGATGAGAGCCGATCACGCCGCGCAGCCGGCCGTTCTCATCACGCAGCGGCACGGCGATATCGATGAAGCGCCAGGGTTCGGTCTGCGCCGGAAGTTTGTTTTCCAGCAACAGGGCAGGGTGGTAGTCGCCGGCATATCTGCCCTGCTGCGCATGCTGGAACCAGGGGCGCTGGCTTACATCTGCACCCTCAAGCAGGCCGCCGGAGGCCACCAGCACCTTGCCTGACGCGTCTGCCTTGCCCATCCAGGCGTAGTGCGACTGGGTTTCCTTCAGGTCATCGAAGAGGCTGCGCAGGGCTTCCGGCTTGCGCGGGTCCATGCCGGCCTCGGCCGTGGCCAGCAGGCGCATGTCGACAAAACGTTCGTGAATGCCGCGATCGAGGGCGTCGCGCATCTGCCAGGCGAGCTGCTGCAGGCGCGTATCCGTCTGCTGCAAGGCGTATCTTTTCGCATAGTGATCGAGGACCACCAGCACAACCAGCGTGCTGCAGAAAACAGCGGCGACGACAGCGAACAGTATCCAGGTACCGAGGCGGGCCCTGGGCGCGGGCTTGGAAGCGGGCGGGATGCTAATGGCAGGCTCCATGAGATATGCGCTGCCATTATCAACCAAGCCCGCGTTTCTGTCGATTTCCGCCAGTCATTCCGGATGGGCGCCTGATCGACTATAATGGGCACCATCTCCGAGGAGCGCTGCGACGGTTGCAGGGGCATGCCCCTTCCGCCAGGCTCGGTCTTGAAAGAACTGCGCTCGCCTACCACCCTTACCGGGCGCGTGCGGCGAGAGACGGAGCTTCTCCCCTCCTGCTGCCTGTTCCCGGTCATTGTTCAAGGAGCGAACCGTGACTGCAGCACAAGACTACGTAATTGCCGACATCAACCTTGCCGACTGGGGTCGCAAGGAAATCCTCATTGCCGAAACCGAAATGCCGGGCCTGATGGCCATTCGCGAAGAATATGCCGCGACCAAGCCGCTGCGCGGTGCGCGCATCACCGGTTCGCTGCACATGACCATCCAGACCGCCGTGCTGATCGAGACCCTGGTCGACCTCGGCGCCGAAGTGCGCTGGGCCTCCTGCAACATCTTCTCGACCCAGGACCACGCTGCCGCAGCGATTGCCAAGGCCGGTATCCCGGTCTTTGCCGTCAAGGGCGAAACCCTGGTTGATTACTGGGATTACACCCACCGCATCTTCGAGTGGACCGACGGCGGTTACTCCAACATGATCCTCGACGATGGCGGCGATGCCACCCTGCTGCTGCACCTGGGTGCCAAGGCCGAGAAGGATCTGGCCGTGCTGTCTGCGCCGGGTTCGGAAGAAGAGACCATCCTGTTTGCCGCCATCAAGGAAAAGCTCAAGACTGATCCGACCTGGTATTCGACCCGTCTGGCCCAGATCAAGGGCGTCACCGAGGAAACCACCACCGGCGTGCATCGCCTCTACCAGATGCATGAACGCGGCGATCTCAAGTTCCCGGCCATCAACGTGAACGACTCGGTCACCAAGTCCAAGTTCGACAACCTCTACGGCTGCCGCGAATCGCTGGTCGACGGCATCAAGCGCGCCACCGACGTCATGGTCGCCGGCAAGATCGCCGTGGTCTGCGGCTACGGCGATGTGGGCAAGGGCTCGGCCCAGGCCCTGCGCGCACTGTCCGCGCAAGTGTGGGTCACCGAAATCGATCCGATCTGCGCCCTGCAGGCCGCCATGGAAGGCTATCGCGTCGTGACCATGGAATACGCCGCCGACAAGGCCGACATCTTCGTCACCACTACCGGCAACTTCCATGTGATCACCTATGACCACATGGCCAGGATGAAGAACAACTCCATCGTCTGCAACATCGGCCACTTCGACAATGAAATCGATGTCGCCTCGCTGGAAAAGCACTGCCAGTGGGAAGAGATCAAGCCGCAGGTCGATCACGTCATCTTCAAGGATGGCAAGCGCATCATCCTGCTGGCCAAGGGCCGTCTGGTGAACCTGGGCTGCGGCACGGGTCACCCGAGCTATGTGATGTCCTCGTCCTTCGCCAACCAGACCATTGCGCAGATCGAGCTCTTCACCCGTACCAAGGATTATCCGGTCGGCGTGTATACCCTGCCCAAGCATCTGGACGAGAAGGTCGCGCGTCTGCAGCTGAAGACGCTGAACGCGCAGCTGACCGAGCTGACCGACCAGCAGGCCGCCTACATCGGCGTGCCCAAGGAAGGCCCGTACAAGACCGATCACTACCGCTATTGAT
>JAIEOJ010000140.1 GCA_019750575.1 Rhodocyclaceae bacterium | reverse complement strand
TCGCCGCTGCGGATTTCAAGCGTGTCGCCGACCTTGATCTCGCGCGCCGGCTTGACCGTGGCGCCGTTCCACTTGACGTGGCCGGCGTCGATGGCCTTGCAGGACAGGCTGCGCGTCTTGAAGAAACGGGCGGCCCAGAGCCAGGTGTCGATGCGCTGCTTGCCTTCAATCATGGTCGTGTGCGGTGGGGTTGGAACGAATGCCGCATTTTCCCATGCCGGCGGTAAGTGTTCAGTAAGTAAATGCGGCCTTAATAGGCATGTGGGCGGGCGGCTGTGCGCCGGTCCATCACTCCCGCGCTGTGCAAGTCCGCCCGAGGGCAACCCGGGCGGCTTTTTTTCGCCCGGCCGCTCAGACGTGGCGGGTGACGAAGGCGTCCAGCGGCTCGCGTTCGGTCTGCAGCCGGTTCTCGATGGCATCGGGATCGGCGTAGCCCAGGGCCATGCCGCAGACGATCATTTCGTTGGCGGGAAGATTGAGCTCCCGCGCGACCACGCCCGGATATTCGATCCACGAAGCCTGGGGACAGCTGTCGATGCCGCGCACGCGGGCTGCGGTGATGATGTTTTGCAGGAACATGCCGTGGTCGATCCAGCTGCCCTGGGCGAGGCGCCGGTCGATGGTGAAAATCAGCCCGGTGGGCGCGCCAAAGAACTCGAAGTTCCTGCGTTGCTGGGCCTTCATCTTGCCCTTGTCGCCGCGCTCGATGCCGAGCAGGTTGTACAGATCCCAGCCCACCTTGCGGCGCCGTGCCGCATAGGGCTCGAAGAACTCGGTGGGGTAGTACTCGTATTCGGTGCGACGCTCTTCCGGCTGGAAGTCGTAGGCGTGGCAGGCGGCCTCGACGAAGCGCCGCAGAGCCGCGCCTTCGAGCACATGCACATGCCAGGGCTGCATGTTGCCGCCCGAGGGTGCGCGTGCGGCAACACTGAGGATCTGATCCAGCGCGCCATCGACCAGCGGCGTGGGCAGGAAGGCGCGTATGGACTTGCGGCTGCCGATGATGCGGTCGACGATCTCGACCGGCGTCATCGGCGCCTCTTCCCAGAAGAACTTCATGCGGAGACTTTCACGACGGGCTTACTGGCTGTCTCTGAGCTGATCGAGGATGGCCGGGTTTTCGAGGGTGGACACATCCTGCGTGACCTCCTCGCCCTTGGCCAGCGAACGCAGCAGGCGGCGCATGATCTTGCCGGAACGGGTCTTGGGCAGGTTGTCGCCGAAGCGGATGTCGCGCGGCTTGGCGATGGGGCCGATCTCGTGGGCGACCCAGTTGCGCAGCTCGGTGGCGAGTTTGGCGGCCTCGTCACCCTCGGGACGCGCCTGCTTGAGCACGACGAAGGCGCAGATGGCCTCGCCGGTCAGGTCGTCGGGACGGCCGACCACGGCAGCTTCCGCCACCAGCGGATTGGCGACCAGGGCGGATTCGATTTCCATGGTGCCGAGACGGTGACCGGAGACGTTCAACACATCGTCGATGCGGCCCATGATGGTGAAGTAGCCGGTGGTGGCGTCGCGCACCGCGCCATCGCCGGCGAGATAGAGCTTGCCGCCGAGCTCTTCGGGGAAATAGCCCTTCTGGAAGCGCTCGTGATTGCCCCAGATGGTGCGGATCATCGAGGGCCAGGGCTTCTTGATGACGAGCAGGCCGCCGTGCCCCCACGGCAGTTCATGGCCGACCTCGTCGACGATGGCCGCCTGGATGCCGGGGAAAGGCAGGGTGCAGGAACCCGGCACCAGCGGCGTGACGCCCGGCAACGGGGTGATGACATGGCCGCCGGTTTCAGTCTGCCAGAAGGTATCCATGATCGGGCAGCGCTTGCCGCCGACGTTCTCGTAGTACCACATCCAGGCTTCGGGATTGATGGGCTCGCCGACCGTGCCGAGCAGGCGCAGACTGGAGAGATCGAAGCTCTTCGGATGCACCGACGGGGACACGCCGGAGGACTTGACCAGGGCGCGGATGGCGGTCGGTGCGGTGTAAAAGATGGTGACCTTGTGGTTCTGGATCATGCGCCAGAAGCGGCCGAAGTCCGGGTAGGACGGCACGCCTTCGAAGATCAGCTGGGTCGCGCCATTGGCCAGCGGGCCGTAGGCGACATAGGTGTGGCCGGTGATCCAGCCGATGTCGGCGGTGCACCAGAAGACATCGTCCGGCTTGATGTCGAAGGTCCAGCGGGTGGTGAGGATGGCCTGCAGCAGGTAGCCGGCAGTGCTGTGCTGCACGCCCTTGGGCGTGCCGGTGGAGCCGGAGGTGTACAGCAGGAACAGCGGGTGTTCGGACTCGACCCATTCCGGTTCGCAGGTATCGGCCTGGCCCTGGATGACGTCGTGCCACCACAGGTCGCGGCCTTCGACCATGTTGCAGGCGCCGCCGGTGCGCTTGTAGACGATGACGGTCTTGACCTTGTGCGCCGGGTTGACCTTGTGCGCCAGTTCCAGGCCTTCGTCCACGGCAGGCTTGAGGGGCAGCGCGCGGCCGCCGCGCTTCTGCTCGTCGGCGGTGATCACGGCCACGGCACCGGCGTCGAGGATGCGTTCTTCCAGCGACTTGGCGGAGAAGCCGCCGAACACGACCGAGTGCGTCGCGCCGATGCGCGCGCAGGCCTGCATGGCAACCACGCCTTCGACCGACATGGGCAGGTAGATGACAACGCGGTCGCCCTTCCTGATGCCCTGGGCCTTGAGCGCATTGGCGAACTGGCAGACCTTGGCCAGCAGTTCACGGTAAGTGGTTTTGGTGACGGTGCCGTCGTCCGCTTCGAAGATCAGCGCGACCTTGTCGCCGAGGCCGGCATTGACCTGGCGGTCAAGGCAGTTCCACGAGGCGTTCAGCTTGCCGTCGGTGAACCACTCATAGGTCGGCGCCTTGGACTCGTCGAGAATGGTGGTGAAGGGCTGCTGCCAGGCGAGGTACTCGCGCGCCAGGCGCGCCCAGTAACCGGTGTAGTCGCGCTCGGCTTCGTCGCACAGCGCCTGGTAGGCGTCCATGCCCGAGATATGGGCGTTCTTGATCACATCTGCCGAGGGCGAGAATACGCGCTCTTCGTGCATGACTGATTCAATGGTGGCCATCCTGAATTTCTCCTGTCTTATTGGTCTTCGGGCACAGCAATGCCTCTGTTCAATCCCGGTATTTTAAAGCCTGGCGGAAGGTAGCGCCCCAGAATTACGCCCAGCTTACGACAGCCCGGATTGGCTGTCTTGAGACAGCGCAAGGCGGTGCTAAACTCCGGGCCAAGACCCCAAAAGCACTACAGCAGCCCTTCGATCCCACCAGGGGATTTCCTTTGGTCACAGCTCAGGGCGAACGGTTTTTCGTTCGTGGTGAGCCTGTCGAACCATGAACAGTACCAAACAAAGATAAGTGAGCAGACCATGGCAACCATCCGTCAGGAAGATTTCATCCAGAGCATTGCCGACGCCTTCCAGTTCATCAGCTACTACCATCCGGTGGACTACATCAAGGCGCTCGCGGCGGCCTACGAGCGCGAGGAAAGCCCGGCGGCGCGCGATGCCATGGCACAGATCCTGATCAACTCGCGCCTGTGCGCGGAAGGAAAACGCCCGATCTGCCAGGACACCGGCATCGCTGTCATTTTTCTCAAGATCGGCATGAACCTGCGCTGGGATGCCACCCTGACCGTGCAGGAGATGTGCGACGAAGGCGTGCGCCGCGCCTATCTGCATCCGGACAATGTGCTGCGTGCCTCGGTGCTGCTCGACCCGGCGGGCACGCGCAGGAACTCGAAGGACAACACCCCCGCCGTCGTGCATGTCGAAATGGTGGCCGGCGACGAACTCGAAGTCATCTGCGCGGCCAAGGGCGGCGGCTCCGAGAACAAGGCCAAGATGGCCATGCTCAACCCCTCCGACTCCATCGTGGACTGGGTGCTGAAGACGGTGCCGGACATGGGCGCCGGCTGGTGCCCGCCGGGCATCCTCGGCATCGGCATCGGCGGCACGCCGGAGAAGGCCATGCTGATGGCCAAGGAAGCCATCATGGAGCCGGTGGACCTGCACGAACTGAAGGCGAAAGCCAGTGCGGGTGCAACGCTGTCGCGCACGGAACAACTGCGCCTCGAACTGCACGAGAAGGTGAATGCACTCGGCATCGGCGCGCAGGGTCTGGGCGGCCTGACCACGGTGCTGGACGTGAAGATCAAGGACTA
>JAIEOJ010000180.1 GCA_019750575.1 Rhodocyclaceae bacterium | reverse complement strand
CCCGGCCGTTCGCGTACCGGCTCCAGCCCCTTGAGGACGCGGAAGGATGATTCGTCGTATTTGTTGTTTGCCATGCTGTGTAGGAACTGCGCTGTTTCCGGACTTCGAGTTGCGGGGCATTCTAGGGCAGTTCTTAAAGTCTCGGCTAGAATGACCGTAAATTCCTGCGGGACTCTCAAACCGGATTTATCGCCATGGATGTTTCTTCAATTGCCGCACTGGCCTCCGACATGTCGGCCGCCCGCACCCAGCAGGCGATCAGCATGGCCGTTCTGAAAATGGCGATGGATCAACAAGGTAGCGCCGCCCTGGCGCTCCTGCAGGCCAGCGCCGAAAGCAGCGCACAAGTGGCTTCCGCCATCGAGGGCCTGGGCGAGAACATTGATGTCTTCGTCTGAGCAGGGCGGCCGAATGAAAATAATCGACAACTTCTCTTGCACGATCCGTAGTCCTCTGCTATAGTTTCGCCTCTCTGACGCGGGGTGGAGCAGTCTGGCAGCTCGTCGGGCTCATAACCCGAAGGTCACAGGTTCAAATCCTGTCCCCGCAACCAAGTTTCAAGAAGTAAAAAGTTTTACTGCGCGCCCGTAGCTCAGCTGGATAGAGTACTTGGCTACGAACCAAGGGGTCGGGCGTTCGAATCGCTCCGGGCGCGCCAAAATCAAAGGGCTGGTTTCCACAAGGAACCAGCCCTTTTTCTTTTTCTCGTGCCGTCTTGCCGCAGAGAGTCCAGTGCGCGGTGTCGGGTTTGTTTACAATCAGCCGGCCGGCGACTTCTTAGTTATATGAAATTAATGAAATTTTGTTTTTGGCATGGAACTGGCTTGTTATCCCGTTGATTTTATTTGATGCCCCGCTCTATGCTTAAGAAAACAGCCGTTTCTGTATTGTTCGTTTTTGCCGGATTTGCTTCCTCAGCCATCGCTACTCCGCTCACGGCAACCGAAGTTCTGCAGCAATTCAATGTGGTGGTTGAGGGCAGTATTGCTTCCACCTCCACGGTGCAGGGACGTACTTATGCAGGGGGTGCGGTTGCCGGCGGTCAGTACGCGCAGAAGGGCAATAATCTGCCGGCTTCTGCCTACGCCGGTTTGACCACGGGTGGTTCGGTCAGCGGCGTTCATGTGAATGGCAAGGGCGCTGTGGTGGGCGGCAGCATCAGCGGCTCCATCATCAACTCTGGTGACTCGGTGGTTCGCGGCTCGGCGGCCAACAGCACGTTCAACGGCAAGGCTTATGTGGCCGGCGCCACCAGCGGTGTGAACTTCAATGGTGGCCAGGCCGCCAATACGGCTGCGACGCCTGCCATGCAGGCTGCCGCCGATGCGGCCAACTCGACCAATTTCGCCCAGGTCATGGACAACCTGTCGCAGCAGCTCAGCCTGCTGACCAGCACCGGTAGCTGGGTGAGCATCAGCGGCAACCGGGCGACCTTCAATGCGGTGGCTGATGCCACTGGCCTCGCCGTGTTCGATCTGACCCTGATCGATACGCAGCTGTTCGGACTCGGCGAGTTTCAGTTCAATCTCGGTAGCGCGACAGCGGTGATCTTCAACACCGACAACAGCAGCTACAACATCTCGGCCAATTTCCTCGGTGGCAGTGCGCATCAGCTCGGCAGCAAGGCGATCTGGAATTTTTACAACGCGACCAGCATTACCACCCACAGCCAGTTTGGCGGTGCGCTGCTGGCAACCGATGCGCTGCTGAACAACAATCAGGAAATCATCGGCACGGTCGTGGTCGAGAACCTGAATCAAAAGGGTGCGATTTTGCAGGCGGGTTTCGGCGGGACCTTGCCGGCACCGGCTGCGCCGACTCAATCGGTGCCTGAACCTTCCGTCCTGTTGCTCATGGCGCTCGCGCTCTGTGCCATGGCGTGGTGCGTACGACGTCGCTAGCGGTCGCAGAGTCCTCAATCTCGCATCAGCAAGGCTGGTTTGCACCTGCCTTTTTTCTTTTGCGGAACCGGCGTATCCCTGGTGCACGGACTTGCGCTTGACTCAGGTCGAGCTGGCGCGCCGGGTGCACGGCGCGCAATCCGCGCTCTTTGATCGGGGGCATGGCGATCAAGTGGTAGGACAAAGAATGGACACGTCGGTCCCGCTGTCCGGTCCCAGTCTTGACCGGCGTCAAGCTAGTGTCCCGGGTTATGGGCAAGGGTGCGGGCATGGCGTAGAATAGCCAGCCTGTCCTGTCCGCCATTCCGTGGCATTCATTCCTGCCTGCATCCACATGAAAAGAGTCGACGATTTCCGCCTGCGCCTGGGTAAGCATGAACTTGTGCCGATCATGATCGGTGGCATGGGTGTGGATATTTCGACTTCCATGCTGGCGCTGGAAGCAGCCCGTCTGGGCGGCATCGGCCATATCTCGGACGCGATGGTGCCGACGGTTTCGGACCGTCGCTACAACACCAAGATGGTGAGCGCCAAGCAGAAGCAGTACAAGTTCAACATCGACAATGCCGACAAGTCGGTGGTGCAGTTCGATCTGGAGCAGCTGGCCGAGGCGCAGCGCAATCACGTCGAGGCGACGATGAGCGCCAAGCGCGGCAGCGGTCTGGTGTTCATGAACTGCATGGAAAAGCTGACCATGAACGCGCCCAAGGAAACCCTGCGCATGCGTCTGCACGCAGCGCTGGATGCCGGCATCGACGGCATCACGCTGGCCGCCGGTCTGCACCTCGGGTCGTTTGCGCTGATGGAGGACCATCCGCGTTTCCGTGACGTGAAGCTCGGCATCATCGTTTCGTCGGTGCGTGCGCTGCAGTTGTTCCTGCGCAAGAACGGCCGTACCAACCGCCTGCCCGACTATGTCGTGGTCGAAGGCCCGCTGGCTGGTGGTCACCTCGGTTTCGGCCTTGAAGACTGGCGCGAATACGATCTCGCCACCATCACCCGGGAAGTGTTGGACTTCGTCAAGGCCGAGGAACTGAACATCCCGGTGATTCCCGCCGGCGGCGTGTTCACCGGCAGCGATGCGGCCGGCTACCTCGAAATGGGCGCGGCAGCCGTGCAGGTGGCGACGCGTTTCACCGTGACGCACGAGTGCGGCCTGCCCGACAATGTGAAGCAGGAATACTTCAAGGCCAACGAGGAAGACATCGAGGTGAATGGTATTTCACCCACAGGCTATCCGATGCGCATGCTGAAGAGCAGCCCCTCGATCGGTTCCGACATCCGTCCCAACTGCGAGGCCTATGGCTATCTGCTCGATGCCAAGGGCAGCTGCGACTACATCGTTGCCTACAACCGCGAGCTGGCGGCGCATCCGGGCGCGAAGAAGGTCGAGGTGTTCGACAAGACCTGTCTGTGCACCCACATGCGCAACTTCGACTGCTGGACCTGCGGCCACTACACCTACCGTCTCAAGGACACCACGGTGCGCGCCGCCGACGGCAACTACCAGCTGTTGAGTGCGCAACATGTGTTCGAGGACTACCAGTTCAGCACCGACAACCAGATTCTCTTGCCCAAGCTGGCGACCGATCAGGCAGCCTGTGTTTTCGGCGCCAATAAAAAAGCAGCCCGCTCCGGGCTGCTTTTTTTACGTCCGTCAGCGCTCAGGCCGGTTCGTCGGGCATGAGCAGGCGTTCGGTCAGCGCGATCCTGTCCTTGAGTTGCAGTTTCCGCTTTTTCATCCTGCGCAAGAGCAAATCGTCGCTGGCGGCGGTGCTGGTGAGATGGGCAATGACCGCATCCAGATCGCGATGTTCGATCTGGAGTGCGGCAAGCCGCGTCTGCAGGGTTTCAAGGTCTTCGTCGGTGTGCACAGCGACATGGTATGCGCCCGTGCAGGCTTTAGCAAGCCGCGCGTCAGTTATCATTTTCATCCACGAAAATTCTAATTTTGGCGGTCTTCAATTGGCGCTAGAATCCTTCGCATGACACAAAAAATCGGCAGATTTGAAATCCGTCGGGAACTGGGGCGAGGGGCGCAGAGCGTGGTTTATCTGGCCTGGGATCCGCAACTTCAACGTGAAGTTGCCATCAAGACGCTACATTTCAGCGAATCGGATGCACAGCGCAATGCCACCCTGCTGACCGAGGCGCGTACGGTCAGTCCCTTGCGCCACGCCCATATCGTGCCGATTTTCGATGCCGG
>JAIEOJ010000035.1 GCA_019750575.1 Rhodocyclaceae bacterium | reverse complement strand
ATGCCAACCAGCCAGTTACGTACAGTGACTGGGGTAAACGAGATTCCTCGTGGACGGGATACCAACGACTTAGTGGGAATTGACGCTATCGCGCGCGCCTTAACAGGTAAAAGCCCCAACACCTACCAAAGCAATTACGCCGCCACGCGCTTTGAGATCGGCTCAAATTTCTCGCCATTCGCATTTCCAACACAGCAACGCCCGGCGCCGAGTAATTCGCCCGCTAAATTAGTAAGTGACCTAGGAACAATACAAGGGAATCTCTTTTCACGAGGGATCGCAGGAGCCTACACAGATGCCTGGGCTGACCACGCCTATTCAGCAGGGAAGGTTTATTTTGAAGGAACAGTACGTGTCAGTGGCTCACTTGGCGTAGATAGTTTTGCCAATATTGGCCTTTGCCTTGCGCGTGACAAAACCATCAGCAGCAGCCCCGATAGTAAAACACTCGCAATACGCTTCAGCGAGGAAGGGCGCTTTCAGAATGGTGATGTATTTGGAATTGCGGCTGACTTAGACAGGCAACGGTTGTATTACCGCGTCAATGACATATGGCTGACAGGCGCCCCCGACAGTACAGGAGGAGTCCCGCTCGAAAATGGCAGATCATATCGAGCCTGCCTTTTCGCGGCAGGCATGTCTCCAGCGGAAAATCCGGGGAACGGCGTGCATTCGAATACTGGTTGGGAATTTAACCTTGGTGCACAACCTTTTAATATGCCGCTACCAACAGGCTTCGTACCATATCAAGGTTGAGCAAAATGAGGCCGTTATGGACGCTGTCAACAAAAAAGCCGCTGGTTTTACCCAGCGGCTTTTGTTTTTTCTGCCTTTTCCTAGCAGCCGACGCGCCCTAGAAGCGGTCCTGCCATGGAGTCCCGAAAGGGACGAACCTCCGTTACACCCTTCCTCGGGAAGGGGGCTAGGGGGTAGGTCTAACTGTTACTCAGCCTTGGCAACTTCGTGATTACTCATGATCTCCAGCGCCCGCACCATCGCGCTGTGATCCCAAGCCTTCCCACCATGCGCCGAGCAAGTGTTGAACAGCTCTTGCGCGGTGGCGGTGTTAGGTAGTGACAGACCAATCGCCTTGGCGGTTTGCAGGGCCAGGTTCAGATCCTTCTGGTGCAGCTCGATACGGAAGCCCGGGTTGAAGGTGCGCTTGATCATGCGCTCGCCGTGCACTTCGAGGATCTTCGAGGAAGCGAAGCCGCCCATCAGTGCGTTGCGCACCTTGGCCGGATCGGCACCCATCTTGGAGGCGAACAGCAGGGCTTCGCCGACGGCTTCGATGTTCAGCGCGACGATGATCTGGTTGGCGACCTTGCAGGTCTGGCCGTCGCCGTTACCGCCGACTAGGTTGATGTTCTTGCCCATCAGGTCAAGAATCGGCTTGACCTTGTCGAAGGTGGCTTGCGAGCCGCCGCACATGATGGTCAGGGTGGCAGCCTTGGCGCCGACTTCGCCGCCGGACACCGGAGCGTCCAGGTATTCGCAGCCGAGGGCGTTGATCTTCTTGGCGAACTCCTTGGTGTCAACCGGGGAGATCGAGGACATGTCGATCACGATCTTGCCGGCGGACAGGCCTTCGGCCACGCCGTTGGCGCCGAACAGGGCGGCCGCAACGTGCGGGGTGTCGGGCACCATGGTGATGATGATATCGGCCTTCTGGGCGACTTCCTTGCCGGATGCGCAGACGACGGCGCCGGCGTTGGTCAGTTCAGCCGAGATCGGGGCGATGTCGAAAACGAAGAGTTCGTTGCCGCCGGCCTTGATGTGGCCCGCCATCGGGGCGCCCATGATGCCAGTGCCGATAAAACCTACTTTAGCCATTTGATAACTCCTTAGTAAGTGGTGACTTATCTTTTGGGAGGGGAGCACTGCCCCTCTCCCTAGCCCTCTCCCACGAGGGGAGAGGGAACTGATTGATTACAGCAGACCCTTGGCCCAGCCCAGACCTTCGCTGGTGCCCTTGGCGGGCTTGTACTCGCAGCCGATCCAGCCATCGTAGCCGAGGCCGTCGATGTACTTGAACAGGAAGTCGTAGTTGATTTCGCCGGTGCCCGGTTCGTTACGGCCCGGGTTGTCGGCGAGCTGCATGTGGGCGATGCGCGGCAGGTTGGCCTTGATGGTGTTGGCCAGTTCGCCTTCCATGCGCTGCATGTGATAGATGTCGTACTGGATGTACAGGTTGTCGGAGCCGACCGCCTTGAACACGTCCAGCACCTGCGCCGTGCGGTTCAGGTAGAAACCGGGGATGTCATAGGTGTTGATGTGCTCGGCCAGCAGCTTGATGCCGGCGGCCTTGAGCTTGTCGGCAGCGAACTTCAGGTTGTCGACGACGGTCTGGGTGACCTTGTCGGCATCCGCGCCCTTGGGGGCGATGCCGGTGAGGCAGTTCACTTGCTTGCAACCCAGCGCGGTGGCGTATTCAATCGCCTTGCCGACGCCGTCCTGGAATTCGGACACGCGGTCCGGCAGGCAGGCGATGCCGCGCTCGCCGCCAGCCCAGTCGCCGGCCGGCAGGTTGTGCAGCACTTGGGTCAGGCCGTTGCTCTTCAGCTTGTCGGCCAGTTCGTTCTTGTCGTAGGCGTAGGGAAACAGGTACTCAACGCCCTTGAAGCCGTCCTTGGCAGCCGCTGCGAAGCGGTCCATGAAGTCGACTTCGTTGTAGAGCATCGTCAGGTTGGCAGCGAGTTTAGGCATGCTGATATCTCCGGATGATGAATAAAAATTGTGAGTTGTTAAGCAAACAGGCGGCCATTCTAGCCGCCTGTCTGTTTCGTTTCTACTACGCTTACTTCGCGTCGACCGGCGTCAGGTCGATGGTGGCGGGCAGGTCGATGACTTCTTCGAATTCATTGACGCCGCTGATTTCCAGACCCATGGCGATGTTGGTCACGCGCTCGAGGATGACTTCAACCACGACCGGAACCGAGAACTCGTCGCGCAGGCGCTTGGCTTCGGCCAGGCCGGCAGCCAGGTCTTCCGGCTTGGTGATGCGCACGGCCTTGCAACCCAGGCCTTCGGCAACCTTGACGTGGTCAACACCGTACACACCGAGTTCCGGCGAGTTGATGTTTTCGAAGGACAGCTGCACGCAGTAGTCGATTTCGAAGTTGCGCTGCGCTTGGCGGATCAGGCCGAGGTAGGCGTTGTTCACCAGGATGTGGATGTACGGGGTCTTGAACTGGGCGCCGACAGCGAGCTCTTCGATCATGAACTGGAAGTCGAAGTCGCCGGAGATGGCAACCACTTCCTTGGTCGGTTCAGCCGTGGCAACACCGATGGCAGCCGGGATGGTCCAGCCCAGCGGGCCGGCCTGGCCGCAGTTGATCCAATGACGCGGATGGTTCACGGTCAGGAACTGGGCGGCAGCGATCTGCGACAGGCCGATGGTGGCGACGTAGCAGACGTCTTCGCCGAAGGCCTTGTTCATTTCGTGGTACACGCGTTGCGGCTTGATCGGGGCGTTGTCGAAATCGCTCTTGCGCAGCATGGTGCGCTTGCGTTCCTGACACTGAGCAACCCAGGTGCCGTAGTTCTTGAGCTTGCCGGCAGCCTTGCGTTCCTTGGCCACTTCGATCATCAGTTCAAGCGCGATCTTGGCGTCGGAAACGATGCCCAGGTCCGGACCGAAGACGCGACCGATCTGGGTCGGCTCGATGTCGATGTGCACGAACTTGCGGTCCTTTGTGTAGACCTCGACCGAACCCGTGTGACGGTTGGCCCAGCGGTTGCCCACGCCCATGACGAAGTCGGAAGCCAGCAGCGAAGCGTTGCCGTAGCGGTGGCTGGTCTGCAGACCGACCATGCCGATCATCAGCGGGTGCTTGTCGGCGATGGTGCCCCAGCCCATCAGGGTCGGGACGACCGGCACGTTAAGCAGCTCGGCCAGTTCAACCAGTTGCTTTTCGCCGCCGGCGTTGATGACGCCGCCACCGGTGACAATGATCGGGCGATGCGAGGCCAGCAGCATGTCGATGGCCTTCTCGGCTTGCTTGCGCGAGGCAGCAGGCTTGTACACCGGCAGGGGCTGGTAGGTGTCCGGATCGAATTCGATTTCGGTCATCTGCACGTCGAAGGGCAGGTCGATCAGGAC
>JAIEOJ010000238.1 GCA_019750575.1 Rhodocyclaceae bacterium | reverse complement strand
GAAGTTTCAGTGCAGGCTAATGCCCGCGTAGCGGGCGTTATGCTGGAGCTAAAAGCGGCCTGTTCGCGGAGCGAACACCCGCATGAGCCATCACTACGGAGCGACCCTTAGTTGGGGAGCGGGCAAAGCCCGCGAACCATGGTCACCCTCTCCCTTGGGGATAACCAGCGACTTGCCCGCTTGCGGGCTTAGTCGATTGGCTAGTTGCTTCATCAGAGGGATGGGGTGAGGGCCTACCTGCGCTCCGACCACCACAACATCGCGGATGCCGTGAGCACGAACAGCACGCTGGGCGTCACCGCCGAGACGAAGGGCGTCCAGCTGTTGAGAATGCCGAGACTGGAGAACAGGCCGTTCAGCATGTTGAAGAGGATGCCCATCATGATGCCGGCAAAGACCTTGATGCTAACGGCGCCCATGCGATCCTGCAGATAGGCGAAGGGCAGCGCCAGCGCCATCATCACCAGACAGGCGAGCGGGTAGATCAGCTTCTTCCACAACGCAATCTCGTAGCGGTCGGTCTTCTGCTGATTCGCGCTCAGATGCTGGATGTAGCGATACAGGCGCAGGATGGACATGCGCTCCGGGTTCACCATCAGCACGGAAAGAATGTCCGGATTCAATCCGGAGCGCCAGCTCAGGGTGGGCAGGTGCTCGATGCGCGCGCCGTCATCGCGCAGCGTGGTCCGTGTCACGTTGCTGAACTCCCACATATCCGAGCCGCGGAACTCGCCGCGTTCGGCCTCGCTGATGGTCTGCAACTCGAACTTCTGATCGAACTGGTAGATGCGGATGCCGCGCAAGCCGCCCTCCTGCGTGGTTTCGCGGATATTGACGAAGGCCTTGTCATCCTTGACCCACAGGCCGGTACGAAACTCCTGCGCCACCAGCTGGCTCATGGCGGAGAGACGGATCTGCTGGGCGGTCTTGTCGGCCAGCGGCGCCAGCACTTCGCCGATCAGGAAGGTCGCCAGCACGAACGGCAGGCCGATCTTCATCAGCGCCCACAGGAAGGTCGGCGTGGCCGCACCGGAGGTACGCAGCACGGTGATTTCGGAATGTCGCGCCAGTTGCGTCAGCGCATACAGTGAACCGATCAGCACGGCGACCGGAAACAGCTCGTAGCTGCGGCCGGGCACCAGCAGCAGCACGTAAAGCACGGCATGCTGCAGCTGATAGCCGCCCTTGCCGATCGACTCGAACTCGTAAATGAGATCGAAGAAGGAGAACAGCATCAGAAATGCGGCGAGCACCAGCAGCGTGGCACCGTAGATCTCGCGCGCAAGATGGCGCTCGAAGGTTTTCATCAGCGCCACAGTCGCCCCCACGAGAACAGGGAGAGTCGGCGCCAGAACAGCAGCAGCAGGATCAGCAGCATGGCGAGATGCACCACCCACACACCGAGTTCGAAGGGCAGCTTGCCGCGCGCCACCCAGGCCTGAGAGAGGCTGATCAGATTGCTGTAGATCATGAAGGCGAGTACCGCGAAGATCAGGTTATTGGCGCGGCCGGCACGCGGATTCACGAATGACAGCGGAATGGCGAGCAATGCGAGCACCGTTGCCGACACGGGTACGCCGATGCGCCACAGCAGCTCGCCCTGATTGATGGGTGTCGGCTCGTTCAGCAGGCGCTGCAGCGACAGTCCGCGCGGGGATTCGCTCAAGCCGCGGGCCTCGCGCGTTTCCGTGCGCAAGGCATAGCGCTCGAAGGCCATGACCCGGTACTCCGGCGTGCCCGGCATGCCCTCGTAACGATGGCCGTTTTCCAGCACCACGAAGCGATCACCATTCGGCGCCTGCTCGACATGGCCGTTGGCCGCCGCCATGACGCCGAGGCGACCGTGCTGGACCGAGTTGATGAAAACATTCTTGACCTGACCGTTGCCGGTCTGCGCGCCACTTACGCCTTCAACGAAGAAAATCCGTTCACCGGAAGAGGATTCGCGGAACACCCCGGGCGACACCTTGGACAGGTCGTCGCGCTGATCCATGCGTTGGCGGAACTCGTTGCTCTTGGATTGCGCCCACGGCGCGAGGAACATGGACAAGGCCAGAATCGAAGCCAGAATCGGCACCGCGAAGCGCAGCACTGGCCCCACCCAGTCGCGCAGGGAAAGGCCGCTGGAAAACCAGACCACCATTTCGGAGTCACGATACATGCGCGACAGCGTCATCAGTACCGACACGAACAGGGTCAGGGACAGCAGCACCGGCAGATAGCCGAGCGCACCAAAGCCGAGCAGCGCCATCACCGCCTCGGGCGCAACCCGTCCACCGGCTGCCTGACCCAGCAGACGAATCAGCTGCGTGGTCATCAGGATGGAAAACAGGGCCACGAATACCACCAGGGCAGTCTGGGCAAATTCGCGCTGGACGGCGCGGCGGTAAATCATCGTTGCTTGGGCTTTTCAGGCAAAATGGGGATAATTCACAGGGAAGAGCAGTTTCTTGAACTTTTCATCCCTGCTCGCAGCTCGGGTATCACGGTAAAAGCCTTGCGGCAGCTGGACTGCAGACATCGAAAACAGTGTCTGGCCATGCTCCGCCGGAACAAGGGAAGCGGCAGCAAAGCCGGCCGGGCAAATGTCGGCAAAACATGGAGAAGCGCATGGAATTTAGCATAAAAAGCGGCAGCCCCGAAAAGCAGCGCAGTGCCTGCGTGGTGGTCGGCGTGTATGAGCCGCGCAAGCTGTCGGTACCTGCCGAAATCATCGACAACGCCTCGCACCAGTTCCTCTCGGACATCATCCGGCGCGGCGACATGGAGGGCAAGGCGGGCTCCACGCTGCTGCTCCACAATGTGCCGGGCACACTGGCTGATCGCGTACTGCTGGTCGGCCTCGGCAAGGAAAAGGAATTCCGCGAAAAGGAATACCGCAGCGCCATCGGCACCGCCGTGCGCACGCTCAATGAAACCGGCGGCTTCGACGGTACCGTCTACCTCACCGAGCTCAACGTCAAGAAGCGCGACGCCGGCTGGCGCATCCGTCATGCCACGCTGGTCGCGCTGGACTCCCTGTACCGCTTCGACCAGCTCAAGTCCAAGAAGGATGAGGTGCGCCGCCCCCTGCGCAAGCTCACCTTCTGCGTCGGCCGCCGCAGCGAACTCAAGGACGCCGAACAGGCCCTGATCGACGGCCAGGCCATTGCTGCCGGCATGAGCCTGGCGAAAGACCTCGGCAATCTTCCCAGCAATTTCTGCACGCCTTCGCACCTCGCCGCCACCGCCAAGGCGCTGGCCGACGAATACAAGATGAAGCTGGAGGTGTTCGAGCGCGCCGACATGGAAAAGCTAGGCATGAACACCCTGCTCTCCGTGGCCAAGGGTTCGCACGAACCGCCCAAGTTCATCGTGCTGCAGTACCTGAACGGCAAGAAGGATGACAAGCCCGTTGTCCTGGTCGGCAAGGGCATCACATTCGATACCGGCGGCATTTCGCTCAAGCCGGCCGGCGAAATGGACGAGATGAAGTACGACATGGGCGGTGCCGCCAGCGTGCTGGGCGCCATCAAGGCCGCCGCGCAGATGGCCCTACCGATCAATCTCATCGTTGCCATTCCGACCACCGAAAACATGCCGGGCGGAGGCGCCACCAAGCCGGGCGACATCGTCACCTCGATGTCGGGCCAGACCGTGGAAATACTCAATACCGACGCCGAAGGCCGCCTTGTGCTGTGCGATGCACTGACCTATGTCGAGCGTTTCGACCCGGCCGTGGTCATAGACGTTGCCACGCTCACCGGCGCCTGCGTGATCGCACTGGGCCACGTTGCTTCCGGTCTGTTCTCGAACAACGACAGTCTGGCGCGGGAAATCCTCGACGCCGGGCAGGATGCCAGCGATCGCGCCTGGCATATGCCGCTGTGGGACGACTACCAGGAGCAGTTGAAGAGCAACTTCGCCGACATGGCCAACATCGGCGGGCGTCCGGCCGGCAGCATCACCGCCGCCTGCTTCCTGGCGCGCTATACCGGCAAGTACGACTGGGCCCACCTCGACATCGCCGGTACCGCCTGGCGTTCGGGCAAGGACAAGGGTTCCACCGGCCGCCCCGTGCCGCTGCTGGCGCACTTCCTGATGGGCCGTGC
>JAIEOJ010000272.1 GCA_019750575.1 Rhodocyclaceae bacterium | reverse complement strand
AGCGTGCTGCTGACCGAGCAGGGCCACGAGAAGGCCGAGGAAATCCTCACCCGCCTCGGCATCCTGCCGGAAGGCAGTAGCCTCTACGAGCCGGCCAACATTTCCCTGATGCATCACCTGTACGCCGCCCTGCGTGCGTACAACCTGTTCCACAAGGACCAGCATTACGTGGTGCAGAACGGCGAGATTGTCATCGTCGACGAGTTCACCGGTCGTCTGATGACCGGTCGCCGCTGGTCCGAGGGCCTGCATCAGGCGGTGGAGGCCAAGGAAGGCGTCGCCATCCAGGCCGAGAACCAGACTCTGGCCTCGATCACTTTCCAGAACTACTTCCGCATGTACGGCAAGCTGGCCGGCATGACCGGTACGGCCGATACCGAAGCCTTCGAATTCCAGAGCATCTACAACCTGGAGACCGTGGTCATTCCAACCAATCGCCCGGTCAGGCGCAAGGACGAGAACGATCTGGTCTACCGCACCGCCAAGGAAAAATACGCCGCCATCATTGACGACATCCGCGCCTGCCGCGAGCGCGGCCAGCCTGTGCTGGTCGGGACCACCTCGATCGAGAATTCGGAACTCCTGTCCATACTGCTGACGCGCGAGAACATCGAGCACCAGGTGCTCAATGCCAAGCAGCATGCGCGCGAGGCCGAGATCGTGGTCCAGGCCGGTCGTCCCGGCATGATCACCATCGCCACCAATATGGCCGGTCGCGGTACCGACATCGTGCTGGGTGGCGCCATCGAGAAGCGCATCGAGGCGCTGCGTGAAAGCACCGAACTGTCCGACGAACAGAAGCAGGCCCAGATCGCCGCGATCCGCGCCGAATGGCAGCCCTTGCACGACCAGGTGGTGGCGGCCGGCGGCCTGCACATCATCGGCTCCGAACGCCACGAGTCGCGCCGCATCGACAATCAGCTGCGCGGCCGTGCCGGCCGCCAGGGCGACCCGGGTTCGAGCCGCTTCTACCTCTCGCTCGAGGACCCGCTGCTCAAGATCTTCGCCGGCGAGCGCCTGAATGCCATCATGGTTCGTCTCAAGCTGCCGGAAGGCGAGGCCATCGAGCATGCCATGGTCAACCGTTCCCTCGAAGGCGCGCAGCGCAAGGTGGAACAGCGCAATTTCGACATCCGCAAGCAACTGCTGGAATACGATGACGTCGCCAACGATCAGCGCAAGGTGATCTACGAGCAGCGCAACGAGATTCTGGAAAGCGCCGACATTTCCGAAACCGTGAGCGCGATGCGCGCTGGCGTGATCGATGAGCTGTTCCGCGGCTACGTGCCGGCCGACAGCATGGAGGAGCAGTGGGACCTGGCCGGCTTCGAGAATGCGCTGGCGGCCGAGTATCAGCTCAAGCTGCCGGTGACCGAATGGCTGGCTGCCGACAGCAATGTCACGGACGATGAACTGCTGGCGCGCGTGGTTGCGGAAGCGGACCGCCTGTATGCAGACAAGATTGCGCAGGTAAACCTGGAGGCCTGGCACGGTTTCGAGCGCAGCATCATGCTGCAAAGCCTGGATACCCACTGGCGCGAGCACCTCTCGGCGCTTGAGCAGTTGCGCCAGGGCATCCATCTGCGCGGTTATGCGCAGAAGAACCCGAAGCAGGAATACAAGCGCGAGGCTTTCGAGCTGTTCGAAGGACTGCTCAACGCGGTGCGCATTGATGTGACCCGCATCCTGATGACCGTGCAGATCCAGTCGGCCGAGCAGATCCAGGAAGTCGAACAGCCGGTCCTCGAAAACGTGCAGTACCAGCATGCCGGGCTTGACGAGGCCGACGGCGCGGAGACCGCCCCGGCAGCAGCATCGCAGCCGGTGCAGAAGGCGCTGCCCAAGGTCGGTCGCAACGATCCCTGCCCGTGTGGCAGCGGCAAGAAGTTCAAGCATTGTCACGGGACGCTGAACTGATTCGCAGGCCGGCGCGATCCACATGCTGAACAGCGGCTTTGAAACCCTGCGCGAGGATGGCGATGCCGTCGTCATCCTCGATCAGACCCGGCTGCCGGCCGAAGTCGTGTATGCGCGGCTGACCCATGTCGAGCAGGCCGCGCACGCCATTCGCATATTGCAGGCGCGTGGCGCCCCCCTTATCGGTGCGACTGCCGCCTACGGCGTCGCACTTGGTCTCGCCACTGCGGCCGATGATGACACCCTGTCCGCGGTCTGCGCGCGTCTGGCCGCCACACGCCCCACCGCCGTGAACCTGCAGTGGGCGCTGGCACGCATGCAGGCTTGTCTGCTGCCACTGCCGGCATCAGAGCGCCGCGCCATGGCCTGGCGCGAGGCGCGCGCGATTGCGGCAGAGGATGTGGCAGCGAATGCAGCCATCGGCCAGTATGGTCTGCCCCTGATCGAACATGCCGCAGCGCGCAGCGGCACCGCCCAGGTCATGACGCATTGCAATGCCGGATGGCTGGCGACCGTGGCCCATGGCACCGCGCTGGCATCGGTCTATGCGGCGCATGCAGCCGGCATCCGCCAGCATGTCTGGGTCAGCGAGACGCGGCCACGCAACCAGGGCCAGCTGACGGCCTGGGAACTAGGGCAGGCCGGTGTGGCGCGCAGCTTCGTTGCCGACAATGCAGCCGGTCTGCTGCTGATGCGCGGCGAGATTGATATCGTGATCGTCGGCGCCGACCGCATCGCGGCCAACGGCGACGTCGCCAACAAGGTGGGCACCTACCTCAAGGCACTGGCCGCCCGTGCGCACGACGTGCCGTTCTACGTCGCCGCGCCGGTTTCGACCATAGACTTTGATTGTCCCGATGGCACCGCGATCCCGATCGAGGAGCGCGAGGCCGAAGAGCTCGGCATCCATGCGCTGGGCCTGGCTGACTGCCCGGTCAGGAACCTGGCCTTTGATGTGACGCCGGCAGCCCTGATTGCCGGCATCATCACCGAGCACGGCATTTTCCCGCCGCAACAGCTGGCCGGGCTGCGGCGCTAATGAATCCGCTGCAGGCTGCCGTTCTTGAATGCGCGCAGGCCATGAACGCCAGCGGCATCAATCGCGGCACGGCCGGCAATGTCAGCGCGCGCTGCGCCGGTGGCTTCATCATCACACCGACCGGCATGGACTATGCACGTGCGCTGCCCGAGGACATGGTACTCGTGGATATGCAGGGTCAGGCGCAGGGTGTGCGCAAGCCCTCGTCGGAGTGGCGTTTCCATCGCGATATCTATGCGCAACGTCCGGAAGCCGGCGCCATCGTGCATACGCATTCGCCGTTTGCCACCAGCCTCGCCTGCCTGGCCACGGAAATTCCACCCTTCCACTACATGATCGCGCGCTTCGGCGGCGATACGGTGCGCTGTGCCGCGTATGCGACCTTTGGCACGCAGGCGCTTTCAGACGCCATGCTGAAGGCCCAGGAAGGGCGCAGCGCCTGCCTCATGGCCCAGCACGGCATGACGGTCTTCGGCCGCGACCTCGAGCAGGCGCTGGCACATGCCGTCGAGCTTGAGTCGTTGTGCGAGCAATACTGGCGCGCCGTGCAGATCGCCACGCCACCGCTGCTGCCGCCCGAAGAAATGGCCGTGGTCCTGGAAAAATTCAGGACCTACGGCCAGCAATAGCGCCTTGCCCGGTCGCTGTCCCGGGCTGGCCAGTTCATCCGATATTCAGAAGCAGCCGGCCGATCTTGCGCGCTGGCGCAGCTGCTCGAGCGCCATCTGCTTGTCCTCGTCCTTCATTGCCGCATCCGCATAGATGCTGTCGCTACGGCGCGCGATTTCCTGGCAGGCCGGATCGCTGCTCATCTTGTTGCGGAACTCGTAGGCGCTGTTGATCTCGTCGCTGTTGGCGGCCGGCGGCGCGCCGATGGGCGCCCTGCTGGGTTTTGCCGGCGGCGGCTTGGCTGCTGCTGCCGGGGGCGGCGGAGGCGCGACAGGGGCGCTTATCTGGGCGAAACCGCTGTGCGCCACAGCGCCAAGGAGGATGCCGATGAATGCCGGGATTAGCGGACGCATGCGCATGATGAACCTCTCGGGATGTCTGGAGTCGGCATCATAGCCGCTTTTGGCCGGCAATAAA
>JAIEOJ010000246.1 GCA_019750575.1 Rhodocyclaceae bacterium | reverse complement strand
ATCTCGTAGGCCTCCTTGGCCTCCTTGAACTGTTCCTCGGCCTTGGGGTTGTCGGGATTGCGGTCCGGGTGGTACTTCATCGCGAGCTTGCGATAAGCCTTCTTCAGCTCGTCGTCCGACGCGTCGCGGTTAACCCCCAGTACTTCGTAGAAATCTTTTTTTGCCATGGTTACGGTCTGCTTGAGTGGCCAACGGCCGAGTTAAGGGGCGTTGCAAACGCCCACTTGAACTCGGCCACTTAAAACGTCGCGCAGCGAGCGGTTTAAGCTTTCTTGTCCTTGACCTCGGTGAACTCGGCATCCACCACATCGCCGTCGTCCTTCTTGTCACCGCTGGCGCCGGCACCTGCTGCTTCGGCACCGCCGGCAGCAGCCTGCTGCTCGGCGTAGATCTTCTCGCCCAGCTTCTGTGCAGCCTTGGCCAGCGCTTCGGTCTTGGCTTCAATGGCTTCCTTGTCGGTGCCCTTCAGCGCTTCCTCGGCTTCGGCGATGGCAGCTTCGATGGCAGCCTTGTCGTCACCGGCCTTGTCGGCGTGATCGGCCAGGGCCTTCTTGGTCGAGTGGATCATGGCTTCGCACTGGTTCTTGGTGTCCACCAGTTCGCGTGCCTTCTTGTCTTCCTCGGCGTGCGCGGCGGCGTCCTGCACCATCTGCTGGATCTCGGCTTCGGAGAGACCGGAGTTGGCCTTGATGGTGATCTTGTTTTCCTTGCCGGTCGCCTTGTCCTTGGCCGACACGTGCAGGATGCCATTGGCATCAATGTCGAAGGTGACCTCGATCTGCGGCATGCCGCGCGGTGCCGGCGGAATGTCGGACAGGTTGAACTGGCCGAGGCTCTTATTGCCGGCCGCCATTTCACGCTCGCCCTGCAGTACGTGGATGGTCACCGCGTTCTGGTTGTCGTCGGCGGTCGAGAAGACCTGGCTCTGCTTGGTCGGAATCGTGGTGTTCTTCTGGATCAGCTTGGTCATGACGCCGCCCAGCGTTTCAATGCCAAGCGAGAGAGGCGTCACGTCGAGCAGCAGCACGTCCTTGACTTCACCCTGCAGCACGCCGCCCTGGATGGAGGCGCCGATGGCGACGGCTTCGTCCGGGTTCACGTCCTTGCGCGGATCCTTGCCGAAGAACTCCTTCACCTTTTCCTGCACCTTGGGCATGCGGGTCATGCCGCCGACCAGGATCACGTCGGAGATGTCGCTGACCTTGACGCCGGCGTCCTTGATGGCGACGCGGCAGGGTTCGATGGTGCGCTGGATCAGTTCGTCGACCAGCGACTCGAACTTGGCGCGCGTGATCTTCAGAGCCAAATGCTTCGGCCCAGTGGCGTCTGCGGTGATGTAGGGCAGATTGACTTCGGTCTGCGTCGAGGACGACAGTTCGATCTTGGCCTTTTCTGCTGCTTCCTTGAGGCGCTGCAGGGCGAGTACGTCCTTCTTCAGGTCTACGCCCTGTTCCTTCTTGAACTCGTCGATGATGTAGTCGATCAGGCGCTGGTCGAAGTCTTCGCCGCCGAGGAAGGTGTCGCCGTTGGTGGACAGCACTTCGAACTGATGCTCGCCGTCGATTTCAGCGATGTCGATGATGGACACGTCAAAGGTGCCGCCGCCCAAGTCGAACACGGCAATCTTGCGGTCGCCTTCCTGCTTGTCGAGGCCGAAGGAAATCGCGGCCGCAGTCGGCTCGTTGATGATGCGCTTGACTTCCAGACCGGCGATGCGGCCGGCGTCCTTGGTGGCCTGGCGCTGGCTGTCGTTGAAGTAGGCGGGCACGGTGATGACGGCCTCGGTGACTTCTTCACCCAGGTAGTCTTCGGCGGTCTTCTTCATCTTCTTCAGCACTTCGGCCGAAACTTGTGGCGGTGCCAGCTTCTGACCCTTGGCTTCAACCCAGGCGTCGCCGTTGTCGGCCTTGATGATGGAGAAGGGCATCAGGTCGATGTCCTTCTGCACGGCCTGCTCTTCAAAGCGGCGGCCGATCAGGCGCTTGACGGCGTAGAGCGTGTTCTTGGCGTTGGTGACGGCCTGGCGCTTGGCCGAGGCGCCGACCAGCACTTCGTCGTCCGTGTAGGCGACGATGGAGGGCGTGGTACGCGCGCCTTCCGAGTTTTCGATGACCTTGGGCTTGCCGCCTTCCATGACGGAGACGCAGCTGTTGGTGGTGCCGAGGTCGATGCCGATGATCTTGCCCATTGTGTTTTCCTTTAAGTCTGAATGTTGGATGGCCGCAGTGTTGTAAATGTGTTTGGCCTTGAAGCGAATATGGGGATTAGCGCGGGAGGTTCAAGCGATGAGCCTCAGCTTTTTGCCTTGGAAACAATCACCAGCGCCGGACGGATCACGCGGTCGTGCAGGGCATAGCCCTTTTGCAGGACGGTGATGACGCGATTGGGCTCGCCGTCCGCTTCAACCTGGCTGATGGCCTGGTGCTTGTGCGGGTCGAACTTGTCTTCGAGCGGGTTGATCTCCAGCAGCGCCGACTTCTCGAAAGCCGAACTCAGCTGCTTCAGCGTCAGCTCGACGCCGGCCTTCAGGTCTTCGGCGGTCTGCTTGTCGCTGGCCAGCGCGGCTTCGAGGCTGTCCTTGACGGCAATGAGTTCGCCGGCGAATTTCTCGACGGCAAACTTGCCGGCCTTGGTGATGTCTTCCTGGGCGCGGCGGCGGATGTTCTCGCCTTCAGCCTTGGCGCGCAGCCAGGCGTCGTGGCTTTCGGCCGCCTTCTGCTCGGCGATCTTCAGCTGCTCCTCGATGCTGGGCATGCTGTCCACATGCGGCTGGGCATCGGTCTCGGGCGTTTCGGTCTCCGCAGTTGCGTTGACTTGAGGTTCTTGTTCTTGCGACATGAGGGCTTCCTTGCGATTCAAGTTTCCGGATTGCCCACACTTGGGGTCGGGTCTTAGGCTTTCAAGTCCCGATTATTTGAAAAACGACAAAAATAAAGGGCATCCGGAGGATGCCCTGGGTTTTCTGGCGTAGCGCCCTGTATTGGCAGGGCTCAGACTGTTAAGTCGATTTCCTGCAGACTGCCCACGCTGCCGTCCTCGAACAGGAAGACGCCGGTATCGCGCACCCCGCCCAGATTGCTGTTGCCCTGGCCGCGCAATTCGAACTTGCTGTTCACATGGGCCAGCGCCAGGGCGCCGACCCCCGCTTCGCGCAGGGACATCAGCTTGTCGCTGCCGGGCATCCAGACCTTGAGCTCGTCGAAGGCGGCGTCGTTCTCGTCTATCCAGCCGTTGCCGTCCTTGTCGAGCGCGGCCAGCTCGCCGAAACCGTTGTCGGTGGCGGGGCCGAGTAGTTCGCGGCCGTCGTCCACCTTGCCGTTGGCGTTCTTGTCCAGCACCAGATAGCCGCTGGCGCTGGCGAAGCGCGAAATTTCCTCATTGCTGCCGTCGCCGTCCAGATCGAAGCTGAACTTCTGGTCGCTGAGCTGGGCGGCGGTGCCGCCGAAGTTGATGACCAGCGGGTCCTTGCGCTGGGCATTGCCGGCGCGCAGCGAGATATTGGTCTCCTCGTAATAGCTGCGGCTCATGCTGAGATTCAGCTCGAAGCTGATTTCCTTGCCGTCGGCGGTGCGGATGATGCCGCTGGCCGAGACCGTGGTCTGCTCGACTTCCATATAGCTTTCATGGAGGTCGTATTCCATGCCCCAGTCGGCTTCCGGGGCCGGGGCATTGCCGCCGCTGCCCTGGCCTGCGCCAGCCGCCGGCGGCTGAGTGAGCTCGCTGGTGTTGAGGAGCTTGATCTGCTTGCCGGTAATCGCCTCGATCATGGTGATGAGTAGCTTCAGCTTGGGATCGAGTTGCTCCCCGTTCTGCTTTTGCTCCGTGGTCTGGAGTGCCAGTGCCTGCTCCGAGAGTTTGACCTGGGGGGCGGGCCTGGCCGCAGGCGCGGCCGCCTCGGGCCGCTGGCCTTTCCACATCCTCAGGCTTTCCGAACGTGAATAAAGACTTAGGCTCGATTGTTCAGATTGCATCGAGATTTTTGCAGCGGCAATTTTCATGGCGGGCCCCGTAAAGTCCTGTCTGTTCAA
>JAIEOJ010000210.1 GCA_019750575.1 Rhodocyclaceae bacterium | reverse complement strand
CTTCGCTCGCTCTTCGCGCTGGATATGCGCCATGAATTTCTGCACCAGGTTTTCCTGGGCGGCGCTCAGCTTGATGAAGTGGCAACCGAGGCGTTGCAGCTGCTTGGTGCCCTTGGTGACTTCGCCGCAGTAGCGGACGGTCAGCGGTGCACGCAGGTCGCCGAAACCCTTGAACTCGATATGCACATCGGCAAACTCGGCGCCCAGCGGACAGGCGAAGAGCAGTTCGGGCGTCTCCAAGCCGACACCGCCGATGCCAATATCCACAGCGGAGAGTTCCATGGTCTTGCCGTCGTGGGTGATGCGACAGGTCGGGCGTTGCGTGATCGGCAGCACCAGACGGAAGAATTCGCGGCGCTGCAGACGCACATACTTTTCCGGCAGCTTGACTGCAAACGCCGGCCGCCCGCCCTGGGTGGTCGCTTGCGGCTTGCCGCACATGAACTGGTTGCGCACGCCACCCGGCATGGCGACGAAGAAATTGCGTTCGCTCTGCAGGAAGCGCTTGTTGACCTCTTCACTGCTGCCCCAGTCGAAGTAAAGCAGGCCCGCCTCTTCATCCACATCCAGCAGGATGGTGAGGATTGTGTCGTTACCTTCGTTGAAGCTGATGCTGACCGGATCCTTGTCATTGATCAGCTGGCGCAGGTAGAAAATGATTTCGCGCCGGAAGGTGATGGTGTAGGCGTCGACGCTTTGGTCGATGGGCAGACTCATGGGGCAGTGCTCAGAAAACGGGTGACGTTGCGGTTTATTGTCTCTGCCAGGGCAGCTTGTGTGCAATCGAAAAGGGCCAGGTTGGGGAGGGCGTTCAGCCAGGTGATCTGGCGCTTGGCAAACTGGCGAGTTGCGAATATACCTCTATCCCGGAGTTCTTGGGGCGGGATTTCACCTTCCAGCATTTCCCAAGTTTGCCTGTAACCCACACAGCGCATCGAGGGCAGATCGGCGCGCAACTGGTACTTGCTGCGCAGGGCGCGGGTTTCCTCGACCAGCCCCTGCGCCAGCATCAGATCGAAACGCAGGGCGATGCGCTCGTGCAGCCAGGCACGGTCGGTGGGCATCAGGGCGATACTCAGGCGCCGGTATGGCAAGGGTGTTTTTTCCTGGGCCGCGTAGATGTCCGCCATGGTCCTGCCGGTAAGACGCACGACTTCGAGCGCGCGCTGGATGCGCTGGGCGTCATTGGGCTTGAGCCGGGCCGCCGAGTCCGGATCCAGTTTTGCCAATTCCATATGCATATGCGGCCAGCCATGGATGGCCGCTTCGGCGTCAATCTGCGCGCGTATCGCGGCATCGGCCTTGGGCATGTCGGCGAGGCCCTCGGTCAGCGCCTTGTAATACAGCATGGTGCCACCGACGATCAGCGGCACCTTGCCGCGCGCCGTGATCTCGCGCATGACGCGCAGCGCGTCTTCGCAGAAGCGCGCGGCGGAATAGCTTTCCTCCGGGCTGATCAGGTCGATCAGATGGTGCGGGTATTTCGCCAGGGTCTCGGCGTCGGGCTTGGCCGTGCCGATATTCATGTCGCGGAAGACCTGCGCCGAATCCAGGCTGATCAGCTCGACCGGAAAGCGGTCAGCCAGCGCCATTGCCAGCGCAGTCTTGCCGCTGGCGGTGGGGCCGAGGATGAAGAGGGCGGGCGGCAAGTCAGCCATCATTGCCCCCGCAGGAAGAGACGGTCGAGATCCTTCATCGACAGCTGAGTCCAGGTCGGCCGGCCGTGGTTGCACTGGTCGGCGCGCTCCGTGGCTTCCATGTCGCGCAGCAGGGCGTTCATCTCGGGCACGGTCAGGCTGCGGTTGGCGCGCACGGCGCCGTGGCAGGCCATGGTCGCGAGCAGTTCGTTGCGACGGGCGTCGATGACGCGGCTGGCCGGCTGTTCGCGCAGATCGGCGAGGAGCGTGCGGATCAGCGCGGGGACGTCGCCCTGCGCCAGCAGCGTGGGCACGGCGCGCACGATCAGTTCCTGCGGGCCGGCGGCGGCCAGTTCGAAACCGAGTTTCTGCAGCGTGGCGGTGTGCTCGGTGGCGCAGGCAATCTCGCCTTCGGAGGCATGGATCAGCGCGGGCACCAGCAAGGGCTGCGAGGGCGGCGTGCCGGCGTCGAGCACGTTCTTCAGGCGTTCGTAGAGGATGCGTTCATGCGCGGCATGCATGTCCACGATGACCATGCCGGCCTCGTTCTGCGCCAGCACATACACGCCGTGCAGCTGGGCGACGGCATAACCCAGGGGGGGAATGATGGGCGGCGCGTGCCGGCTGTGCGGCAGGGCGGCGGCAGCGTAATCGGGCGTGCTGTCCGGCGTGGCATATGCCGTAGCGGAGGCGGCTTGGGCATCGCTGAATGCGCTGCGCGCAAAATCCAGATAGGCGCGCGCGGCGGGTTCGGCCACGGCCAGGTTGCCCTGGTACTGCAGCGGCGGCGCGTAGGTCGGCGGAGGGAAATTGCGGCTTGCGCGTTCGCTGGCGGATTCGGCCGCCGCCTGCACCGGCGCGGCCAGGGCGCGCTGCAGCACATGGAAGACGAACTGGTGGATGCCGCGGCTGTCGCGAAAACGCACCTCGGTCTTGGCCGGATGCACATTCACATCCACGCCGCGCGGGTCGAGTTCAAGAAACAGCACATACGCCGGGTGGCGACTGCCGTGCAGGATATCGGCATAGGCTTCGCGTGCCGCGTGGGCGAGTACCTTGTCGCGCACGAAGCGGCCGTTCACATAGAAGAACTGGGCGTCGCGGGTGGCGCGCGAGTAGGCGGGCAGGGCGGCGAGGCCGGACAGGCGCAGCGGGCCGGCCGTTTCGTCCACGGCGCGGGTCTGGCCGGCGAAGTCGGGGCCGAGCACGTCCTTGAGGCGCTGCTCCGGGCTTGTCGCCATCAGGCGCTGGCGCACATTGCCGTTGTGGCTGAGCGTGAAACTCACGTCGGGTCGGGCCAGCGCCATGCGCTGGAACACATCGACACAGTGGCCGTATTCGGTAGCCTCGGTCTTGAGGAACTTGCGCCGTGCCGGAGTATTGAAGTACAGATCGGCAACCTCGAGCACGGTGCCCCGGGTACCGGCGGCTGGTTCAATCTTGCCGCCGCCGTGGCCAGCGTTGAGGCGCCAGGCATGGCTGGCGTCGGCACTGCGGCTGCTGAGCGTGACGCGCGCGACCGAGGCGATCGAGGCCAGGGCTTCGCCGCGGAAGCCGTAGCTGGCCACGCCTTCGAGGTCGTCGAGGGTGGCGATCTTGCTGGTCGCATGCCGCGCCAGCGCCAGCGGCAATTCGTCCTTGGGGATGCCGCAGCCGTCGTCGCTGATGCGCAGCAGGCGCACGCCGCCTTCCTCCAGCTGCACGTCGATGCGGGTGGCGCCTGCATCCAGGCTGTTTTCCATGACCTCCTTGAGCACCGAGGCGGGACGTTCGACCACCTCGCCGGCGGCAATCTGGCTGATCAGGAGGTCGGGGAGCTGACGGATAGGCATGCCCGGATTATATCTGCCGGGTTTTGGCGCAGAGCCGACTCAAGCCAAAATGAGCAAGCCTGATGGCGCTTCGAGGCGCAGCCTCGGGGCGAACCATCGTCACCCCTGCCCCTGGGGCGGGGGCTAGGGGGCAGGCATTAATTCCCTTAGAATCGCTTGTCTTCACCGTCCCGCACACCTCATGGATCTTCTCGCCCAATTCATCGACATCGTCCTGCACCTGGACAAGCACCTGATTTTCCTGGTCCAGGAATACGGCCTCTGGATCTATGCCATCCTCTTCCTGATCATCTTCGGCGAGACCGGCTTCGTGGTATTGCCCTTCCTGCCCGGCGACTCGCTGCTGTTCGTGGCCGGTGCGGTGGCCGCCATCGGCGGCATGGATATCGGCGTGCTCATGCTGGTGCTGGTGGTTGCGGCGATTCTCGGCAATACCGTCAATTACGCGATCGGCCGCACCTTCGGCGATCGTATCGTGGCGGCCGGTCATGTGCCCTTCATCAAGCCCAGCGCCAT
>JAIEOJ010000166.1 GCA_019750575.1 Rhodocyclaceae bacterium | reverse complement strand
CATGTTCTCGCGCCACTTCTTGGCATCCGCTTCCAGATCGGCCGGGATGTCGCCATAGGTAAACTTCATACCTTGCGAAGCCTCGTCCCAAATGATGGCCTTCATCTTGATGAGGTCAACCACGCCTTCGAACTTGTCTTCGGCACCGATCGGAATCACGATCGGCACGGGATTGGCGGACAGGCGGGTACGCATCTGCTCGACCACCTTGAAGAAGTTGGCACCGGTACGGTCCATCTTGTTCACGAAGGCCAGGCGCGGAACCTTGTACTTGTTGGCTTGGCGCCAAACGGTTTCCGATTGCGGCTGCACGCCACCCACAGCACAGTAGACCATGCAGGCGCCGTCCAGCACACGCATGGAACGCTCGACTTCAATGGTGAAGTCAACGTGGCCCGGGGTGTCGATGATGTTGATGCGATGCTCGGGCATGGAACCATCCATGCCCTTCCAGAAACAGGTCACCGCGGACGAGGTAATCGTGATGCCGCGCTCCTGCTCCTGCTCCATCCAGTCGGTGGTAGCTGCGCCGTCATGCACTTCACCCAGCTTGTGGGTTACGCCGGTATAGAAAAGGACGCGCTCAGACGTGGTGGTCTTGCCGGCGTCGATGTGCGCGCTGATGCCGATATTGCGGTAGCGCTCGATAGGAGTCTTGCGGGCCACTGTATTTACCTTGAATGTCTACGAAGACACCGAATACTACAAAGACAAGATGACAAATATATTCGGGACTTCTAAACCAAACCGCCATGACACACTTTAGGCGTCACGGCGGTCTGTAAAAAGATTGCGCATACTGCCGCGCAACAACGAATTGCTTACTGCGGACGCTTAGAAGCGGAAGTGCGAGAACGCCTTGTTAGCTTCAGCCATGCGGTGAACTTCTTCACGCTTCTTCATGGCAGCGCCACGGCCTTCGGAGGCCTCGAGCAGCTCACCGGCCAGACGCTGACCCATGGACTTCTCGGAACGCTTGCGCGAAGCATCACGCAGCCAGCGCATCGACAGCGCCATGCGACGCGACGGACGCACTTCAACCGGAACTTGATAGTTGGCACCACCAACACGGCGGCTCTTCACTTCAACGATCGGCTTGATGTTGTTGATGGCCAGATTGAAGACTTCCAGCGGATCCTTGCCGCTCTTGGTCTGGATCTGGTCGAATGCGCCATAAATGATGCGCTCGGCAACAGACTTCTTGCCGGCTTCCATCAGGACATTCACGAACTTGGACACGTCAACGCTACCGAACTTGGGATCGGGCAGAATTTCACGTTTGGGGACTTCTCTACGGCGTGGCATATTTAATTACCTCTCGAATATCGTTAGCGACTTTTAAACAAGCCGATTAGGCTGCCTTCGGGCGCTTGGCGCCGTACTTGGAGCGGGCTTGCTTACGATCCTTGACGCCCTGGGTGTCAAGCGAACCGCGAACGATGTGGTAACGCACACCCGGCAAGTCCTTGACACGACCGCCACGGATCAGCACAACCGAGTGCTCCTGCAGGTTGTGGCCTTCACCACCGATGTACGAAATGACTTCAAAGCCGTTGGTGAGGCGCACCTTGGCGACCTTACGCAGTGCGGAGTTCGGCTTCTTCGGGGTAGTGGTGTACACACGGGTGCACACGCCGCGCTTGGCGGGGCAAGCTTCCAGTGCAGGAACCTTGCTCTTGGCGACCACAGCCTTGCGGGGCTTGCGGATGAGCTGACTAATAGTTGGCATTTTGCGTTTCCAATGAGGAACACCCTGGGGCGTTCCGTAAATCTCATTCCAGAACTCTTTCGAGCCTGGGACTTGCTGGTTTTATCCATGCAAAACAGCAGCATGGCAATTTCTTCGGATACCAGATTCCGGCCCCTCGCCTCATTTGCACAAAATGCGGACGGAGCGAAGAGGCCGGATTATATTGGCGTTACGAACTTAGGTCAACTTCCCGATCAATCGGCCTGAACATCCTCGGTCGCGACAACCTCTGCCGCCGGCAGGTCGAAAGCGGCTTCTGCAGCTTCCTGACCGGCCGACATCGTGGCTTGACGACGCGAACGGTGATAGGCCAGACCGGTACCGGCCGGGATGAGACGACCGACGATGACGTTTTCCTTGAGACCACGCAGCTCATCGCGCTTGCCCATGATGGCAGCCTCGGTGAGCACGCGGGTGGTTTCCTGGAAGGACGCCGCCGAGATGAAGGAGTCGGTGGACAGCGAGGCCTTGGTGATACCCAGAAGGATGTTCTGGTATTCGGCCGGACGCTTGCCAGCGGCAATCATCTTGTCGTTTTCGTCGAACACTTCGGCGCGCTCGACCTGCTCTTCGCGCAGGAAACCGGTATCGCCCGGTTCGGTGATGACCACACGACGCAGCATCTGACGCACGATGACTTCAATATGCTTGTCGTTGATCTTCACGCCCTGCAGTCGATACACGTCCTGCACTTCGTCGATGATGTAGCGCGCGAGTTCCTCGATACCCTTCAGGCGCAGGATGTCATGCGGGTCGGCCGAGCCGTCCACAATCACTTCGCCCTTGTTCACGACCTGGCCGTCGTGGGCCATGACGTGCTTGTCCTTCGGAATCAGGTACTCGTGGGCGATGCCATCGGGCTCGGTGATGACCAGACGCTGCTTGCCCTTGGTGTCCTTACCGAACGAGACGGTACCGGTCACTTCGGCCAGCAGGCCGGCGTCCTTCGGCGAACGGGCTTCAAACAGCTCGGCCACGCGCGGCAGACCGCCGGTAATGTCGCGGGTCTTGGACGACTCTTGCGGGATGCGGGCAAGAATGTCGCCGACCGCCACTTGCTGACCGTCCTTGACGGTGATCAGCGAGCCGACGTGGAAGGTAATCGCCACGGCGTGATCGGTGCCGTGAATCTTCACTTCCTGGCCCTTGTCGTCCATCAGCTTGACCTGCGGACGCACGCCCTTGGCGTTGGCCTTGGTGCGGCTCTTGGGGTCGATAACGACGAGGGTGGACAGGCCGGTGACATCGTCGACCTGCTTGGCAACCGTGACGCCCTCTTCGACGTTTTCGAACTTCACCGTACCGGCGTATTCGGTCACGATGGGACGGGTATGCGGATCCCAGGTCGCCAGTTGTGCGCCGGCCTTGATGATCGCACCATCGTCGATCAGCAGGGTGGCGCCGTACGGCACCTTGTGACGCTCGCGCTCACGGCCATTGTCGTCGGCGATCAGCACTTCGCCCGAACGCGAGATGACGATCTTCTCGCCCTTCGGGTTCAGCACCACCTTGACGGCAGAGGTATAGCGCAGGGTACCCGCGCTCTTCGCTTCAATGGCGCTCTGCACAGCGGCACGCGATGCGGCACCACCGACGTGGAAGGTACGCATGGTCAGCTGGGTGCCCGGCTCGCCGATGGACTGGGCGGCGATAACACCGACAGCCTCGCCGGCGTTGACCATGTAGCCACGACCCAGGTCGCGACCGTAGCACTTGGCGCACAGACCGTAGCGGGTTTCACAGGTCAGCGGAGTGCGCACGCGGACTTCATCGATGCCGAGGGCCTCGATGTCTTCCACCGCATCTTCGTCGAGCAGGTAACCGGCTTCGTAGACGACATCCTGCGTATCCGGATTGAGCAGATCGGAAGCCAGCACGCGACCGAGCACGCGCTCGCGCAGGGCTTCAACCACTTCACCGCCCTCAACCAGGGCGCGCATGGCAAAGCCCTTGTCGGTGCCGCAGTCATCTTCGATCACCACCAGATCCTGGGTCACGTCGACGAGACGACGCGTCAGGTAGCCGGAGTTTGCGGTCTTCAGCGCGGTGTCGGCCAGACCCTTACGGGCGCCGTGCGTCGAGATGAAGTACTGCAGAACGTTCAGGCCTTCGCGGAAGTTCGAGGTGATCGGGGTTTCGATGATGGAGCCGTCCGGCTTCGCCATCAG
>JAIEOJ010000321.1 GCA_019750575.1 Rhodocyclaceae bacterium | reverse complement strand
GTACGCTAGATGAGTCAATGCATGGTTCACGAAAGGTCTGGCTAAAGCTCCAGCTGTCTCTTCAGGCGCCACTGCTTGACCAGCGCATAAATGGCCGGAATTACCGCCAGCGTGAGCACCGTCGAAGAAATCATCCCGCCCACCATCGGTGCGGCAATCCGGCTCATGACTTCGGAGCCGGTGCCCGTGCCCCACATGATCGGCAGCAGGCCGGCCATGATGGCGACGACGGTCATCATCTTGGGGCGAACCCGTTCTACTGCGCCTTCCATGATGGCCTCATAAAGATCGTGAACTGAGGGTGTCTGCCCCTGCTGGCGCCGTTTCTCTTTGATCTCTTCCCAAGCATGGTCAAGGTAGATCAGCATGACGACCCCTGTTTCGGCTGCAACCCCCGCTAGCGCAATAAAGCCGACTGCGACGGCAACCGACAGGTTGTAGTTGAGCAGCCACATCAGCCATACCCCGCCAACCAGCGCAAAAGGCACCGATAGCATGACAATGATGGTCTCGGTTAGGCGCTTGAAGTTGAGATAGAGCAGCAGGAAGATGATCAGCAGCGTCACCGGGATGACGATCTTCATCTTCTCGATGGCGCGCTCCATGGACTCGAATTGACCGCTCCAGGTGGCGTAATAGCCCGGCGGGAAATTGACCTGTTCCGCCACCGCTTTGCGCGCATCGGCGACATAACTGCCAATGTCGCGCTCACGGATGTCGACAAAGATATAGGCCGACAGCAAGGCATTTTCGGTGCGAATTCCCGGCGTGCCCTTGGCGACTTCGACCCTGGCCAGTTGCCCCAGCGGAATCATGCCTCCATCCATGGTCGGCACCAGTACTTCGCGGGCGATGAGCTGCGGGTCTGAGCGCAATTCGCGCGGATAGCGCACCGTAACGCCAAAGCGCTCGCGTCCTTCGACCGTGGTGGTTACCATCTCGCCACCCAGCGCCTGACCGATGACATCCTGCAACTCCCCGATCGTCAGGCCGTAACGCGCCAGTTGGGTACGATCGGGTTCGATGTTCAGGTAGAAGCCGCCGGTAATACGTTCAGCGAATGCTGAGGTAGTCCCGGGAACTGCCTTGACCACGGTTTCGATCTCGCGTGCCAGGCGCTCCATTTCGTTGAGATCGTTGCCGAAGACCTTGATGCCGATAGGCGTTCGTATTCCGGTCGACAGCATGTCAATCCGTGCCTTGATCGGCATGGTCCAGGCATTGGAGACGCCGGGGAATTGCAAGGCCTTGTCCATTTCGGCGATGAGCTTGTCGGTGGTCATGCCAGCTCGCCATTTAGATTCCGGCTTGAGGTTGATCACCGTCTCGAACATTTCGGTCGGTGCCGGATCGGTAGCGGTATTGGCGCGTCCCGCTTTACCATAGACCGAGGCGACTTCCGGAAAGCTTTTGATGATCTTGTTTTGCGTCTGCAGAAGCTCGCCTGCCTTGGTGATCGACATGCCAGGCAGCGATGACGGCATGTAGAGCAGTGTTCCTTCGTTCAGCGTCGGCATGAATTCGGAGCCAAGCCGACTGGCCGGAAAAATGGAAACCAGCAGCGCAAGAATGGCCACCAGCACAGTGGCCTTCTTCCAGCGCATGACCGCTGCAATGATCGGACGATAGCCCCAGATGAGGAAGCGATTCACCGGATTCCGGGCTTCCGGCATGATCTTGCCTCGTATGAAAAGCATCATCAGCACAGGAACCAGCGTCACCGACAGCAAAGCCGCGCCGGCCATGGCAAAGGTCTTGGTGTAGGCCAGAGGAGCAAATAGGCGCCCCTCCTGAGCCTCTAGCGTGAACACGGGTAGGAAGGACACGGTGATGATGAGCAAGGAGAAGAACAGCGCCGGGCCGACTTCCTTGCAAGCTTTAATCATTGCCTCGATGCGTTCGGCATGACTGTGCTCCGCCGGCAGCCGCTCGATGTGCTTGTGGGCATTCTCGATCATGACGATGGCGGCATCGATCATCGCACCGATGGCAATAGCAATCCCGCCCAAACTCATCAGGTTGGAATTCATGCCGAGCAGTCGCATGGCGATGAAGGCGATCAGGACGCCAACCGGCAGCATCAGGATAGCCACCAGGGCGCTGCGGAAATGCATCAGGAACACCATGCACACCAGCGCCACGATCAGGCTTTCCTCGATCAGAGTGCGCTTCAGCGTGTCGATGGCGCGATGAATCAGTTCCGAGCGGTCATAGACGGCCTCAATCGTGACACCCTCAGGCAGCCCTGAGGAAATCTCGCCGATTTTCTGTTTGATGTTGTGGATGACTTCCAGCGCGTTCTGCCCATAGCGCGCCATGGCGATGCCGGAAACAACCTCGCCTTCTCCGTTCAGCTCGGTGAGGCCACGCCGTTCATCCGGCGCCAGCTCGACGCGTGCGATGTCCTTGACCAGTACCGGCGTGCCATTGCTGGTCTTGACCACCAAGTTCTCAATGTCGGAAATCCCCCGCAAATACCCCTTGCCGCGAATCATGTACTCGGTCTCCGCCATCTCGACGACCCGCCCGCCGACATCGCGGTTGGATTCGCGAATGCTTTGGCTTACCTTGCTCAGGGGGATGCCGAAGGCGCGCAGTTTGACTGGATCGACAGTGACCTGATAGGTCTGCACAAAGCCACCGATGGAGGCAACCTCAGCAACGCCATGCGCCTTGGTCAGTTGATAGCGTAGATACCAGTCCTGCAAGGTGCGCAGTTCCGCTAGGCTCTTGTCCTTGGCCAGAACGGCGTATTGATAGACCCAGCCGACCCCGGTGGCATCCGGGCCGATCTGTGGCGTCACCCCCTTGGGCATGCGTCCGGCGGCGGAGTTGAGGTATTCCAGTACCCGGGAGCGCGCCCAGTAGATATCCGTGCCGTCCTCGAAAATGATGTAGACGAAAGAGGCGCCGAAGAAAGAAAAGCCGCGAACCACTTTCGACTTCGGCACCGACAGCATGGCCGATGTCAGCGGATAAGTAACCTGATCTTCGACGACCTGGGGCGCCTGCCCCGGATACTCCGTATAGACGATGACCTGCACGTCAGAAAGGTCGGGCAGCGCATCCAACGGCGTGCGCATGACGGCAACGATGCCGCCGACGATGACAAACAGGGTGGCCAGCAAAACTAGGAAACGGTTGCGTCCCGACCATTCGATGATTTTGGCGAGCATACTGTTCCCCGTCAGTGGCCGGCGTGAGGATTGGTGGCCAAACCGGAATTGGCCGGCTGTTGCGGCGTAATGCGGGTAATGACCCATTCACCAGGCTTGCGCTCGACGAATTCGAATTTCACTGCCATGCCGACCTTGACACTGCTCAGAAGCGCCGGGTTTGCCGCCTGGAACTCCATGCTCATGGCGGGCCATTTGAGGCTGGCAATTGCGCCATGATTAAGTGTGACGGCACCCGTCTTGAGATCGATCTCCTCGACCGCGCCTTCCGCCTGATGTCCAACTGTGGTTGGCTTTGCACCGGAAGATGTGGCTTCTCCCTGGGAAGCTGGGGGCGCAGCACCATGACTGGCATGGCCAAAGCTGCCGACAGCCGCCTTGAGATTGCTTTCTGCATCGATCAGGAAGTTGGCGGTAACGACAACGGCTTCGCCTTCCTTGATGCCGTCCAGCACTTCCACCTGATTATCGCTGCGTTGCCCCAACCGAACCTCGCGTGGCTCGAAGCGACCTTCGCCGGCCTGCACCAACACAATGCGCCGAGTGCCGCTGTCGATGACGGCAGAATTCGGGATGACGACCGCCTTGCTGCGACCACCGACGGGCAGCTCTACCTGAGCATACATGCCCGGCTTGAGCAATTGCCCCGGATTGGCAAGCTCGATCCGTACCTGAACCGTCCGCGTGTCAGCCTGTAACGTAGGATAG
>JAIEOJ010000027.1 GCA_019750575.1 Rhodocyclaceae bacterium | reverse complement strand
GCATTCATCGCGGCAGATCCTCCACCGTCATCTCCTTGCGGTTTTCCATCATGTCCACGACACGGCAATCGCCGCACATCTGCAAGCGGCGCAGCGCAGCTTCGTCGGCAAACAGGCTGTGCCCGCTCAGGCGCTTCAGCATGGAATCGACCATGGCACGCGTGCCAAAGGGTGCGGCGCAGCGTACGCAATGGAAGGGTTGTGCCTCGTTGAGGACGCGCGGCTGCCGGGCTTCCGGCGTCAGCAGCAGACGCGGCTGAATCGCCAGCACGGACTCGGGACAGGTATCCACACAGATGCCGCACTGCACGCAATTGCGCTCGATGAAGCGCAGCTGGGGCGACTCGGCATTGTCCTGCAGGGCCTTGGCCGGACAGGCGCCGACGCAGGCCATGCACAGGGTGCAACGGTCGGCTGCAATCGTGAGCGTGCCGAAAGGCGAGCCGGCCGGCAGGGCAATTTCATCGACCGCCTGCGGTGCATTTGCCTGCAGATGCTCGATGCAGAACTCCAGCGTGCGGCGCTTCTCGGTGAACAGGTTGAAGCTCGCCGGCGGCAGGGCCAGGGCCTGTTCCGACAGGCTGACCAGTTCGCCACGCCGTTCCTCGGTGCGATCGATCAGGCTGCAGTGCACGCCCTTGTAGCCGAAGCCGCCGAGCAGGCTGTGCACCAGCGTCATCTGCTTGTGCAGATTGAGCGTGTAGGCCTCGGGCATGTCGGACACCTGCAGCACGCTGACGTGCGCTGCGCCGTAGCACAGCGCAGCCAGCAGCAGTTCGGGGCCGATGCTGGCGGTGTCATGCACGCCGAAGGGGATCAGGTTGTGCGGCAGGCCCTGGCGATGCGCGCGGCGCAGCAGCCAGTCTTCGCCCTTGCCATCATGGAAAACCACGACCGGCGCAGTACCACCCGCTTCAAGATACGCGCCGAGCATGGTCTTGAGACGCAGGCCTAGTTCGGGCACGGAAGGATAGTTGTAGCGCATCGCGCCGCTCGGGCAAGCGCTGGCGCAGGCACCGCAGCCCATGCACAGATGGGGCTCGACGCGGACACCATTGCCGCTGGGGGTAATGGCGCCGGTGGAACAAAGGTCGATGCAGTTGCTGCAGCCTTCGATGCGATTGCGGGAATGCGCGCACTGATCGGCCTTGTAGTCGAAGTAGCGCGGCTTCTCGAACTCGCCGACATGGGCCGTCAGCTTGAGCACGGCATCGAACTGCTCCAGCGGATCACGGCCGGCGGAGAAATAGCCCTGCGGCGGATGCGGCAGGCGGATCAGCGGCTCGCGCGATAGATCAAACACCAGATCGTAGCGCTCGCTGCGCGTCTCGGGCGCCTGGAAGTCGGGCGTGCCGATCAGGCCGGCCTGCGGCGTGACGGCCTGCTGCCATGCCACCGTGAAACTGCCCAGCCAGCCCTGCACCTTGATGTCGCACCCGACAGCCACCGGATAATCGCCACGCGGCGGCAGCTCTTCGTTACCGCGCGCTTCGCTTGCAAGCACGCTGACGTCCAGCCTGTCCTTGAGCCGCTCGGCCCAGTCCAGTGCAATATCGGCCGGCCCGATGATCAGGGTACGCCCGGCAGAAGCGTAGTCCACCGCCTGCACCGGGGTCGGCACGGGCAGATGCATGGCCGCACGCAGCGCTGCCGCCACGGCGGCATGCGCTTCACTCACGGCGAGAAAAGCGTGATCAGTCGCGCCCATGCTCGCCCTCCGGCTGTTCCTGTACGACACTCACGCTGGCGCTCTCCTGGTTTTCGATGCTCGGCGACACCGCTTCATTCTTGTCGTCTTCGGTTTCCGGAAACAGCATCGCGCGTGCATGTGCGAGCCCCGGCAGTTCGGCCGCGGTCAGCGGCTCGTAGATATTGAAGTCCTCGATATAGACATCGAGACCATCCATGACATTGAAGACCGGCTGTCTGAACAGCTGCTGAATGGCCGCGCGCCTGGCGGCTTCGGACACGCCCTTCTGCATGAAGGCGGCGAAATCGGCGTCCAGCCCCTGCGCGGCGAGCACCTCGAGCGACGGCAGCACGGGCGCCTGCGCCGGTGTCTCGACGGTGCCCGGCGGCACTGCGCCGGCGCGGACCTCGCGCTTGACACGCGACCAGCGATCGAGGAAGGCTTCCTTGCGTGGCGGATCGAGATCCACCAGCGGAGCTGCCTGCTTGAGTTCACTCACGGACGCACTCCCTGCATGCGGGGCGCGCGCGCATAGCGCTTTTCCTTCTTCGGTTCGGGCGGACGGAAATTGGCGACGGAGAACGCGGCCGCCCAGTCCCAGAGTTCCTGCGGCAAGGGAATGCTGTCTACGGTCTCGCCGGCATCCAGCATGCGCGCGGCATCGCCGTAGCTGACGGACAGGCTGAACGGCACCTGACGGCCATCCTCCTCGCGCGTCACGACAAAGACGCGCGGCTCGGGTGCGGAAAGATTGAGGCGGTAGCCCTCGACATCGTCGGCATGCAGGGAGAGCGGCAGGGGCGGATACAGCCACTGCTCGTTCTGGCCGTCCTGCAGCAGGCATTGCGCCTCGGCGCTGCCCGCATGCGCGTCGGCAGGCAGAATGGCGATGGCTTCCCAGCGATGATCGACCCAGCGGTTCACCAGCGCTGTTCTTTCCATGACCACGCAGAAATGGCGGACGTCGCAGGTCATGCCTGGCCTCCGCTGCGCTTGGCCACAACCTCCTCTTCGTACCAGATCTCGTGGTGTTCCTTGACCCAGGTCTCATCCACCTCGCCGGTCTTCATGGCATCGAAGGAGCCTTCCATGCCGATGGTGCCCATGTAGATGTGACCCAGCGACATGGCGATCACCAGACAGGCGGAAGTGGCGTGAACGATCTGCGCGTACTGCATGATGGCACGCGAGTCGAAATAGCCGGGGAAGGTCAGCACCAGTCCGGACAGGATCATGACCAGGCCGAAGAAGCTGAGGCCGAGCCAGAACCAGACCTTTTCGCCAAAGTTGAAACGGCGCGAAGGCACATGCTCGCCGGTGGCGAGACCACCAGCCTTGCGTATCCACTCGGCGTCCGACTTGTGCCAGAGGTTGTCCTTCCAGAACAGGCCGAACAGCAGCACCACACCGACCAGGAAAGTGAAGCCGGTGATGATGTGCAGGTTCTTTGAAATCAGGGCCAGCCAGGAGAACAGCGTATAGCCCATCAGCCACAACAGGATGTGCTTGCCGAACAGCAGCACGATGCCGCTGAAGCCGAGGCAGACAAAGCTGATCGCCACCAGCCAGTGGGCGCGGCGCTCGTTCGCCGTGAAGCGCTTGACCTTGCGACCGGTCTTCGGCGCCTGCAGCTTGATCGTGCCCTTCTTCTTGTAGAAGATGGCAATCGAGGCGAGCACGACGAGCATGACAGCGCCGCCGTAAGGTGTGATCAATCCGTTGCGGATGGCACGCCAGGTATTGCCCTGGGACTGGATCAGGACACCGGTCTCGGAGCCCTTGACCGTAGTGATGCCCTCGGCACCACTACGCACCTCGCGCCAGGTCGCAGACGCATTGTGCGGTTTGTCCACCGCCTGTGTCTGCACTGCCGGTGCAGCGAGTGCCGCCTCGGGTGCGGCCTGTGCCTGAACAGATGAAAGGCCCAGCAGTGCTGCCACTGCCAGAACCGCCCGGGCGCGCCTCACGCACGCCATGAAAACAGGGGCTTGCAACATTCCAGTTCCCTCACTTCAGCAAATCGGAATTGACGGGGAATACAAAGGGCAATACTTGATACAACGCTTTACCCAACCCGATCGACACTAACAGTCCTGTCGGCCGTTTTATTAATATAGATCAAACGATATGAAATTTAATGCATAACAAAAGTCTTTTTTATTCGCCCGTCATATCAGCGACTTA
>JAIEOJ010000028.1 GCA_019750575.1 Rhodocyclaceae bacterium | reverse complement strand
TGCGCCGTCGCGCGCGCCTGATCGGGAGTCCGACGATTTGAGTACGGCAAGGAATGCTTCGCTGCCGCCGCCTTCGGGCGAGTGGGCCTATTTTCTCGATGTGGACGGCACCCTGGTCGAGCTGGCTGCGCATCCGGATGCGGTGATCGTGCCACAGGCGCTGCGCGACATGATCGCGGCGAGCCATCGTCACTGCGGCGGCGCGCTGGCCGTGGTCAGCGGCCGCAGTCTGGCGGCGCTGGATGCCATGCTCGCCATTCCCGGTCTGGCCATGGCCGGCCAGCACGGACTGGAACGACGCGATCCCGACGGCAGCGTGCGCCAGCTGGTGCTGGCGCCGGCGGCGCTGGATGAGGTCGCTGCCCTGCTGGCGCCGCTGCACGCGCGTCATCCCGGACTCTTGCTGGAGCGCAAGGGCATGTCGCTCGCGATTCACTACCGGCAGGCGCCGCGTCTGGGCAGCCACCTGCACCGCCTGCTCGGCGATTTCCTCGCCAGCAGCCCGCGCGGCCTGCAGTTGCAGAAGGGCAAGTATGTGCTCGAGCTCAAGCCCGCAGGCCACGACAAGGGCAGCGCCATCGCCGCCTTCATGGCACAGGCGCCTTTCGAGGGCAGGAAACCGGTGTTCATCGGCGACGATTTGACGGACGAGCACGGCTTTGCCATGGTGAATGCCATGCAGGGCATCTCCATCAAGGTCGGTCGCGGCGCGACGCGCGCGGCCTGGCGCTTGCCCGACGTGACGGCGGTTCGCGCCTGGCTGGCCACAATGACACGTACGCAAGGAGGAGGGATGGCATGAAGACGCTGGACATGGGATTGATCGGCAACGGCAGCATCAGCGCCCTTGTCGACGAGCGCGCCGAGATCGTCTGGTCCTGCCTGCCGCGCTTCGACGGCGACCCGGTGTTCTGTTCGCTGCTGCGCGAGGCACAGGAAGCGACGGACTTCGGCTACTTCGGGATCGAGGTCGAGGAGTTCAGTCACGCCGAGCAGGCCTATCTGGAAAACACCGCCATCCTCGTTACCCGCCTGCACGACGCCCACGGTGGCTGCGTCGAAGTGTGCGACTTTGCCCCGCGCTTTCGCCGCTACGGCCGCCTGTTCCGGCCCATGATGCTGGTGCGCCAGCTGCGCCGCATCAGCGGCAGTCCGCGCATCCGCATCCGTCTGCGGCCGGCCGGCGAATACGGCAGCGAGCGGCCGGCGCTGACCTTCGGCAGCAACCATGTGCGCTATGTGCTGCCCAACCTGATCCTGCGCCTGACCACCGATGCCAGCATCACGCACGTGCTGCAGGAGCAGGCCTTCTTTCTGGCCGATACGCTGACCCTGATGCTGGGGCCGGACGAGACGGTGCCGGAATCCCCGGCCCGGCTCGGCCGCGAGTTCCTCGAAAACACGGTCGAGTACTGGCGCGAATGGGTGCGCACTCTGGCCATCCCCTTCGAGTGGCAGGATGTGGTGATCCGCGCCGCGATCACGCTCAAGCTCAATGCCTACGACGAAACCGGCGCCATCATCGCCGCCGTCACCACCTCGATTCCGGAGGCGGAGGGCAGCTCCCGCAACTGGGATTACCGCTACTGCTGGCTGCGCGACGGCTATTTCGTGGTGAATGCGCTCAATCGCCTCGGCGCCACCAACACCATGGAGCGTTATCTCGACTATGTGGTGAATATCGCCGCCGGCTGCGATGCCGACAGCATGTTGCAGCCGGTATTCGGCATCGACGGGCGTACCGCGCTCGACGAGCTGGGCGTGCCCGCGCTGCCCGGCTATCGCGGCATGGGTCCGGTGCGCAAGGGCAACCAGGCCTATCAGCAGGTACAGCATGATGTGTATGGCTCGGCGATTCTCTCGGCCACGCATGTCTTCTTCGACCGTCGCCTCGTGCATCGCGGCGATGAAGGCCTGTTCCGTCATCTCGAGGTGCTGGGCGAGAAGGCGGTCAAGTACTACGACAAGCCCGACGCCGGACTCTGGGAGCTGCGCGGCAAGGCGCGCGTGCACACCTTCTCCGCCGTCATGTGCTGGGCCGCCTGTGATCGGCTGGCCCTGATCGCCGACCAGCTCGACCTGCCCAAGCGTGCGCTGTACTGGCGCGCGCGCAGCGACCGCCTGCGTAGCCACATCCTCGAGCGTGCTTGGAATGTGCGGCGCAACAGCTTCGTGTCCACCTTCGGCGGGCGCGAGCTCGATGCCAGCCTGCTGCTGCTGGCCGAGTTCGGCTTCGTGCCTGCCAGCGACCCGCGCTACGTGGCCACGGTGGCAGCCATCGAGCGCGAGCTCAAGCGCGGCGACTTCATCTTCCGCTATGTCGAGCGCGATGATTTCGGCGAGCCGGAGAACGCCTTCCTCGTCTGCTCCTTCTGGTACGTCAATGCTCTGGCCGCGCTGGATCGGCGCGACGAGGCGCGCGCGCTGTTCCAGAAGCTGCTTGCCTGCCGCAACCGCCATGGCCTGCTGGCGGAACACATCAATGTGCATAGCGGCGAGCAGTGGGGCAATTTCGTCCAGACCTACAGCATGGTCGGCCTGATCAATTCGGCGATCCGCTTGTCGATACGCTGGGATCAGGCTTTCTGAGCCCTATTTGCGGGGTGGCGGTACGCGGGCGGGCTGTTAAAATGACATTAACCCGAACCGGGTTAATACAAGAACTACCCTCCGATGCGCCTGTTTGCACTCGGCATCAACCACCACACCGCACCGCTGGACGTGCGGGAGCAGATCGCCTTCGACATGGCGAGACTGCCGGCTGCCCTGCATGACCTGCAGCGCTGCCAGCGCGCGCGCGAGGCGGCCATCCTGTCTACCTGCAACCGCACCGAGCTGTACTTCAGCGCCGAGGACCCGCAGGCGGCCATCAACTGGCTGGCCGGATACCACAGCCTGCCCGAGCGCCAGATCGAGCCCTATTTGTATACCTATCCGCAGGCGAATGCGGTGCGCCACATGTTCCGCGTTGCCTCCGGGCTGGATTCCATGGTGCTGGGCGAGCCGCAGATCCTGGGGCAGATGAAGCAGGCCGCGCGCGCGGCGGAAGAAGCCGGCACCCTGGGGACCACCCTGAACCGCCTGTTCCAGCGCACTTTCGCGGTCGCCAAGGAAGTGCGTTCGACCACCGCCATCGGCGCCAACATCGTCTCCATGGCTGCCGCGGCCGTGCATCTGTCCGCGCGCATCTTCGACGACCTGCAGAAGCAGGCCGTGCTCTTCATCGGCGCCGGCGAGATGATCGAGTTGTGCGCCAGCCATTTCGGCGGGCAGAAGCCGCGGCGCATCACTGTCGCCAACCGCACCATGGACCGTGCTGCCGCCCTGGCCAGCCAATACGGCGGCGACGCCATGCGTCTTGACGATATTGCGGCACGCCTGCATGAATATGACATCGTCGTGTCCTGTACCGGCAGCCCGCTGCCTGTGCTGGGCCTGGGTACCGTCGAGAGCGCCCTGAAGGCGCGCCGCTACCGCCCGATGGTCATGGTCGATCTGGCCGTGCCGCGCGACATCGAGGCCGAGGTTGAACGGCTCGACGACGTTTTCCTGTACACCATCGACGATCTGGGCCAGATCGTCGAAAGCGGGCTGGAATCGCGGCAGGCGGCAGTGATCGAGGCCGAGAACATCATCGACACTCGTGTCGACAGCTTCCTGCACTGGATGGACGGCCGCGAAGTGGTGCCGACCATCCGCGCCCTGCGCGATACCGCCGAAGCCGCCCGCCAGCTGGAGCTGGAGCACGCCATGCGCGCGCTGGCCCGCGGCGATGATCCGGCACAGGTGCTGGAAGCCTTGTCCCACGGCCTTTCCAACAAGCTCCTGCATGCGCCGACCCAGGCGCTGAA
>JAIEOJ010000020.1 GCA_019750575.1 Rhodocyclaceae bacterium | reverse complement strand
ACACACCGTTGCCGACACCGCCGCAGGCCCGGAGCACTCACGGAATTCCGCTGCATTTAGGGCTTTTCGGCGGGGCGGCGTGTGCGAAGCTGTGATCAGGCTCTGGTAGCCGTTCGAGCAGGTCCCTGGTTACGTGCAAGCAGGAGGCATCATGATCGTACGTCGTCGCACCTGGCTGTATCGCCTTCCCGGCGAGCGGGCCATCCGCAGCATTTCCTTCAAGATTCCGGTCACGACCGCACAGGCCAAGGAAGCCCTGAAGCGTCTGGTAGGCCCACCTTCCGAATTGTGGGGGCGCAGCCTGGACGACCCGGGTTACAGCGGAACATAAGCCTGCCGAATGCCGGCAGAACTAGATTTTCCTTGTAATTCAAGGCCAAAGCGTTCATAGTGTTGCCTGCGAACCTCAAGTAACACCCTTGGCGCCCGATTTTGCCTTGTTCCGGGCGTGCCTCTGCATTGCCCCCTGGCTGTCTTGAAGCTCGCCCCGTCTGGGGCATGGCCCCGCTTTTTCAGGAAACCGAGACATGACGACCGCGAACATTCTTCAGCACATCAAGAAGCACGGCCAGATCCGCGACGCGGAAATTGCGCGCGCGCTGGGGCTGGGCCTGGGTACCGTCCGGACTTCGCTGGACGACCTTTCGGCCAAGGGCCAGATCGCCTGCTGCAGCGTTACCCGCTACGACGAAGGCAAGCCCGTACATGAAATCCTGTGCCGCCTCTCCGGCTATGTGCCGCCGGCTGCACCGGGCCGCAAGCCGAAGAACTGATGCATTGCCGCTACCGGCAGGGCCGTTCGTCCTGCCGTTGCAAGCCCTGCCTCGCGCAGGGCTTTTTGTTTTTTTGATCCGCCCGCCATACAGGCAAGACCACGCGCACCGCGACCGGCCTGATGAAACCGCAGGGCGACCCTGCTTTGATTTTGCCCGCGCCTGGGGCGACTGCAGCAAAGACCCGGCGCACACCGATTATTTCAGTCACAGGAGCCCACATGGCCAAGGAAGAACTGCTTGAAATGCACGGCGTCGTCACCGAAGTACTGCCCGATTCGCGCTACCGCGTCACCCTCGACAACGGCCACGATCTGGTCGCCTACAGCGCCGGCAAGATGCGCAAGCACCACATCCGCATTCTCGCAGGAGACAAGGTCTCGCTTGAAATGTCACCCTACGATCTGAGCAAGGGACGCATCACCTTCCGCCATATCGAAGGCCGCCCCTCGCCAACCACGCCACGCCGCTGATTCAGGAGACTGTCGATGTCCACCGCCACCATACTCCAGCACCTCAAGAAGCATGGCCAGCTGCGCGATGCTGAAATCGCCCAGGCGCTGGGGCTGGGCCTGGGTGTCGTCCGCACTTCGCTCGACGCACTCTCCGCCAGCGGCGAGATCGCCTGCTGCAATGTGACGCGCTACAACGACGGCAAGCCGGTGCAGGAAATCCTCTGCCGCATGTCCGGCTACGTGCCGCCCGCCGCACCGGGCCGCAAACCCAAGAGCTGAAGCCGCCGGTCTCTCTTTGCGCAAAGGGCTCGTTGATCGAGCCCTTTTTGTTTCAGCTGCTGTGCAGCTGGATCTTCATGCCCGGCTTCATCTTGCCGACCACGTGCATCTCGCAGGCCTTGCAGTCGAAGCGCAGCTTGAGCTTTTCATTGCCGTTGATCAGCGTCATGGGCTCGGCCTTCACGCCCTTGAGCTTCCAGTCCTTGGCTTCCTTGGGACAGAGGTTGAAGCTGTAGCGCAGGCAGTGCTTGGTGATCATCAGCGAGACTTCGCCCTGCGTGGTGCCTTCTTCGTAGGCATCGGCGATCAGCTCGACGCCATGCTTCTTGTAGAAGTTGCGCGCCGGCGTGTTGAAGACATTGCTGAGGAAATCGAGCTGCTTGTCGAGATAAGGCACCGGCGGCTCGACCGGCGCAGCGCGTTGCAATCTGGGGCGCTGTTCCACACGCGCCTGAATCAAGGCCGCCGTGGCTTCGCGACGCAGCGCATTCAGCGCAGAGGCCGGCACGAAGTAAGGCGCGGCGATATCCACGCCGGTGACTTCGAAATCGGTATTGCCGAACTTGCCCAGATTGCCGTGCAGGGTGGCCAGCGCCTTCTCGGCATCACGTGCAAACTCAATGCTGCCGGCGTGGGCCACGGTGGCGGAGATGCCATCGCTGTCGGTCAGCGTGAGCTGCAGCTCGCCATTTACCTCGTACAGGCTCACCTGCACGCCGATGCGGCGCTCGGCCGATTCCTTTTCCAGCTGGCGCTCGAAGGCCTGGTCGCGATTGCGATAGATGGTCATGCCGACCTGCAGATCGTCGGCCATTTCATTGGGGAAGAGGCGCAGGCCCTGGACCACGTTGATGCGCATGCCCACCAGCTTGTTGGCGCCCTTGTTGCTGCGTGGCTGATAGCTCACACCGTCGCCGTTGTGCAGGGTGATGGTGGCGCCGTCTTCGGTTTTTCCGTCGATCTCGAACCAGTCCGGGCCAAGCTTGGTAATGCTACCGATCGCCTCGCCCGAAAACTTGGGCGTCTCGAAGGCGCCGATGTCGTGCTTGCGCCCATTGGTGAAGTAATCCGTCGAACTGCGATTGAAGGTCTTCTCCGGCTGCGGCACGAAGAGGTGGCGCGTCACGCCCGACGAGGCACGCGAGTACTGCGGCTGCTCGGCGATGATTTCGTCGAGCAACTGGCGATAGTGCGCCGTGGCGTTCTTCACATAGGCCATGTCCTTGTAGCGGCCTTCGATCTTGAAGGAGCGCACACCCGCCTCGACCAGGGCGCGCAGATTGCCGCTCTGATCGTTGTCCTTCATCGACAGCAGATGCTTGTCGTAGGCCACGATGCGGCCTTCGTGATCGGCCAGCGTGTAGGGCAGGCGGCAAGCCTGCGAACACTCGCCACGATTGGCGCTGCGGCCGGTATGCGCAAAGCTGATATTGCACTGGCCCGAGAACGCCACGCACAGCGCGCCGTGGATGAAGTATTCGATATGGGTGTGCGGCTCGAGCAGCTCGTGGGTGCGGCGGATAGGGGAAGAGCTTGGTATCGACAAACTCGATCAGGTCTTCACCAGTCTTGGCGATGTTGTGGTCGAGCTTGCCGTCTGCACCCTTGGGCGCGGCCCAGGTGCTCCAGCGGTAGTCGGGGGCGAGGATGTAACTGTAGGTCTTGCCTTCAAGCAGGGCCATGTCGGCCTTGTCTTGCTCCAAACCATCGAGATACTTGAGGAAGAGCAACCATGAGGTTTGCTCGGTGTAGTCCAGCTCGGTGGTGCAGCCGCTCTCTTTCCAGAGGGCGTCATCGATATTCTTGAAGGCTTGTTCGAACATTGTTTTTTGGCTTTTTGAATTTGCTAAAAATGCTTATTGCCGCGTGAAAGAAAAAAGGCCCTCTACAGGGCCTTTTTTACTGGTAGGAGCAGATCGAAAAAACATCAGACGTCGATGTTCTTCGCGTACAACGCATTGCTCTCAATGAAAGCTCTGCGCGGTTCCACATCGTCACCCATCAGCGTCGTGAAGATTTCATCCGCAGCGATTGCATCGTCGATCTGCACCTTGAGCAGGCGGCGGACCTTGGGGTCCATGGTGGTTTCCCACAGTTGCTCGGGGTTCATTTCGCCCAGGCCTTTGTAGCGCTGCTTGCTGAGGCCGCGTTCGACTTCGGCCAGCAGCCAGGTAATGGCGTCGGCAAAGCTCTTAACCTTGGCTGACTTCTCGCCGCGGCGGACCACGGCGTTGTCGTCGACCAGGCCGGCGATGAGTGCGGAAGTCTTGCGGATCTGTTGCCAGTCGCCGCCGCGCAGGAAGTCTTCGTCGATATTGCCGACGCGCAGATTGCCGTGGCG
>JAIEOJ010000250.1 GCA_019750575.1 Rhodocyclaceae bacterium | reverse complement strand
TGGGAAAAGGCGAAGAAGCAGGGCCTGCCGATCCGCGAGGATTTCGGCGACTTCTACCGCGACTACGAGTGGATGGGCGTACAGCGCCACATCAAGGTGCTGGGCATCTTCGCGCGTCTCTACCATCGCGACGGCAAGGACGGCTACCTCAAGGACATGCCGCTGGTGCTTGACTACCTGCGCCGCACCTGCGCCCGCTACGATGGCCTGCTGCCGCTGCTGCGCCTGCTCGACAAGGTGCATGGCGTCGATGTGCAGACGGGAATGACGTTTTGACGGCATTGTTTTTTTCCTTCGGAAAGAGGAATGGCGCAGCTTCGCCGCCGGGCCGTCCCAAGGCGAAGCGAAACGCGCCGGATGGCGCAACCCGCGCAAGCCGTACAACGGAGAACCCCTTATTGGGGAGCGGCATGGCCGCGAACCGGGAGTCACCTTCTCCCTCGGGGAGAAGGCCGGGATGAGGGCCTTCATCCTCGCGGCCGGGCGCGGCGAGCGAATGCGGCCGCTGACCGATCAGCTGCCCAAGCCCCTGCTCAGTGTCGGCGGCAAGCCGCTGATCGTCTGGCATATCGAAAAGCTGGCCGCCGCCGGCCTGCCCGAGATCGTCATTAACCACGCGCATCTGGGCGACAAGCTGGTCGAGGCCCTGGGAGACGGCAGTAAATTCGGCGTGCGCATCCAGTGGTCGCCGGAACCGCCGGGCGCGCTGGAAACTGCGGGCGGCATCGCCCAGGCGCTGCCGCTGCTCGATCCGAACAAGACGAACACGCCCTTCCTGGTCGTCAATGGCGATGTGTATTGCGACTGGAATCTGGGGCTCGCCGCCAAGCGCGCCTCCATGCTGGTCGACGATCTGGCGCATATCGTTCTGGTGCCGAATCCCCCGCATCATCCCGAAGGCGACTTCCGTCTCGACGGGCACCGCGTGCAGGACAAATCGTCGGCTGCCGGCAACCTCACCTATGCCGGCATCGGCATCTATCGCCCCGCGCTATTCGCCGGGCTGGCGCGCGGCCAGCCGGCCAGGCTCGCCCCCCTGCTGCGCGAAGCGATGCACAATGACAAGGTCAGCGGCGAATGCCATCCGCGCCGCTGGGAAGACGTGGGCACGCCGGAACGCCTGGCCGCGCTCGATGTCGAACTGACAGTCGCTCCACCGGTGATTCCGAGATCATGAATATCGAACCGTTCCGCAAGCGTCGCCACGAAACTCTCAAGCGCATGGGCGCCGGCATCGCCATTGTGCCGACCGCGCCGGAGCAGACGCGCAACCGCGATGCCCACTTTCCCTATCGCGCCGACAGCTATGCCCTCTACCTGTCCGGCTTCACCGAGCCGGAAGCGGTCGTCGTCCTGATCGCCGGCGAAAAAAACCAGAGCATCCTGTTTTGTCGCGACAAGAACGAAGAGCGCGAAATCTGGGACGGCTATCGCTACGGCCCGGGCGCCGCCGCCGACACTTTCGGTTTTGACGCGGCCTATTCGATAGATGAGCTGGATGAGAAGCTGGTCGAGCTGATGGCCAATCAGCCCAGCCTCTACTACGCCATCGGCCACGATGCCGCTTGGGATGCGAGCATCACGCGCGCGCTCAACGGCGTGCGCGCCCAGGCCCGCGCCGGCAAGCGCGCGCCCGAGAACATTCGCGACATTCGCGCCATCCTCGATGCGCAGCGCCTGTTCAAGGATGATTTCGAGATCGCGCTGATGCGCCGTGCCGGCGAGATTTCCGGCGCGGCGCATAAACGAGCAATGAGAGCGACCCGGCCCGGTAAATACGAATACGAGATCGAGGCCGAGCTGCTGCACGAGTTCCGTCGCCAGGGCTGCCAGGCGCCGGCCTACACCAGCATCGTCGCCGGCGGAAAGAACGCCTGCGTGCTGCACTATGTCGAAAACAATCAGCGCCTCAACGACGGTGACCTGCTGCTCATCGATGCCGGCGGCGAGCTCGACGGTTACGCCAGCGACATCACCCGCACTTTTCCGGTCAATGGCAAGTTCAGCGGCGCGCAGCGCGACGTCTATCAACTGGTTCTGGACGCACAGTCGGCCTCCATCGCCGCGACCAGGCCCGGCAATACCTTTCACGATCCGCACGAGGCGGCGGTCAAGGTGCTGGCCCAGGGCATGCTCGACCTCAAGTTGCTGAGCGGCACGCTGGACGAGGTGCTGGAGCAGGAAAGCTACAAGCGCTTCTACATGCACCGCACCGGCCACTGGCTCGGACTCGACGTGCATGACGCCGGCGAATACAAGGACGGTGAGGCGTGGAAGAAGCTAGCACCGGGCATGGTGCTGACCATAGAGCCCGGATGCTACATCCGCCCGGCTGATGATGTGCCGGCGGCCTTCCACAATATCGGCATCCGTATCGAGGACGATGCGCTGGTGACCGTGGAAGGCTGCGACATCATTACCGAAGCCACGCCCAAGACCATTGCCGACATCGAAGCCTTGATGGTCGAAGGACGCTGAAGCAATGACTAAATCGGTCGTGATCGTGGGCGGAGGTCCTGTCGGCATGTCGTTGGCTTTGGCGCTGCACAAGCAGGGCGTCGCCGCCGAGATTCACGACCTGCGCCCGCGCGGTGCCGCGGCCGGCGATCAGCGCATCCTGGCGCTCTCGCACGGCTCGATGCAGATCCTGTCCGCCCTCGGCGTCTGGTCGCAGATCAAGGCCACGCCGATCACGAACATTCATGTCTCGCAACGCGGTGCCGCCGGCCGGACCAGGATTTCCGCGCAGGAGGAGCAGGTGGAGGCCCTCGGTTACGTCGCCTCCTCCAGCAGCATTGCCATGGCGCTGGACCATGCGCTCAAGGAAGCGGGTATCTGCTTCCACGGCGAAAGCCGGCTGCTCGACGCCACACCCGACGACGCTGCCATCACCCTGAAGCTGAGCAGCGGCGACCTTCAAACCCGGCTGGTGGCCTATGCCGAAGGCAAGATAGGCGAGGCTGCCGAGGTGGTCGAGCGCGACTACGACCAGCATGCGCTGATCTGTCGCCTGACGCCGGCGCGCCCGCATCAGGGTACCGCCTGGGAGCGCTTCACCAGCCACGGCCCCTTCGCCCTGCTGCCTTTCGAAAACGATTACGCCGCCGTGTATGTGTGCAAGCCGACGGATGCGGAGCGACTCAAGGCCATGCCGGACGCCGAACTGCTTGCGCATCTGCAGCAGGAATTCGGCCCGCGCGTGCAATTCAGCGCGGTGCAGGGGCGCTTCATCTACCCGCTCGGCCTGCGCTATCGTGCCCAGCCGACGGCGCAGCGACAGGTCTGGCTGGGCAACGCGGCGCAGACCCTGCATCCGGTCGCGGGGCAGGGCTTCAATCTGGCCCTGCGCGACTGCATGGCGCTGGCGCATGGCCTGAGCGATGCTGCCGACCCCGGCGCACCCGAACTACTGGCGCGCTATGCCGCCAACCGCAAGCTCGACCGCAGTGGCACCATCGCCATCACCGACAGCCTGATCCGCGTCTTCAGCAACGATGACTTCCTGCTCAAGCACGCGCGCGGCGCGGCCCTGATTGCGCTGGACATGCTACCGCCGCTGCGCAGCTTCCTGGCGCGACGCATGATGTTCGGGGCGCGGGCTTGGTAAACGACGCGCTCGCCCCGGCGCATATCCGCTGGGAAGAGAACGGCAGCGCGCATGCAGCGCAATGGCGTTCCGAAAACGGCAGTCCGCCGCCCAAGCGCGTCGTCATTGCCGACGACACCACTACGGCCGATGCCGCCTGGCGACTGGCCTGCGAAGGCACGGCCCTGCTCTGGCGCGGCGATTTCCAGAATGCGCGTCAGCTCCTGCAGGCCATGGGCCGGCGCGCCGAGCAGAA
>JAIEOJ010000214.1 GCA_019750575.1 Rhodocyclaceae bacterium | reverse complement strand
AGGCCGCAGCGACGGAAGCTCTCGTCGATCAGCTTGGAGATTTCCTTCTTCTTGAGCGCCTTGTCGATGGCCTTGAAGGGCAGGCCCTTGGGCAGGATTTCCGACAGCAGGGCGCGACCGACGGTGGTGCTGTAGCGGGTCGTCTTCTCTTGCCACTCGATGACCGGACCTTCGTCGCCGAGATGTTCGCCGATCTGGTCGTACTCCTTGATGCGCACCGAGATGCGGGCATTCAGGTCGATCTGGCGGGTGCCGAGGGCGCGGGTGACTTCACCGATGTCGGTGAAGTACATGCCGGTGCCCTTGGCTTCGACGTTTTCACGCGTGGCAAAGTACAGGCCCAGCACCACGTCCTGCGACGGGACGATGATGGGCTGGCCGTTGGCGGGCGACAGCACGTTGTTGGAAGCCAGCATCAGGGTGCGGCACTCCATCTGTGCTTCGAGCGACAGCGGGACGTGCACGGCCATCTGGTCGCCGTCGAAGTCGGCGTTGAACGCAACGCAGACCAGGGGATGCAGCTGGATGGCCTTGCCTTCGATCAGCACCGGCTCGAAAGCCTGGATGCCGAGGCGGTGCAGCGTCGGTGCACGGTTCAGCATGACCGGATGTTCGCGGATCACCTCTTCGAGGATGTCCCACACCACGCCGGTTTCGGCTTCCACTTCCTTCTTGGCGGCCTTGATGGTCGAGGCGATACCCATCTTCTCGAGACGCTCGAAGATGAAGGGCTTGAACAGCTCCAGCGCCATGCGCTTGGGCAGGCCGCACTGGTGCAGCTTGAGCTGCGGACCGACCACGATGACCGAACGGCCGGAGTAGTCGACGCGCTTGCCGAGCAGGTTCTGACGGAAACGACCGCTCTTGCCCTTGATCATATCGGCCAGCGACTTGAGCGGACGCTTGTTGGCGCCGGTCATGGCCTTGCCGCGGCGGCCGTTGTCGAGCAGCGAGTCGACGGCTTCCTGCAGCATGCGCTTTTCGTTGCGCACGATGATGTCCGGAGCCTTGAGCTCAAGCAGGCGCTTCAGGCGGTTGTTGCGGTTGATGACGCGACGATACAGATCGTTCAGGTCGGAGGTGGCGAAGCGACCGCCATCCAGCGGAACCAGCGGACGCAGGTCCGGCGGCAGCACGGGCAGCACTTCCAGCACCATCCACTCCGGCTTGATGCCGGAGGTGGTGAAACCTTCGAGGATCTTCAGGCGCTTGGCGATCTTCTTGATCTTGGCTTCGGAACCGGTGGTTTCGAGCTCCTGGCGCAGGATCTCGATTTCACGCGGGATGTCGAGGGAACGCAGCAGTTCGCGCACGCCTTCGGCACCCATCACGGCGCTGAAGTCGTCACCGTACTCCTCGACCTTGGCGAGGTAGTCGTCTTCGGTCAGCAGCTGGGCGCGGTTGAGCGGGGTCATGCCCGGATCGACCACCACGAAGGCTTCGAAGTAGAGCACGCGTTCGATGTCGCGCAGGGTCATGTCGAGCACCATGCCGAGACGGCTCGGCAGGCTCTTCAGGAACCAGATGTGCGCAACCGGCGAAGCCAGTTCGATGTGGCCCATGCGCTCACGACGCACCTTGGCCTGCGTGACTTCGACGCCGCACTTTTCGCAGATGACGCCACGGTGCTTCAAGCGCTTGTACTTGCCGCACAGGCACTCGTAGTCCTTGACCGGGCCAAAGATCTTGGCGCAGAACAGGCCGTCACGCTCCGGCTTGAAAGTACGGTAGTTGATGGTCTCCGGCTTCTTCACTTCGCCGTAGGACCACGAACGGATTTTGTCAGGCGAGGCCAGACCGATCGTAATCGCGTCGAATTCCTCTTCCTGCGTTACTTGCTTGAACAGATCGAGCAATGCTTTCATTGTTTCACTCCAATCGCGGGCTGAGGTTGATTAATAACGTTCGAGGTCAATGTCGATGCCAAGGGAACGAATTTCCTTGACCAGCACATTGAAGGATTCCGGCATGCCGGCATCGATCTTGTGTTCGCCCTTGACGATGTTTTCGTACACCTTGGTACGACCATTCACGTCGTCGGACTTGACCGTCAACATTTCCTGCAGCACATACGAGGCGCCGTAGGCTTCCAGCGCCCAGACTTCCATTTCGCCGAAACGCTGGCCGCCGAACTGGGCCTTGCCGCCCAGCGGCTGCTGGGTAACCAGGCTATACGGGCCGGTCGAACGGGCGTGCATCTTGTCGTCAACCAGGTGATGCAGCTTCAGGAAGTGCATGTAACCGATGGTGACCTGGCGCTCGAACGGATCGCCGGTGCGGCCGTCATGCAGCGTGACCTGGCCGTTCAGCGGCAGGTCGGCCAGTTCCAGCATCTTCTTGATTTCAGCTTCATCGGCACCGTCGAACACCGGCGTTGCAAACGGCACACCGTTGCGCAGGTTGTTGGCCAGTTCGATGATTTCACCATCCGTCAGGCTGGCAATGTCTTCCTGCTTGCCGCTGGCGTTGTAGATCTTGTCGAGGTACTTGCGCACCTCGTCAACCTTGGCTTGCTGGCGCAGCATGGCATCGATCTTGTGACCGATACCCTTGGCAGCCCAGCCGAGGTGAACTTCAAGGATCTGACCGATGTTCATGCGCGACGGCACGCCCAGCGGGTTCAGCACGATGTCGGCAGGCGTGCCGTCGGCCATGTAGGGCATGTCTTCGACCGGAACGATCTTGGACACCACACCCTTGTTACCGTGACGGCCGGCCATCTTGTCGCCCGGTTGCAGGCGGCGCTTGACGGCCAGGTAGACCTTGACCATCTTCTGCACGCCCGGCGGCAGTTCATCGCCCTGGGTGAGCTTCTTCTTCTTTTCCTCGAAGGCCACGTCGAAATCGCGACGGGTGTGGTCGATCGATTCACGCAGGGCTTCCATCTGCTGCTGTACAGCTTCGTCAGCCAGGCTGATGTCGAACCAGTAGTGCGGGTCGAAGGACTCGAGGAATGCCTTGGTGATTTTCTCGCCCTTGGCCAGCTTCACGCCTGCCTTGGTCGGGGCCTTGTTGACGACCTTGCCGATCAGCAGCTTCTCGATACGCGCAAAGGTGTCGCGCTCGACGATGCGCATCTGGTCGGCGAGGTCCTGCTTGTAGCCGCGCAGCTGCTCGTCGATGATGGACTGGGCGCGCTTGTCGCGCTCGATGCCTTCGCGGGTGAAAACCTGCACGTCGATAACTGTGCCGGTCATGCCAGACGGCACGCGCAGCGAGGTGTCCTTAACGTCGGAGGCCTTTTCACCGAAGATCGCACGCAGCAGCTTCTCTTCCGGGGTCAGCTGGGTTTCGCCCTTCGGCGTCACCTTGCCGACCAGCACGTCGCCGGCTTCGACTTCGGCACCGAGGTACACAACGCCGACTTCGTCCAGACGCGACAGTTGCACTTCGCCAAGGGTGGCGATGTCGCGGGTGATTTCTTCGGCACCCAGCTTGGTGTCACGCGCAACCACGGTCAGCTCTTCGATGTGAATCGAGGTGAAGCGGTCGTCGGCAACCACACGTTCGGAGATCAGGATCGAGTCTTCGAAGTTGTAGCCGTTCCAGGGCATGAAGGCGATCAGCATGTTCTGGCCGAGAGCGAGTTCGCCCATGTCGGTCGAAGCGCCGTCCGCGATCACGTCGCCCTGGGCGATGATGTCACCCACCTTGACCAGCGGACGCTGGTTGATGTTGGTGTTCTGGTTGGAACGGGTGTACTTGATCAGGTTGTAGATGTCGACACCGACTTCACCCGGCACGGTCTCGGCGTCATTGACGCGGACCACGATACGGTTGGCATC
>JAIEOJ010000121.1 GCA_019750575.1 Rhodocyclaceae bacterium | reverse complement strand
CGCGTGCTGAATGAAGTGCAGATGACCCTGCACGAACATCCGGTCAACCTCGCCCGCAGCGCGCGCGGCCTGCCCGCAGTCAACAGCCTCTGGCCCTGGGGTGAAGGCCCGCTGGCGGATATCCGACCCGACTGGGATCTGATCCAGGCCGACGGCATGCTGTGGCAGGGACTGGCCCGCCATCTGGATTGCGCGTGGGGTCCGCTGCCCGACCGCTATACCGCCATCAGCGGCAAGACCCTCATCGTCCAGCCCGCGCTCGAAGCCGGCACCCGTCATCGCGACGCCCTGCAATGGCTGGGTGCAATGCAGGCGCTTGAGGCACAATGGTTCGCACCGCTGATGCAGGCACTGCAGGACGGCAGCCTGAAGACGCTGGTACTGCACGGCCACGGCGAAGGTCACGCACTGACGCTGACGGTCAGCGGCAGCAACCAGCTGAACTTCTGGCGCAAGCCGGCGCCGCTGACGACGCTGGGTGTGAAAACCGCATGACCCGCATCGTCGCCCGCAGCGTACCCATGCGCGCGCACCTGATGCTTGAACAGGGCGGCATCCATCCCCTGCTGGCGCGCCTCTATGCCGCACGCGGCATCAAGAGCAGCGAAGAACTCGACACCTCGCTCGCCAAACTGATTCCGCCGGCGCAGATGAAGGGCGCCCTCGAAGCGGGCACATTGCTCGCCGACAGCATCGCCGCGCAGCAGCGCATCCTCATCGTCGCCGATTACGACTGCGACGGCGCCACTGCCTGCGCCCTGGGCCTGCGCGGTTTGCGCATGTTCGGCGCGCAGGTCGACTACCTGGTACCCAACCGCTTCGAGACCGGCTACGGCTTGTCTCCGGAAGTCGTGGCCATCGCGGCGCACAAGAAACCCGATCTCATCGTCACCGTGGACAACGGCATCGCCAGCGTCGACGGCATTGCCGCCGCCAATGCGCTGGGCATGCGCGTGCTCGTCACCGATCACCACCTGCCGGGCGACACCCTGCCCGATGCCGCCGTCATCGTGAACCCCAACCAGCCCGGCTGCCCCTTCCCGAGCAAGGCGCTGGCCGGTTGCGGCGTGATGTTCTACGTGCTGCTCGCGCTGCGCGCCGAGTTGCGCAGCCGCGGCGCTTTCGACAAAAATTCGGCCGACAAACAGGAACCCAATCTCGGCAGCCTGCTCGACCTGGTCGCCTTGGGCACCGTCGCCGACGTGGTGCCGCTGGATCGCAACAACCGCATCCTCGTCGCCCAGGGGCTCGCCCGCATGAAGGCCGGCCAGATGCAGGCGGGTTTGCGCGCACTCTTCAACGTCGCCGGCCGCGATCCGCGGCAGGCAGCGAGCTTCGATCTCGGCTTCGCCATCGGCCCGCGCCTGAATGCCGCCGGCCGTTTGTCCGACATGGCGCTGGGCATCGAATGCCTGATCACCGACGACCCGGGCCGTGCCGCCAACATCGCGCAGGAACTGGACCAGATCAACCGCGAGCGGCGCAGCATCGAAGCGGACATGCAGACCGACACGGTGTCACTGCTGGACAACATCGACGTCGCCAGCCGCGCCAGTCTCTCCCTCTACAACCCGGACTGGCACCAGGGCGTGATCGGCATCCTCGCCGGGCGCGTGCGCGAAAAGACGCATCGCCCCACTTTCGCCTTCGCGCGTGGCAACGATGGCGAAGTGAAGGCCTCGGGCCGCAGCATCCCCGGTCTGCATCTGCGCGATGCGCTCGACCTCGTTTCCAAGCGCCATCCCGGCCTGCTGCTCAAGTTCGGCGGCCACGCTGCTGCGGCCGGCCTGACCTTGCGCGAGGAAGATTTCGAACGTTTCGACGCCGCCTTCGAGCAGGTCGCCCGCGAGCTGCTGAGTCCGGCCGACCTGACCCGCACCATCGAAACCGACGGCACGCTGGAAGATGGCTACTTCGGCATCGACACCGTGCGCGTACTGGAAGGCAGCATCTGGGGCCAGCATTTTCCGGCACCGGTATTCGCCGACACCTTCCGCGTCATCCGCCAGCGCGTGCTCAAGGAAAAGCATTTAAAGCTAACCCTGCAGAAGGGCCAGAGCCGTTTCGAGGCGATCTGGTTCAACCATCCAGACGAACTGCCCGACCAGGCCGAACTGGCCTTCCGCCTCTCCATCAACGAATACAACGGCACGCAGTCGGTGCAGTTGATGGTAGAAGGCGCAGCTGTCTGAGCCGCCGGGTTCAGTCCCAAGCAGCTACCGCAGCAGATACTCACCCGTCTGATTGCTGCTGAACCGCACCCGGCGCGGCAAGTGCTGCGCCGAATAAGCAGGCTCCGGTTCCTGAGTCCAGGATTCTGTACGGCAACGAACAGACATCCCCCACACCCACTGACACTCTGCGCGCGTATCTCCGCCCTTGCCTTCATGGCAATGGCAGGGATGCCTTGCCCGTGTTTCTGAGGAAATCGCAGTATTTGCGCCACAGGCATGCAATGCGGCAGTGCTGCCAGTAGCCCGGGCACATGCCTTCTGTAGCAGCGAACCTTCAACCGATGTCACGCTATCGAAGCCACTCAATATCTGAATAGCCTCCTCACGCTTGCAGCACTCACACAAGGAATACCCAATGAAAACCAAACTCGCACTCGCCGCCGTCCTGGCCAGCATGTTTGCTGCAGGCGCAGCCAACGCCCTGGTGATCGATGATTTTTCGGTCAATCAGGCCGATATTCATCTGGATGGTCCGGCCCCGGTAAGTTCCCTCGGCAACATTCAACTCGGCCCCAACCTCAACATGGTTGGCGGCGCCCGGCAAACCGATGTCAGCCTGAATCAGGGCGATCCGGTTTCCAATGCCAATGTTCGTGTCGTCGGTGGCGTTCTTGACGTCAATAATTCCGTCAGCGCCGATACCAGTATCACGTTGACGTGGAATAACAACGGCAGTGCTCTGGGTCTCGGCAACCTGAACTTGTTTGACGGAGGCGGGACCGGAATCTTTCTGGCATTCCCGACAGCCATGGATCACGCCCTGTCACTGATCTTCAACATCACGGATTACGAGACGGCGACCACCGCATCAAGCGCCATTCTGTTTCCCGCCGGGGCACAGGGCCTGGACTTCTTCTTCGCCTTCAGCGACTTCAGCAATCTCGCTGCACTTTTCTCGGCTGACTCCATCAGCATGATTCTGAGCTCAACCACACCGGGACTCGACGCCAATCTCGACCTGATCGAAACACGTAACAGCGTGCCCGAACCCCTGTCCCTCAGCCTGCTTGGTCTGGGTCTGGCCGGCATGACGGCAATGCGTCGCAGAAACAAGAGTCCGGTTTAACCACCCCAGCCCAAGACAGCCCGGCTAACGCAGGACTTGTCGATCACGGTGATCGCCAAGCCCTGCGCAGCTTCGATGAGCTTGCCAAGCCAGTACTGCCAGCGACACTGAACCAGCAGAACTTTCTTGCTGGCGATCGTGTCATCCAGCCAAACCCAAAATCCAGCCGTAGCTGGATTTCGTATTTTTGGATAAGGCAGCTATCACACACTGCCCTCGCCACTGAGGGTGCGAGCCAGAAAGCTGCGCTCCAGTTCTGCCGCAAGCCCGGGCTTGGAGAACAGGTAGCCCTGGAATTCGGTGCAGCCGAGTTTGATGAGATGCTGGTACTGCGCATCCGTCTCCACCCCTTCCGCCACCACCTTGAGGCCCAGGCTGCGGGCCAGTGAAACGATGGCGGCGGCGATGCTGACGTGGCTGGGTCGTAGCGAGAGTTCGCGCAC
>JAIEOJ010000187.1 GCA_019750575.1 Rhodocyclaceae bacterium | reverse complement strand
TGCGGCGCGAAACGCTGCACCCAGGGCGAGGGACTTGTGAGTTGATGTGGATTCATGGAGTATGATTTTGAACCATTCCACCGCCACTGCAAAATCTCCTTGAACCAGCCCGCGCCCACGCCCGACGATGAACTTGCCCGCCTGCGGGCCGAGGTGATGCGGCTGCGCGAACAGCTGGCCACGACCGAGCGCATCTACGCCCACTTCGTGCCGCAGCAATTGCTCCAGTTCCTGGCGATCCGCAACATCCGCGACATCCGTCTCGGCCTGCAGACGGAAAAGCGCATGACGGTGCTGTTCTCCGACATCCGCGACTTCACCAGCCTGTCGGAATCGATGACGCCGCAGGAGAATTTCAACTTCCTGAACTCCTACCTGTCGCAGATGGAGCCGGTGATCTCGCTGCATCGCGGCGTGATCGACAAGTACATCGGCGACGCCATCATGGCGCTGTTCCCCGATTCGCCCGACGACGCCCTGCTGGGCGCGCTGGCCATGCTGGAACGGCTGGACGCCTACAACCACGGTCGCGCCCGCGCCGGCTACCTGCCCATGCGCATCGGCATCGGCATCAACACCGGCTTCGTGATGATGGGCACGGTGGGCGGCAGCGGCCGCATGGACGGCACGGTGATCAGTGATGCCGTCAACGTGTCGGCGCGCCTGGAACAACTGACCAAGGACTACGGCGTGCCGCTGCTGATCAGCGAGCACACCTATCACAGCCTCGAAGATCCGGGCCGCTACCAGATCCGTTTTCTCGACCGCCTGCGCCTCAAGGGCAAGCATGAGCCGCAATCGGTCTACGAAGTCTATGAGTGCGACCCCGGCCCCTTGCGTCAGGCCAAGACACGTACACGCCAGCGTTTCGAGGAAGCGCTGGCCTGCTACCACCTGCGCGACATTCCGGCGGCACGCAACCGCCTGCTCGAATGCCTGGCCGAAGCGCCGGGCGACATTCCGGCGCGCATCTATCTCGACCGCTGCGACGAATACCTGCGCACCGGCCACTACGAGAATGTCAGCGACAGCATGCTGGTCCCGGCCTGGATGGAATCGTTCAACGCCGGTCACAACGAGATCGACAGCCATCATCGCAACATGCTGGGCCAGATCAGCAACCTTGCCAGCTCAATCCGTGACGGCCGCTGCCAGCAACTGGGTGGACTCTTCGACGCCCTGCGCCAGCAGGCCGTCGAACGCTTCGATGTGGAGGAAGGCCTGATGCAGGACACGGGCTATCCCTTCCTGCCTGAACACGTGCAACAGCATCGTCGCTTCATCCGCAACCTGGACGAGCTCCGCGCCCGCCTCGATGCCGGCAACGACAACCTGCTCTACCTCGCCTTCCAGATCAAGCTCACGCTCAGCGACTGGCTGATCAACCACAGCCTCAAGTTCGATCGGCATCTGGTGCAGTACATGCGCCAGCGGGAACAATCTCCCGCGAGCTAAGCCAGCCCCCTGCCACTAATCCGCTTAGGGAAGAAGAGATGGGCGAGAGATCCGACTCGAAGTTGCCGAGCTCCCTAAAGGCTTTCTGGTCCTATCTGTTGTCCTCCAGGCCTTCGACAAGCCCAACGATTTCGGTGCGGGATTTTTTCCTTGCCTTCATCGGGACTATAGAGGGTAAGACCTGGCTCGTCTTGAATGCCGTCACTGTCTTGGCAATCGTCGATCTCTTGCTGGGCATCGGGATTTTTCCTTTGAGACTTAGAGAGAAACCCGACACCACTTTGGTGATGTTGCTGCTCGCTCCGCTTATTATTTTCTTCGTGCTTATTCGGCTCGGAACCGGTGTAGACGGAGGCCCGAAAATCAGGGAGATATACCACGCGATTTTGCTGATCTTCTTCTACACGATGCTCTACTTTGATATGGGCATTCATATCTGATTGTGCCCCGCTTCGCCCTGCCCCACAGGGGTTTCCTTCGGTCAGGGCGACCCGGCGGCGAAGCGACTCATTTCCCTATCTTCGAAGAGAGAAAACAAAGGGCCGCAATAGCGGCCCTTTGCGATGCCCGCGCACCAGCGCGGGCGAGGTCGGCACCGGAGGTGCCGGCGGGTTGGAAATTACTTACCCTTTGTCGAACATCAGCACTCCGGCCGGATTGGCGGCGACCACCACCGTATCCTTGGCGCCAAACTTGCCTTCGAGGATTGCACGCGAGAGCGGATTCTCGATGCGTTCCTGGATCGCACGCTTGAGCGGACGGGCGCCGAAGACCGGATCGAAACCGGCCTTGGCCAGTTCCTTGAGCGCGGATTCCTCGACCTGCAGGTTCATCTCCATGCGCGCCATGCGCTTTTCCAGATAGCCGAGCTGGATCTTGGCGATATTGGCGATGTTCTTCTCGTCCAGGCTGTGGAACACGACAATCTCGTCGATGCGGTTAACGAACTCGGGACGGAAATAGGTCTTTACCTCGGCCATCACCGCCAGCTTGATCACGCCGTACTCGTCGCCGCTCATCTGCTGGATCAGCTGCGAACCGAGGTTGGACGTCATCACGATCACGGTGTTCTTGAAGTCCACGGTACGCCCCTGACCGTCGGTCATGCGGCCATCGTCCAGCACCTGCAGCAGCACGTTGAACACGTCCGGGTGGGCCTTCTCGACTTCGTCGAAAAGAATCACTGAGTACGGCTTTCTGCGCACCTGTTCGGTCAGGTAACCACCTTCCTCGTAGCCAACGTATCCGGGCGGCGCGCCGATCAGGCGGGCAACCGAGTGCTTCTCCATGAACTCGCTCATGTCGATGCGGATCAGGTGATCCTCGGCGTCGAAGAGGAAGCCGGCCAGCGCCTTGCACAGCTCGGTCTTGCCGACGCCCGTGGGGCCGAGGAAGAGGAAGGAACCGTAGGGCTTGTTCTCGTCGGAGAGACCGGCACGCGAACGACGGATGGCGTCGGACACGAGACGTACCGCCTCGTCCTGGCCGACCACGCGCTGATGCAACTTGTCTTCCATGGTCAGCAGCTTCTCGCGCTCGCCCTGCATCATGCGCGACACGGGAATGCCGGTGGCGCGCGAGACGACCTCTGCGATTTCCTCGGTGCCGACCTGGGTGCGCAGCAGCTTATTGGGCTGCGAATTCACATTGGCCTTCTCGGCCGCCTTCAACTGTTCCTCCAGTTTGGGCAGCTTGCCGTACTGCAGCTCGGCGAGCTTGTCGAAGGCACCCTTGCGTTGCAGCTCGGCCATTTCAATCCGGAGCTTCTCGATCTCTTCCTTGATGTGCGCGGAGCCCTGGACCTGGGCCTTCTCGGCCTTCCAGATTTCCTCGAGGTCCGAATACTCCTTGGACAGGCGGGCGATTTCCTCGTCGATCAGGCCGAGACGGCGCTTGGAGGCTTCGTCCTTTTCCTTCTTGACGGCTTCGCGTTCGATCTTGAGCTGGATGATGCGGCGGTCGAGCCTGTCCATCGACTCCGGCTTGGAATCGATTTCCATCTTGATGCGCGAGGCAGCCTCGTCGATCAGGTCGATGGCCTTGTCCGGCAGGAAGCGGTCGGTGATGTAGCGGTTCGACAGCTCGGCTGCGGCCACGATGGCCGGGTCGGTGATTTCCACGCCGTGGTGCAGCTCGTACCTTTCCTTGAGACCGCGCAGGATGGCAATCGTCGATTCAACCGTGGGCTCGTCCACCAGCACCTTCTGGAAGCGGCGCTCCAGCGCGGCATCCTTCTCGATGTACTTGCGGTATTC